>DATMSG010000120.1:0-9108 GCA_035565515.1 Devosia sp.
TCTCGGCTATGCCGAGCGCGAAATCGTCTCCGGTCTCGATCTCAACATTCCCGCCGGCAAGCTGACCGTCATCGTCGGCGCCAATGCCTGCGGCAAGTCCACCTTGCTCCGCGGCCTCGCGCGCCTCCTCGCGCCCAGCAAAGGCGCCGCCTATCTCGATGGCAAACCCATCCACCAGATGCCGACCCGCGAGGTCGCGACCCTGCTCGGCGTCCTTCCTCAATCTCCCGTTGCCCCCGATGCCATCACCGTCGCCGATCTCGTCGGCCGCGGCCGTTATCCGCATCAGGGCTGGTTCCGCCGCTGGACGCCCGAGGACGACACCGCCGTCGCCGAAGCCCTCGCCGCCACCGATATGGCCGGCCTCGCCGATCGTCCCGTAGACGAACTTTCAGGCGGCCAACGCCAGCGCGTCTGGATTGCCATGGCCCTCGCCCAGCAGACCGACCTCCTGCTGCTCGACGAGCCCACGACCTTCCTCGACATCAACCATCAGGTCGAAGTCCTTGATCTGCTGACCGATCTCGTCAGGGAACGCGGCCGCACCGTCGTCGTGGTCCTCCACGATCTCAACCTTGCCTGCCGCTATGCCGACCATATCGTCGCCATGAAATCGGGAAAAATCGCCACCGAAGGCCGCCCTGTCGCGGTCATGACCGAAGCCATCGTCCGTGATGTTTTCGGCATGTCCTCCCGCATCGTCATTGACCCGATCTCGGAAACACCCATGATCGTTCCCATCGGCCGCCACCACGTCGAAAAAGCCCTCGCCTGACGCAAAAAGCCCCGGAGGCTTTCGCCTTCGGGGCCATTTATCGGTCTTCGATATTTTTTCAATCGCGTTCCGATTAAGGGTAAACGCGCGACCCACTTCAGGGTTCCGCCCCGCGCTTTCTTTTTTCTAAAAATTCTCAACGGGGCCGTCGCCGTCGCGCCCTCGCGAGATTCAGGCTGAAACCTTCTCCATCCAGCCCCGCGTCGCCTCCGCCAAAGTCTGAAGATGCGCCGCCGCCGAAAACCCCGAAACCGATTTTCGCGGCTTCAGGTCATGGTCCCCGTCCTCCAGCCATAAAATCTCGATCGCAGGCGAGAGCCCATAGCCCGGCACCTCCTCGCGCGTCCCAAACGCGTCCCGCGTTCCCTGGCAAATCAGGGCAGGGGTCTTCAGCCCCCCAAGATGCGCCGTGCGCAATTGCTCGGGCTTTCCTGGCGGGTGAAACGGATAGCCCAGGCAAACCAGCCCCGCGATTCTTCCCGCCGCGAACATCTGGTCCGCAATCATGCTGGCGACCCGCCCGCCCATGGACCTGCCGCCAATGAACAGCGGTCCACTGGTCGGCCCCAGATCGTCCACCGCCGCCACATATTCGGGCATCACCTTCTCGGCCTTCGGCGGCGGCTTGCGGCCCTCGCCCGTCCGCCGCGCCGCCATATAGCCGAATTCGAATCGCGCCACGCGAATACCCCGATCCGCCAGCACCCTCGCCGCCGCACTCATCGAAGCCGAATCCATCGGCGCCCCGGCGCCATGCGCCAGCAGCAAGGTGAACCGCGCGTCCTCGGGACCATCGAAAAGAAAACTGGTTGTCATGCCGCCACTCAACCATCCCCGCCCCCGCTTGTCACCCCGGAAGACCGCACATGTCCTTTTCTGTCCGATCTTCGTCCCGGCCATGCCTCGCAAACCTCGACACAGGGCCTAATATCGCGTCATATCCCCCACATCGGAGTGTCCAGAAATGACCGATACCGCTCTTCTCGTCATCGACGCCCAGGAAAGCTTCCGCCAGCGCGCCAATTGGCACGAGGTCGATAGCCCCACTTATTTGCGGAACCAGCAGGCCCTTATCGACGGCGCCAAGGCCCGGGGCTGGAAGATCGTTCGCGTTCTGCACGCCGAGCCCGAAGGCATTTTTTCCCTCGCCTCCGGCTTCGTTACCCCCATTTCCGATTTGAAACTGGAAAACCCGGACCTCGAATTCATTAAGCTGCGCCATTCCGCCTTTGTCGGCTCGCCGCTCGAAGTTTTCCTCGTCGAAAATGGCATCCGCCGCCTCGTCATTTCCGGCATCCGCACCGAGCAATGCTGCGAAACCACCACCCGCCATGGGTCCGACCTCGGCTGGCAGGTCGACTATGTCACCGAGGCCACCCACACCATGCCGCTCACCGACGCCACCGGCAAAACCTGGTCCGTCGACGAGCTGAAGGCCCGCACCGCCGCCGTGCTCGATGGGCGCTTCGCCCGTGTCTGCACCATCGCCCAGGCCCTTGCCGGCGCCCCCAAGGCCGCCGCTGCATGACGCAAGATCCGCGCCGCATCCCGACCTATGTCGTCCTGCCGGCGCGGACGCTGCTGCTCGATGTCGCGGGCCCCGTAGAAGCCCTGCGCTATGCCAATCGTCTTCAGAAGGAGGTGCAGTTCGACGTCCGCTATATCGGCACTCTGCCCGAAGTCACGACCTCGATCGGTCTCAAAATCTCCGGCATCGGTCCTCTGCCCGAAACGATAGAGCAGGGGGCCATGGTCATCCTCTCCGGCCACACAGAAGAGCCGATGAGCGCGGGCCATCCCCCGGACCCGCCCGATGCCGGCTCCGAACAAGCCATTGCCTGGCTCCGCCGCGTTGTCGCGCCCGAAACCCTTCTCGTCTCCATCTGCTCCGGCGCGCTTCTGGCGGCAAAAGCCGGCCTGCTCGATGGCGTCAGCTGCACCACCCATTTTTCCGATTGCGGCGAACTGGCCGCCGTGGCGCCCACGGCAAAAGTGCTGGAAAACCGCCTCTATGTCGAAGATGGCAATCGCTATACCAGCGCTGGCATCACCGCCGGCATCGACCTGATGCTGCATATTATCGGCCGCCTCACCAATCCGGCGACCTCCGCTGCCGTCGCCCGCCAGCTCGTCGTCTATCTCCGCCGCGCCGGCACCGATCCGCAGCTATCGCCCTGGCTCGAAGGCCGTAACCACATCCATCCCGCCATCCATCGCGTGCAGGACGCGATCTCCGCCGATCCAACGCGCGATTGGTCGCTCGAAACCCTCGCGCCCATCGCCATAACCAGCCCGCGCCATCTCAGCCGCCTGTTCAACGACCACACCGGCATGAGCATCCCCGATTATCTCAACAAGCTCCGCCTCGCGCTCGCCCAGCAATTGCTGACCGAAACCCGCCTCGACATCGAACGCGTCGCCGAGCGCGCCGGCTTCAACTCCAGCCGCCAGCTCCGCCGCGCCTGGAGCCGCATAAGCCAAACCCCACCCAGCGCCGCCCGCCGCGTCTAGTCATTTTCGCAATTTGGTTGAGAAGACCCGTTTCGATGGCCCTCAGGGTGAGGTGCGGAACAGGGTGAAGCCTGGAGCCACCAGGGCATTGCCCCGATGTTTCAGCGCCTCCCGCAAAATGCGTCAGCGCTGATCGATCAGCTTCTTGAACAAGCTCTTCTTCGCGACCCCGCTGGTGGCATGACCCTTGGTCTTGCTCAGATTGATCACCAGCAGCACATCGCCGTCCTGCAGCTCCACCGCCGCGGTGATCTCTTCCTTCAGCCCGACCGAATTTCTCGTCGAGCTGAGGAGATAGAACGAGGACGTTTCCGACCAGACATCGCCATCGGCCGCGTTTTCGATCGCTTTGGTCAAGGCGGCATAGCGGTCATTATAATCGCTTCCGTCTTCGAGCATGAAGCTCACCGCAAAAAGTGCCAAAGCGCCCTCCTAAATGGAAACAAACCCTATCACGACCAGACGGTATAGTCCTCGCCGGCAAAGCCCTTCTCCCAGGCTTCATCCCAATTGGCCTCGTCTTCGTTCTTCTTGCCGCGATACGGGTTGGTATTCTTGTCTTTTTCCGATGCGCCGGCGGTCCAACCGGCCAGGCGCACCTGCTCGTCGTGACGTTTGTCGTTTGCCATATGTCTCTCCTGTTCGGCCTTGCCCTAGCACAAAACAGACGCTGCGCAATGCCAGACCGTCCCCCGGGCCCATCTGATTGAGAGGCGCCGGATTTCGAACGCCCCGAAGGCTTCCGGCATCGCCGCGGCGGCACTGGTCGCCCGCAGACCGAGGGCGCCGATGCCCATTTTAACGCACGGCCACCAACTGGCCGAATTGTCGCAATGGGGGTTGGTAGGGGACCGGCTGCTCCTGGCTCGTGCCCCTTAAGACCCGAAACAAGAGTAGAACACCCGGGTGCGCTCCGCGCGTCGGGCTATGGCGCGACACGCGGGTCTGCATTCGCTCTTTCATCCGGCCTCGTGCATTTGCGACCTCATCAGCGCAGTGTGGAGACTTGCACACCATTGATGAAGTTGTCGGGAGCGAGCCATGCCTCAAGCGCTGCGCGCCGGGCCGGCCACTCGCTGTCCAGAAGCGAATACATTGCGATATCGCGAGGCACACCCTTAAGCGTCCACTTTTTGCGCATGATACCCTCGAATGTCAGCCCCAGACGCAGGGCAGCGCGACGTGACCGGTCGTTCTCTGCCGTACAGGTCCATTCGAGCCTTGCGTAGCCCAACTCGAAAGCGTGGCGCATGACCAGGTAGAGGGCTTCGGTCGCTAACGTCGTGCGTTGCAGGCGGGTGGTATAAAGGACATATCCGAGTTCGATCGACTTATGCTCGCCCTGGGCCTCCATCAGGCAGAGCCAGCCAACTGCTTCGTTGTCGGGCGTGACGACCGTAAAGAATGCCCGGTAAGGATCGGACACGAGTTCGCGCACATGGGCGTCAAACGTCGCCTGATCGCCAAACGGTCCAACCTTCATCTGACGCCAGGTAAGTTCGACGGAGGAATCGTGCGATAGCGCATAAATGCTCGCGCTGTCCGCGCCGACGGCAAGCGGCCTCAAGACCCCCCATCGCCCCGATAGTTCGACTGATGCGAGACTATCTTGCTGACCTGTCATCGCCGTTGTCCAGGTTTCTTCAGCCTATCATTCCGACGCGGGGGGCAAAATGGCAAGATCATCGCCGGCAGTTTTTGAGACTACGCGGGATGCCCCGAACGGCCGATTTGAGGTCAAACTGCTGACAGACGGCAATTGCGCCGCCAGCATCCGCCTGGCGATGCGCCATTCGGTTCAATCACCTGGCCCAAGGGCTATGATCGCATTCCGGATCAGGGGAATTTGCAAAAAAAAACGCTGGTACGCCCTAGGGGAATCGAACCCCTCTTTGGACCGTGAGAGGGTCCCGTCCTAACCGATAGACGAAGGGCGCCTAAGCATCGTCGAGCGCCTGAGCCAACCCGCTTTCCCGACAATAAGTGGGAGAAGCGTGGTACGCCCTAGGGGAATCGAACCCCTCTCTGCACCGTGAAAGGGTGCCGTCCTAACCGATAGACGAAGGGCGCGCTCAACGCTGGGTGTCGTATAGAGGGAGCTTTTCTCATGCGCAACCCCCTCGTTGGAGATTTCGCACTTTTTTCAAAAAGCCGAAAGTTATCAACAGCCTGAGAAGGTGACTGGGCGATTGTAGCCGCGCGGACGGTCGCGAACATCGACATGAATGAAGTTCCGGCCGGGATAGCAGCCGAGCCCGCCCACGGCGGAAGTGCGCATGGCGAACGCGATCAGCCGGCTCTTGTCCACGCCCGGAATGTAGAAATCCGCGGCCATGCATTTGGTGTGATAGGAGTTGTCGGCCCCCCCGGCGGCATTGTTGTGATAGTTGTCGCGATAGCCCGACTGCATCACCACCTTCTTGCCGAAATGCCCCTCGAATTCCCAGATCAGCAAGCGCAGTTTGGGCGATAGGCAGAACGCATTGACCGTGCTGGAGGACACATAGGTCCCCCAATCGGACTTGAGCCCGGAATAGCCGGCCCCGCTGCCGCTGGCGAACATGGCCATGGGCACACAGGCCGCCAGCGTGGTGACGACAGCGCCGATGGCGAGGATAGAGCGAAGAAAACGGGGCATGGCAACTTTCCCGATATGCCCGCTGTGGCAAAAGCACCACACACAATGGGCCGAACGGTTCAGTCGCTAAAATTAGAAGCGTTTCGCTAACCGCGCCCTAAGCAGCACGGTTAGCGATTCGTTATTGTTGGCTTTAGCCGCCTACGGGATGCGGCACCTCCCTCATGAGGGGAGAGGTGCGGCAAAGGCTTCCGCCCCGGTAAACCTACCAGGTTCCCGTATTCGGCATCGAAGCCCAGGGCTCCTGCGGGGGCAGGGTACCATCCTGAATCAATTCGACCGAAATCCCGTCCGGCGAGCGCACAAAGGCCATATGCCCGTCGCGCGGCGGCCGGTTGATGACGACGCCCATATCCTGCAAATGCTGGCAGAGGGCATAGATGTCCTTCACGCGATAGGCGAGGTGCCCGAAATTACGGCCGCCCGTATAGGTTTCCGGGTCCCAGTTATAGGTCAGCTCCACTTCGCCGCCCTCGTCGCCCGGCGCGCGCAGAAAGATCAGGGTAAAGCGGCCCTTCTCGTTCTCGGTGCGGCGCACTTCCTCGAGGCCAAGGCCGTCGCGGTAGAATTTGAGGCTCGCCTCGACATCGGTGACGCGCACCATCGTGTGCAGATATTTCATTTTTGCCTCCGTTCGCACGTTTCCGCAGTGGCCTAACAAGCCCGGGCGCCGGCCGCAACGCCAAGCGCACCGGCGCCATACAACTATTTCGCAACACCTTCTTAACTTTTGAGACTGAATCGGACAGAGTGCGTTGGTATTGTCGAGTACCCGTGGTCACGGGAGTTGCAAAAGGGCGTTGCGGCATGGGGGCCAATATTAACGGCGAGAGTGGAAATCCCACGAATCCGTCTCACGACACCGAAAACGGTGAGCGCGAAAACCTGTCCGCGCGGCAGGACGGAGCCGCCGTTGACACGATCGAGGTGAGCGGGTCGATCAAATGGTTCGATGCCGGCAAGGGCTTCGGTTTCATCGTGCCGGACAATGGCATGGCCGACATTCTCCTGCACGTCACCTGCCTCCGCCGCGATGGCTACCAGACCGCTTATGAAGGCGCCCGTATCGTCGTCGAAGCGCTCAATCGCCCCGGCGGCCTGCAGGCCTTCCGCATCGTCTCCATGGACGAATCGACCGCCCGTCACCCCGCGCAGATGCCGGCTCCGCGCACCCATGTCGTGGTCGAGCCCAGTTCGGGCATGGTCCGGCTCGAGGTAAAGTGGTTCAACCGCATTCGCGGCTTCGGCTTCCTCTCCGCCGGCGAGGGCACGCCCGATATTTTCGTGCATATGGAAACGCTGCGGCGTTTCGGCATCACCGAGCTGCGCCCCGGCCAATTCGTGCTCGTGCGGTACGGCAATGGCCCGAAAGGCCTTATGGTCGCCGAAATTCGGCCCGACGGTTGGGGCGACGCGCCGTCCTCGCATTGAGCCCGGCTCGATGCCAACTCTCTGCTAGCAAAGGCCCAGCCATGTTTCACCAATTCCGGGCACTTGCGGTCGCGGCAACCATGATTGCCGTCAGCCTGCCGCTCGCCGCTTGCAGCGACGAATCCAAACTCACCATCCACAGCGCCGGTGGCGATCACACCTTCAATATCGAGGTCGTCGATACCGCGAAAAGCCGTGCCCAGGGCCTGATGTACCGCCAGGAACTCGCCCCCGATGCCGGCATGCTGTTCGATTTCCTGGCCGAACAGTCCGTATCCTTCTGGATGCGGAACACCTTCATACCGCTCGATATGCTGTTCATCACCGGCGAGGGCGTCGTGAAAAACATCCACGTCAACGCCCGGCCCCACGACCCCACCGGCATTCCCTCCGATGGCCCGGTTCAATTCGTGCTCGAAATCCCCGGCGGCCGCAGCGTCGAACTCGGCATCAAGGCCGGCGACACCGTCTCCCATCCCCGCATCGAAGCGGCGGAATAACCGTCAGAGCCGGTGAATGACCATGCAGTCCAGCACCGCCCATAGGTGCAGGCTCGCCCCCGCCACCACGAAGACATGCCATAAGGCATTCTGAAATTTCAGCTTTTCCCAAAGGTGGAAAACGATCCCGGCCGAATAGGTGACCCCGCCGGCCAGCAGCAGCCACAGGGTCGAACTCGGCAATTCCTGCGCCAGCGCCTGAAACACGACAATGCCGCTCCAGCCGATCGCCAGATAGAGCACGATCGCGAGGCGCCCGAACCGCTGCGGCACGATCAGTTTCAGCGCCACCCCGATCAGCGATGCACCCCAGACGAGGCTCATCATGATCGCGCCCGCCGGCGTGCCGCCGATCACGGCGAGGAATGGCGTATAAGTTCCTGCGATAAAAAGGAAAATCGCCGCCTGGTCAAAGCGCGCCAGATGCTGCTTGATCGGCGAAACCGGCCACATATTGTAAGCGAGCGATATGCCCAGCACCGCCACCAGCGTCGCGACATAAACCGTCAAAGCCGGAAAGGCCTCGGGTGCCGTATGCATCCCGGTCAGCGCCAGCAGCACCGATCCCGCCGCAATGGCGACGACAAGCCCCAGAATATGCACCACGGCATCGACGATCAGCTCGGCCGGTGTATAGGGGCGCTGTTCCCGGCTCCACCAGGAATAGGATTTTGGCTGTGTTGCGGAACTCATAACAACTCCTCCCTGGCGGCCAGACTGCGGCGAAGGGCATGACCAATCTATTGCCGGTAAGGGGCTTTCTGATGTCATCCTCAACGGGACCACAACGTTTCTGGTGAAGAAAGGGTGCGCTCGCTTGACCTGTAACGCCTTCGTTACGTAGGCCTCAGGGCATGAGCAGAAAGTCCAAACCCCCGATTGCCCTTTATTCGGCCCTCGCCGACACCACCAGGTGCCGGATTCTGGAGATCCTGAAGGCGGCCCCCACGCCGGTCCATGTCCTGACGGAGGCTTTCTCCATCAGCCGCCCCGCCATCTCGCGGCATCTGCGCGTGCTCAAATCCGCCGGCCTCGTGGCCGAAGTGAAAAAGGGCCGCGAAAACGTCTACGCCTTCCGCCCCGCCAAGCTCGATGCCGCGCGCACCTGGCTCGAAACCATCCGCTCGGCCGCAACCCCTGCCGAAGAGCCCGTCGAAGCCAGCCCGCCTGCGCCCGCCGCAAAAACCCCCGCTGCGCCCAAACCCGCCCGCACCCCAAGGCAAAAACCCGCCATCAGCGCCGAAAAGCCCGCC
>DATMSG010000121.1:0-13256 GCA_035565515.1 Devosia sp.
CCTATGTCGAAGACAAGGATTCGGGCGAGCTGCGTCGTCCGCATCACGTCGACCTCAAGACCGGCATGTATCGCGGCCGGCAGATTCTCGCCGTCAAGAGCTAAGCCGAAAGGCTGGCTGCGCTGATGCGCGCGACCTGATATTTCAGCGGCCGATCCCTCACCGGGTCGGCCGTTTTGTTTTTACGCCGTCAACAAGAGCGGCACATAACCGGAGAGCCTTCCATGACCATGCGTATTGAATCGGACACGATGGGCACCATCAACGTGCCGACCGACAAATATTACGGTGCTCAGACGGCTCGCAGCCTCGCCAATTTCGACATCGGCGGGGAAAAGATGCCCAAGGAAATCATCACCGCCTTCGCCATTTTGAAGAAGGCCGCGGCGATCACCAATACCAAGCTTGGCCTGCTCGATCCCGCGCTGCGCGACCTCATTGTCGCGGCAGCCGATGAAGTCATCGAAGGCAAGCTCGACAATCACTTCCCGCTCGTCGTCTGGCAGACCGGCTCCGGCACCCAGTCGAACATGAATGTCAACGAGGTCATCTCCAACCGCGCCATTGAAATGGCCGGCGGCACCATGGGCTCCAAAAAGCCCGTCCACCCCAATGACCACGTCAATATGAGCCAGTCGTCCAACGACACCTATCCCACAGCCATGCACATCGCCGCTGTCGAGGCGGTGGTGAACTACCTCTTCCCCAGGGTGAAAATCCTGCGCGATACGCTCAATGCCAAGGCCGAGGAATTCATGGATGTGGTCAAGATCGGCCGCACCCATCTCCAGGACGCGACGCCCCTGACCCTGGGCCAGGAAATGAGCGGCTGGGTCGCCCAGATCGACCTCGCCATCAAGGCCATCGAGGTCACCCTTCCGCAGCTGCGCGAACTCGCCCTTGGCGGCACCGCCGTCGGCACGGGCCTTAACGCCCATCCCGATTACGCCGTCGCCGTCGCCGCCGAAATTTCCACCCTCTCCGGCCACCAGTTCATCACCGCGCCCAACAAATATGCCGTCATGGCCGGCCATGACGCCTTTGTCGGCACCTCGGGCGCGCTGAAACAGCTCGCCGTTGCATTCATGAAGATCGCCAATGACGTGCGCTGGCTCGCCTCCGGTCCCCGCTCGGGCCTCGGCGAACTGACCATCCCCGAAAACGAACCCGGCTCCTCGATCATGCCGGGCAAGGTCAACCCGACCCAGTCCGAAGCCATGACCATGGTCGTCGCCCATGTCATGGGCAATGACGCCGCCATCGGCTTTGCCGCCAGCCAGGGCAATTTCGAGCTCAACGTCTTCAAGCCCGTCATCGCCTATAATTTCCTGCAGTCCGTCCGCCTCCTCGCCGACGCCGCCAAGAGCTTCAACGACAATTGCGCCATCGGCATCCAGCCCGACCGCAAGCGCATCAAGCAGCTCGTCGATCAATCCCTGATGCTGGTGACCGCGCTCAACCGCAAGATCGGCTACGACAATGCGGCCAAGATCGCGAAAACCGCGCACAAGAACGGGTCCACGCTGCGCGAAACCGCCATCGAACTGGGCCTGCTCACCGGCGAAGAATTCGACGCCGAAGTGAAGCCCGAACAGATGGTCGGCCCGCTGACCATCAAGAAGTAGTCTTTCGCAATCGCCCTCGAAAATGCCGCCCCCACCGGGCGGCATTTTTGTTTGGCTGGACGGGATGGGACATTTCGCGCCTTGGCCCATGCAATGCGGCTGGTCTAGCATTCACCCCAAGAGAGAGGTGAAGCATGACCAATTCCGCGTCCCGGCCCATGGCCAAAACCAGCCTGAAATGGTCGATGATCGAGGAAGATCTTTCCATCCTCGACAAATTCAAGCTGATCGCCGATCTCGGCTTCGACGGCGTGGAACTCGACTCACCTAACGACCTGAACCAGTCCGAAATCCTCGCCGCCCGCGACGCAACCGGCCTCGCCATTCCTGGCGTCGTCAATTCCGCCCACTGGAAAACGCCCCTCACCGACCCCGACCCCGCTATGCGCGAAGCCTGCATCGTCGCCTCCATCGAGGCGATGAAACAGGCAAAAACCTATGGCGCCGAAACCATGCTGCTGGTCCCCGGCGTCGTTACCGACACGACCTCCTACGCCGTGGCCTATGACCGCGCCGTCGAAGGCATCGACCGCCTCCTGCCGCATGCCGAAGAAATCGGCATTTCCATCGCGCTCGAAAACGTCTGGAACAATTTTCTTCTGAGCCCCCTCGAAGCCGCCCATCTCATCGACGGCTTCGACAATCCCCGCCTGGGCTGGTATTTCGATGTGGGCAACGTCATGCGCTATGGCAGCCCCACGGACTGGATCGAAGCTCTCGGCAGCAGAATTTTCCGCATCGACATCAAGGAATACAGCCTCAGGCGCATGAATGCCGAAGGCCCCTGGAAGGGCTTTGAGGTCGAATTGGGCGAAGGCGACATCGACTGGGCAGCCGTCAACCGCGCCCTCGCCAAAGCCGGCTACAAGGGCTGGGTCTCGGTGGAAGTCCCCGGCGGCAACCGCGAGCGTCTGGCAGATATCAAGGCACGGCTGGATCGGATCGTCGGGCTCTAGGCTCCCACACCACCGCCCCTCCCAGTAGCCCTCATCCTGAGGTGCTCGCCAAAGGCGAGCCTCGAAGGGCGAGGGCGTGCCCCGACCCCTCGGCGCCACGCCCCCGTGGTTCGAGGCTTTGCTGCGCAAAGCACCTCACCATGAGGGCTACTGAGAGAGGCGACGATCAGCCCCCAATCTCCCCAAGCATCCGCCGGATATTGTTGAGCCCCACCTCGCAACCAAACAGCGTCGGCTCCGCCCCCTCATATTCGAGCGACAAAAACCCGTCATAGCCCGCGTCCACCACACTCGCGAGCAGCGCCTTGCTATCGAGATCGCCATAGCCGAACACCGCGCCACGGATAAACTCCCCGCCCGCCGTCTTCAGCCAGCCCGGGCCCGGCTCGCTGCGCCGCGTGTAAAAATTCTTCACATGCACAAAACTCGCATGCGGCAGCGTGCGGCGCGTCGATACATAGGGATTGTCATCGACACAGAGAAAATTGCCCACATCCACCGTCAGCTTGAAGTTCGGATGATCCACGGCGTGAACGAGCCGCAATAGCCGCTCGGCGCCATTCATGAAAAACCCATGATCCTCGACGCTGGTGACGACCCCATGCTGCGCTCCGAACTCCGCCACCTCCCGGCAGCCGTCCACGATGGACGAAAACGCCGCTTCGAACTCGCCCGCATCGGTCAGCCGCAGCGCCCAGGGCACCACGTCATGGCGCAGGAAGCCGGCGCCGAACCGCGTGCAAAGTTCGACATGGCGCTTGACGAGATCGATCTGCGCCCGCCGCTCCTCGCCCTGCAAAAAATTCGCGCCAAGGCAAAATCCTGAAATCGGTACTCCGCTCCGGGCCACCGCCGCTTCCAGCCGCGTGAGCGCCGCTTCCTCTGCGCTGAGGTCAAACCCCGCTTCCGCGCCCGGCGCCGCGAATGAAAAGGTCGCGATTTCCAGATGCTCGGCGCCGTGCTCCTCCAGCCAGTCAAACAGCGTCTCGACGTTCAGGCGTCCATCGGCCAGCATGGGACGAAAACTGTAGGATGACAGGCCAATCTTCATTTCGCTCGCTCCGGTCATGAGAATTTTTTGCAACGTCGCATTCCCACTTTACATACCAATTAGAACCATTGATACCAATTGCATACCAGCCCTTTTCGACGGAACATCGCGATGCCCATCCATTCCACCGATGTCGTGATCATCGGCAGCGGCCCCACCGGCAGCGCCTATGCGCGGATCATTCGCCGCGATTGGCCACAGGCCCGCATCGTCATGGTCGAAGCCGGGCCGCAGATTCTTCCCAGGGTCGGCGCCCACCTCGACAATGTGCTCGATCTCGAAAAGCGCGCGGCGCTTGAAATCGAAGCCCAGGGCGGCGACCGTACGCCACGCCTCTCGATTAGCAAGGAAGAATGGGAAGCTCGCCGCGCCGGGGGCTTCGATGCCTCCTTCCTGCGCCGCTCGGGCCTGTTCATCGCCAACGAATCCGACCCGTCCGAAAATCTCTTCGCCGGCTTTTCCGCCGCCAATGTCGGCGGCATGGGCACCAAATGGTCGACCGGCACGCCGACCCCGTCCGAGGCCGAGCGTGTCCCCTTCATTCCCGCTGGCGAGTTTGAAGCCGCCCTCGGCATCGCCGAAGGCCTTTTGGGCACCAACAAGGACCCGCGCGCCGGCGACACCAGTGCCATTGCTCTGCGCGAAAAGCTCGGCGCCGCCTTCAATCCCGGCCGCCCCCCCGATCGCACCGTCCGCGCCATGCCGCTCGCTGCCACGCCCGGCCCCCTTGGCCTCACCTATCACGGCACCGATGTGGTGCTGGGGCCAATGGTCGAGGAACCCGCCGAAACTTTCCAGATTCTGGCCGAAACGGTCTGCCGCCGGGTCCTCTATGAAAATGGCCGCGCCACCGGCGTCGTACTGGCCCGCGCCGGCGAAAACGAAACCTGGACCCTTGCCGCCGGCACCGTCGTTCTTGCCTGCGACTCACTCCACACCCCGCAATTGCTCTTTGCCTCCGGCATTCGGCCGGCCGCCCTGGGGCGCCATCTCAACGACCATTTCATCATTTCCCAGATGGCCGAACTCCGCAGCGATCCGCCCATGCAGGCCATGAGCTGGATTCCGGCGACCAATGAATTCCCCTTTTCGGTCACGATCCACCCCACCAGCCTCTCCTCCATCGAGAGAACGCCCGGCTTCACCGGCCAGCCCGTCGGCATGGGGGTTTTCTGCCCCACCGATATCGATTGGGACAATCGGGTCGTCTTCGACGAAACCAGGCTCGACTGGCGCGGCCTGCCCTCGATTTCGATCAAGTGGAGGCCATCCCAAGCAGACAAGACCCGTGTCGAGGCGGCCAAGGCCGTCGCCCTCCGCATCGCCGAGATCATCGGCCGCCCGGCCCCCGGCTTTGCCACCATCATGCAGCCCGTCGGCAGCTCGCTTCACTATCAGGGCACGATCCGCATGGGCGAAAGTGACGATGGCACCAGCGTCTGCGACCGCAATAGCCGCGTCTGGGGTTTCGACAATCTCTATGTCGCCGGTAATGGCGTCATCCCCACGATGACCGCCACCGATCCCACGCTTTATTCGACGGCTCTCGCCACCTTCGGCGCCCGCGAGATCGCCGCCGCCCGTCGTAGCGTCTGACCCCAGGAGACCCAAAAGCATGACCGACAAAAAACTGAAAGTCCTGGTCGTCGGCCTTGGCCAGATGGGCAAGAGCCACGCGCTCGCCTATCACACCCATCCCGGTTTCGAGATCGTCGGCCTCGTCAACCGTTCAGCACCGACCCTGCCCGCCGAGCTGGCCGGCTACCCCATCCGCAACGATTTTGCCGCCGCCCTAGCCGAGTTCAAACCCGACGTGGTCGCCATCGCGACCCACACCAATACCCATGCCGACTATGCCGTGGCCGCAATTGAAGCGGGCGCCCATGTCTTTGTCGAAAAACCCCTCGCCGCCACCGTTGCCGACGCCCAGCGCGTCGTCGATACGGCCGTGGCCAACAACCGCAAGGTGGTCATCGGCTATATCCTCCGCCACCATCCCTCCTGGACGAAACTCATCGAAGAGTCGCGAAGCCTCGGCGGCCCCTATGTTTTCCGCATGAATCTCAACCAGCAGTCCTCGGGCGCTGCCTGGGACATTCACCGCTCGATCATGCAGACCACTTCCCCCATCGTCGATTGCGGCGTGCACTATGTCGACGTCATGTGCCAGATCACCGACGCAAAACCCCTCGAAGTGCGCGGCATGGGCGTCACCCTTGCCAAGGGCCTGCCGCAGGGCATGTATAATTACGGCCACTTCCAGGTGCTGTTCGATGATGGCAGCGTCGGCTGGTATGAAGCGGGCTGGGGCCCGATGATGTCGGAAACCGCCTTCTTCGTGAAAGACGTCATCTCCCCCAATGGCTCGGTTTCCATCGTCATGGATCAGGGCGCGGCCTCGGCCGATATCAACGCCCACACCCAGACCTCGCGCATCCTCGTCCATCACGGCGCGCTCGATGCCGATAACAAACCGGCCCGCCCCGACGACTGGCTCGACATGCACGGCGAGCCCGACCACCAGGGCCTTTGCGATCGCGAACAGGATTTCGTCTATCGCGCCATCACCGAGGATATGGACCTCACCCGCCACATGAACGACGCCGTCACCTCGCTCCACATCTGCCTTGCAGCCGACGAAAGCGTGCGGACCGGGCTGGCGGTAAAACTCTAAAGCGCTCTATAAACCAACGGAAACGCCAGTAGACCTCATCCTGAGCCTGTCGAAGGACGAGGTCGTGGCACCCAAATCTCCACTCCCGCAACCTCGTGGTTCGACAAGCTCACCATGAGGTCTCGGGGAGCGCCGTTCCAGCCGGGCTATTTCACCGCCCTTTGGCGCTTCGCCCCACCATCGGCGTCATCCTCGGGCCTCACCCGAGGGTGATGTTCAGTGGATTGCGCATTGCAGTGTCAGCTTTAGCGGGCATACTGATCCCGATCTCGCCACAGCCCGCCCCCGGAGTTTCCATGACCACCATTGCCCTCATCGGACCCGGCGCCATTGGCGGCACGGTGGCAGCCTGGCTCGCCCAGGACCCCAGCATCGAGGTCACTGTCTGCGCTCGCACGCCCGTTACTGACCTGCAAGTCGAAACACCCCAGGGCCTGATCACGGCCACGCCCAAAATCATCACCAACCCCGCCGACGCCACCCCCGTCGATTGGGTCCTCGTCGCCACCAAAACCTATGACGCCGACGTCACGAAACCCTGGCTCGATCATCTGCTGGCCGGCCACACCCGCGTCGCCATCATCCAGAACGGGGTCGAGCACGAGCGCCTCTTTGCGCACCTCGTGCCCGTCTCCCGCATCGTCCCCGTCATCATCAACCTGCCCGCTGCCCGCAGCGCGCCCGGCCGCATCGTTCAGCATCGCCACGGCATCATTTCCGTGCCCGCGGGAAAGAACGGCGAAGACTTTGCCGCGCTCTTTGCCAAGACCGAGATCGAAGCATCAGCCCATGCCGATTTCGTCTCGCAGGCCTGGCTCAAGCTCACCGGCAATTCCATCGCCATCGTGCCCTCGCTGACCCTGCGCGCCACCGGCCCCGTCTGGAACCCCGACCTCGAAGCCATTGTCCGTGGCGTGGTGGAAGAATGCGCCGCCGTCGGCCGGGCCGAAGGCGCCACCATCCCGCAAGGCTTTGTCGACAGCACTATCGAAACATCGCGAAACATGGCCGAAGGCGCTTCCGCCGGCTCGCTCCATGCCGACCGGCTCGCCGGTCATCCCATGGAAGTCGATGCCCGCAACGGCGTCATCGTCCGCCTGGGCCAAAAACATGGCATCCCCACGCCGATGAACAAGGTTCTGGTCGCGCTCCTCGCCGCCTCCGGCGCGCCATGGGTCGGCAAAGCATAGGCTTTCGCCCGCCTCATTCCTCTGGCATCTTCGCCCCATCACCCGGAGGCCCCCATGACGGAAACCGTCGTCCTGCCCAATCAACGCCCACCGCGCCGCGGCAATAGTTTTATCGTGCCGCTGCTGGTCGTGCCCTTCGTGCTTTATAATATCGCCGTTTTCCTGTTCTTCGGCGGCAATCCGGTCAATTGGGGCGCGGGCCTCTTTTCCATCCCCATGCCCTCGGGCATGCCCTGGGCCATCACCGCGGGCGATCTGCTGCTCGTCGTCGGCATCGTCGCCTTGTTCTTCGAAGTGCTGAAATCGACCCAGACCGCGCGCAATTCCATCATCGAGCACATGCTCTCCATGCTGCTCTTCGTGGTCTTCCTCGTCGAATTCCTGCTGGTCGGCGCGGCTTCGAGCTCGGTCTTTTTCCTGCTCATGGTCATGAGCCTGATCGACGTGGTCGCCGGCTTTACCGTCTCCATCACCAGCGCCAGCCGCGACGTCTCGATGAACTGATCAGACGACGACCGTCTTGCGATAACCCTCGGGCATGCGCCGAACGGCGATGCCCGCGCCCTGCCGATAGGCACCCACTGCCCGGTCCACGCTCGCGGTCCGCCGTTCGCGCTGGGGCGGCAAATGCTCGCGCGCAGCAATCAATTGGCTGACAAAGGCAGCGGTCGGCGCGCTCCAGGCCAGCGACGGGCGCGGCCCCGATGCATTGACCGGAACGGGAAGCTGCGTCCGTGGTGTTTCGATCTCGGTCATTCTGGTCCCTCGCCTGTATCATCGAGGGCCGGTTGTGCCGCTTTGAAACAGATCAACCGCCCCCTGCACGCAACGGTGCAAGGCTTATGCCAGACGTTAACAGTCTGTTAACGATTTGGGATCCCAAAATATGATCGGTTATCAGAAATTATCCTTGCCCTTGCGGATCGCCGCAAAGACCTCGGACGGGGCTTTCCCCTCGAGACCAAAATACCGCGCCAGCTCGGGCGCATCGGCGCGGAGGAAGGGATTGGCGTGCTTGTCCTCGCCCAATTCGAACGGAATCGTTGCCTTTCCGGCGAGCCGCAGCGCCTTCACCTCGGCCGCCCTAGCCTGCAAAGCGAGATTGTCCGGATCAACGCTCAACGCGAATTTCGCATTGCTTTCAGTATATTCGTGCCCGCAATAGACCAGCGTTTCGTCCGGCAGCGCCCGCAACCGTTCGAGCCCCGCCCACATCGGCCCCGGCGTGCCTTCGAACATGCGCCCGACGCCCAGCGAAAACAGCGCATCGGCCGAAAAAAGGTGTTTGTTCTGGGCATCATGATAGACGATATGGCCCAGCGTATGACCGGGTGTCGTGATGATGTCGAACACCGTTTCGCCGAGCCGAACCTGGTCGCCATCGCCGACCAGTTCGTCGAGCCCCTCGATCTTGTCGGCCTCGGCCCGCGGCCCGACCACCCTGCTGCCGAATGCCGCCTTCAATTCCCCAATGGCTTCGACATGATCGAGGTGGTGATGGGTGATGAAAATATCGCTCAACTGCCAGCCGCGCATGTGCAGCGCCGTGCGGATTGCCGCCCCGTCCGGCGCATCGAGCGCCGCCGTGCGGCCGGTCGCCTCGTCATGGATCAGATAGCCGAAATTGTCCTGGCGGGCGGGAAAAACATCAACGATTACGGCCATCTGAGACTCCCATTCACATATTGGCATAGGCTAGGACCGACACCGCGCGATGACAACCCGCATGGCTTTGGCTAGACTTGATTCATGAGCAGCGATATCGGCCGCCTGATCGCCTATTACAAATCCCCCCTCGGGCGCATCTCCCGCGCCCTCGTGCGCGAACAGATCATCAGCCTTGCCGGCGATCTCAAGGGCCGGCGCGTCCTGGGCCTGGGCTTTGCCACCCCCTATCTGCGCTTCGCCCTCGAGCCGGCCGAGCGTGTGCTCGCCTTCATGCCCGGGCGCCAGGGCGCCTCGGCCTGGCCGCGCGAGGGTCCCTCGCATACCGTCCTTTGCGACCCGCTCGAAATGCCGCTGACCGACGCCTCCATCGACCTCACCATCGCCGTGCATGCCATCGAGCATGTTGCCGATGCCGAGGAACTCATGCGCGAGCTCTGGCGCGTCACCGCGCCCAATGGCCATCTGGTGCTGGTCGTGCCGCGCCGTCGCGGCATCTGGGCCCAGCGCGACGTCACGCCCTTCGGCCAGGGCAATCCCTATTCCGGCGGGCAGCTGGAAAAGCTGCTGCGCGACCATAGTTTCGTGCCCGAAGCCTGGCGCGACGGGCTCTTTATGCCGCCCGTCCAGTCTTCGCTCGTGCTGCGCTCCGCCCGCTTTTTCGAACGCGTCGGCCGGCTTTTCGGTCCGCCCATGAGCGGGGTCATCTGCGTCAGGGCCCGCAAGGAAGCTTTCCCCGCCGTGCCCCGCCGCAAGCGCGCCGAACGCTATGTCCGCCTGCCGGGCCTTTCGGCCGCAACGGCCCGCTCCGGATCGTAGCCCCAGGCATTTGCCCATGGCAAAATTCTGGTCGGCACTATCTTCTTTCCCGATGGAGAGAGGCTTTGCCTTTGATCCCCCTTTTGCATATGGTCCGCGCGGCCTTTCCTGCCTGTCATAAAAGTGCGTCATGACCGCTCCCACTCGCCCGACCCCGCAACCCGGAATCCTCGATATCGCGCCCTATCTGCCGGGCAAATCCGGCGCGCCGGGCAGCAAGGCGATCAAGCTTTCGGCCAATGAATCCCCGCTCGGCGCCAGCCCCAAGGCCGTGGCTGCCTTCGCGGCCGCTGCCGAACACCTCGAAATCTACCCCGAAGGCTCCTCGCGCATTCTGCGCGAAGCCCTGGGCGAAGTGCATGGCATCGACCCCGCCCGCATCATCTGCGGCAATGGCTCGGACGACCTCTTGCACCTCCTCGCCCAGACCTATCTCGGCGAGGGCGACGAGGCGGTGATGAACCGCTATGGTTTTTCGGTCTATCCGATCATCACCATGGCCACCGGCGCGAAAATCGTCATGGTCGAGGAGACCGATTTTACCGCCGATGTCGATGCGCTCCTCGCCGCCATTACCGAGCGGACCAAGGTGATCTGGCTCGCCAATCCCAATAATCCCACCGGCACCTATCTCAGCGACGCGGAAGTGCGGCGCCTGCATGCCGGCCTGCGCCCCGATATCCTGCTCGTTATCGACAGCGCCTATGCCGAATATGTCACCGCCGCCGATTATTCGGTCGGCCTCGAGCTCGTGGGCGAAGCGGAAAACGTCGTCATGGTCCGCACTTTCTCCAAGATGGGCCTTGCCGCCGCCCGCATCGGCTGGATGGTCGCGCCGGACCACGTCACCGACGCCATCCACCGCATTCGCGGCCCCTTCAACGTCAACCTGCCCGCCCAATTGGCCGGTGCCGCGGCAACGCGCGACGTCGAATTCAACGACAAGCTGCGCGCGCATAACGCGAAATGGCGCGACTGGCTGACGGCCGAACTCAACGGCAATGCCATGCGCGTATTGCCGAGCCAGGCCAATTTCATCCTCGTGCTCTTCCCCGATGCCGAAACCGCCGCCCGCGCCTTTGAAACCCTGATGGAAGGCGGCTATATCGTGCGCGAAACCGGCCCGTCTTACAGCATCGACAATGGCTTGCGCATTTCCATCGGCTCGGAAGAAGCCATGCGCGGCGTTGCCGGAATTCTCAAATCCATGGGACCAGCCCAATGAGCACCCATTTTCGTAAACTCGCACTGATCGGCATCGGCCTGATCGGCTCCTCCATTGCTCTCGCCGCCCGTCGCCAGGGTCTGGTGGATGTCATTTCCATTTCGACCCGCCGCCAGGAAACGCTCGATGAAGCGCGCGAGCTCGGCCTGGGCGACATCTATACGCTCGACCCCGCCGAAGCGGTACGCGGCGCCGATCTCGTCATCCTCTGCGCCCCGGTCGGCGCTTATGATGCCCTGGCAAAAGCCATCGCCCCCGCGCTCGAGCCCGGCGCCGTGGTCTCCGATGTCGGCTCGGTCAAGGAGCATGTGGTCAAAGTCGTCGGGCGGCACCTGCCGGCCAATGTGTATTTCATTCCCGGCCACCCCATTGCCGGCACCGAACATTCGGGCCCCTCGGCCGGTTTTGCCGAACTCTTTGCCGGCCGCTGGTGCGTGCTGACCCCCGGCCCCGAAGTGCCGGCCGCACAGACCGAAAAGCTCGCCGGCTTCTGGGCCGCCATGGGCTCCAGGGTCGAAACCATGGATGCCGCGCATCACGACATGGTGCTGGCGATCACCAGCCACATTCCCCATCTCGTTGCCTATAATATCGTGGGCACGGTGGCCGATCTTGAAACCGCGACCCAGTCCGAAGTCATCAAATTCTCGGCCTCCGGTTTTCGCGACTTTACCCGCATCGCGGCCTCCGACCCCGTCATGTGGCGCGACGTGTTCCTCACCAATCGCGACGCCGTGCTGGAAATGCTGGGGCGCTTTTCCGAAGACCTCTCGGTCTTGCAGCGCGCCGTGCGCACCGGCGATGGCGAGGCTCTGGAAGCCATGTTCACCCGCACCCGCGCCATCCGCCGCTCGATCATCGATGCCGGCCAGGAAACCGCCGCACCCGACTTCGGCCGCCCGCACGAGAGCCCGCCAGTGCCCGAGACCAATATCGTGCGCGAACATGGCGGCGGTGACGACGCTTAAACTACCCCCAGATCTCTTGGTTGTCGTCGCCAGCGGGCTCGTCCCGGTGGGATGATGGAAACGCTAGACCGTTTCACGTTTGCCTTGAAACGGGCGCTCCGAGAGACCTCAGGATGATGTCTGCTTCTGTCTCAGCGCAAAGGCGACTGGTCTAAAGATCCAGCCGCCCGCCCTTCCCCACACAGCTCGCCCGCACGCCATAAGTGCGCGCCCGTTCTTCGACGATCCCGGCTACCCTGAGGAGCCCCGCATTGGGCCGCGCCGGATTGCGCAATAGCGGATTGGGCAGCGTCACTGTAAGCAGGCTTGCCGTGCGCCAATCGAGATTTTGCGGCTCCCGCCCAAAAGCCCGCTCGCTCCCGGCCACCACGCCAAACTCGCCCTGCGGACCCCATTCGGCAATGTTGAGATAAATCTCCATGATCCGCTTCTTGGGCAGGACCAGATCGACATAAAGCGCCAGTGGCACTTCGAGCAGTTTGCGGATGGGATCGGGATCGTTCCAGAGAAACAGGTTCCGCGCCACCTGCATGGTCAGGGTCGACGCGCCGCGCGCCGGTTCGCCGGCAATGAAATTGTCGATCTCGACCCGTAGCGCCGCCACATCGACACCCCAATGACGGCAGAACTGCCCGTCTTCCGAGAGGATGACCGAGGCCTTCAGCCGGTCCGAAATATCATCAATGTCGCGCCATGTGCGAACCACGGGACGGCCGGTAAGATAGCGCTCCAGCATCGGCACCGAGATGGGATCGACCACCAGATAGATCGGGGTCAGCAGCAGCGGAATGGCGACCAGCACGGCGGCGAGCGTGCCGAAAAACCGCAATACCCGCCAGAAACCCTTGGATGCTTTTCGTGCCATGGCATGGTGATAGCCGCACTTGCGCCGGCGGCCAAGGCCGGAAGTCCCCTTGAAGCCTTGATGCCAAAGGGTTAGCAACACTGCCATGTACGACTTTTCCGCCGACAGTGCCGATTGCGCCCGCGCCGTTGAGGCCGGTCTTTCCGATTACCTTACCGGCGCGCGGCTTTCCGGCCCCGGCCCGGCGGCAGATCGCCTCGTCGCGGCCATGCGCCACG
>DATMSG010000122.1:0-5759 GCA_035565515.1 Devosia sp.
CCCCATTCTCGCTTACACACTGCGCCGCTCGGTCATTCTCATCGCGTCCCTGCTGATCGCGGCAATCGTGCTGTTCGTCCTGCTGCGCCTGCTGCCGGGTGATCCGGCCAATGCCCTGCTCGGCGTCGGCGCCACCGAGGCCCAGATCGCCGCCGCCCGCAGCCAGGTCGGCTCCGATCAGCCGCTTTACAGCCAATTCGTCTCCTTCATCGGCAATCTCGCCCGCTTTGACCTCGGCACATCCTTCGTCAGCCGTGCCTCTGTCATCGGCGAAATTGGCAACCGCATGTCGGTCACCCTGCCGCTGACCTTTCTCGGCTTCCTGCTGGCCCTGGCCCTCGCCATTCCCCTCGGCATCGTCGCTGCCGTCCGCTCCGATCGCTGGTATGGCGGCCTGATTTCCGTGGTTTCCCAACTCGGCATCGCCATCCCCGTCTTCTGGGTCGGTATCCTGCTGGTTACGCTTTTCGCCATCAATCTGCGCCTATTGCCCTCGGGCGGCTTCCCCCTGCGCGGCTGGACCAATTTCGGCGAAGCCGCCACCGCCATGATCCTGCCCGTCCTCACGATTGCCCTGGTCATGGCCGCCTCGGTCCTGCGCTATGTCCGCGCCGCCACGCTCGACGTGCTCGGCAGCGACTATTTGCGCACCGCCCGCGCCCTCGGCTCGTCCTTCCCCGAGGCCCTGATCCGCCACGGCCTGCGCAATGGCGCCGTCCCGGTCATTTCCATTCTCGGCATCGAACTCGCCAGCACCTTCCTCGGCGCCGTCGTCATCGAACGCGTCTTTAGCCTGCCGGGTCTCGGCTCCATGCTCCTCCTCGCCATCCAGCAGCGCGACTATCCCAACGTGCAGGGCGTGCTCTTCATCTCCACCCTCCTCGTCCTGCTGATCGGCTTCGCCGCCGACCTGCTGCAGCGCTTCATCGACCCGCGCCTGCGCGACCGTGGAGCCGGCACGCCATGACCACGCTCGACGTCACGACCCCCAAGCGCCGCAGCTACGGCTCAATCACCCTCTGGGCGGGCCTGGCGCTCGTGGGCCTCCACATCGCCATCGGCCTGCTCACCCTCGTCTGGACGCCCTACGATCCCACCGGCATGAGCGGCGGGCGCCTCGAAGCCCCGTCATGGCTGCACTGGGCCGGCACCGATCGGCTCGGCCGCGATTTCCTCACCCAGATCATGATCGGCTCGCGCATCGCGCTCATCGTGGGCACCGGCGCCGTCGCCATCGGCGTGCTCATCGGCGTCACCCTGGGCATCCTCGCCGCCTTCGCCAGCAAATTGCTCGACGATGCCCTCGCCGCCACCCTCGATATCCTGATCGCCTTCCCGACCTTGCTGATCGCCATGCTGGTGGTCGCCGCCAGCGACACGGCGAACCTGGCCTCCGCGATCGTCGCCATCGGCATTGCGCTCTCGGCCATCGTCGCCCGCCTCACCCGCATTCTCGCCAAGCGCGTGCTGCTGATGGATTACATCACCGCCGCCCGCACCTCCGGCTCGTCCTGGCCCGCTATCGTCTTCGGCCATATCCTGCCCAATATCTGGCCGACCCTATCGGTCAATTTCGCCCTGCAATTCGGCCTCGCCGTCATTGCTGAAGCATCCCTCTCCTATCTCGGCCTCGGCGCCCCACCGCCCAACGCCTCCTGGGGCCGCCTGCTGCAGGAAGCCCAGGGCACGGTCTACACTGCGCCCATCGGCGCCATCGCCCCCGGCATTGCGCTGGTTTCCCTGGTCATCGGCATCAACCTCCTCGCGGATGGCCTGCGCGACAGCATCGACCCCACAAGGCGCGCCCGATGACCGCTCTCCTCGCCATCACCGGCCTCACCCTCAAAACCAGCACCACCACGCTGGTCGACAGTCTCAACCTGAGCATTGCTCCCGGCGAACGCCTGGGCCTCATCGGCGAATCCGGCTCCGGCAAATCCCTCACCGCCATGGCCGCCACAGGCCTGTTGCCCCCGAGCATCAAAGCCAGTGGCTCGATCACCCTCGCCGGCCAGCAGATCATCGGCACCCCCGACCACCAACTCAATCACCTGCGCGGCACCGACGTCGCCGTGGTCTTTCAGGAGCCGTTGACCGCGCTCGATCCACTCATGCGCATCGGCCGCCAGATCGCCGAGCCCCTGCAACGTCGCGCCGCCCGCGACGGCAATTCGCTCTCCGGCGCCGCCCTCGACCAAGCCATTCTCGACCTCATGGCCGACGTCGCCCTGCCCGATCCCCAGCGCATCGCCCACGCCTATCCGCACGAAATCTCCGGCGGACAGCGCCAGCGCGTCGCCATCGCCATGGCCCTTGCCTGCCGCCCCGATCTGCTAATTGCCGACGAGCCCACCACCGCGCTCGATGTCACCACCCAGGCCGAAATCCTGCGCCTGCTCGATAGCCTCGTCCGCCAGCGCAACATGGCCCTGCTCTTCATCAGCCACGACCTCCCCGTCGTCGCCGGCATTGTCGATCGCGTCGCGGTCCTACGCCGTGGCGTCATCGTCGAAACCGGCCCCGTCGCCGAAATCTTCGCCCGCCCGCAACACGACTACACCGCCACCCTCGTCGCCGCCGCCCACGCGTTTGATGCCGCTTTGGGAGCCCAACCATGAGCCTCCTCAGCGTCCAGGACCTCACCTTCGGCTACACTGCCAGCAAACGCGTGCTCGACGGCGTCTCGCTCACCATCGAGCCCGGCGACAGCATTGGCCTCGTCGGGGAATCCGGCTCCGGCAAAACCACCCTGCTCCGCCTGCTATTGGGCCTCACCCGCCCCTCAACCGGCTCCATCACCTTCAACGGCACCCCGCTCGATCCGCGCAGCCCCCGCTTCATGCGCGATTATCGCCGCCAGGTGCAGGTGGTCTTTCAAGACCCCTATTCGTCCCTCGACCCGCGCCAAACCGTGCTCTCCATCGTCTCCGAGCCCCTGCGCGCCCTGCGCATTCCCGGCGATCACCGCCAGATGGTGTCCGACGCCCTCGCCTCGGTCGGCCTCGAAGGCACGATCCTGGGCCGTTACCCACACGAATTCTCCGGCGGGCAGCGCCAGCGCATCGCCATCGCCCGCGCCATCGTCGCCGGCCCCAGCCTGCTGCTGGCCGACGAAGCGGTCAGCGCGCTTGATCTGTCCACCCGCATCCGCATCGTCGATCTGCTTAAAAGCCTCAGCGAGCAGATGACCCTGGTTTTCGTCTCACACGACCTGGGCGTCGTCGCCGCCCTCTGCGAAAGAATCGTCATTCTCGAAAAAGGCCGGATCGTCGAAGCCGGCGCCACCGCCTCTATTCTTGCCAATCCGCAACACCCATATACGCAGCGGCTGCTCAGCAGCGTGCCGCGCATGCCCGCCTGAAGGAATTTTTTGCCATGTCCGATTATCTCGCCGCCCTCGACGCCTGGAAGGCCAAGCGCCTCGCCAATCTCACCGCTTCCGATGGCTGGCTCAACATTATCGGCCGCTTTTGGCTGGCCGAAGGCACTGTCACAGTCGGCACCGCCGCGGATAACGACATCGTCCTCTCCGCCGGCCCCGCCCATGTCGGCGCGATCACGCAAGCTCCTGACGGCAAGGTCACCTATACCCCTGCCGATGGCGGTGCCCCGCAAGCCATCAAGCTCGACAAGCACCATCCGCCGCGCTTCACCGCCGGCTCGTTGCTGCTCGAAATCACCACGCTTAACGGCGAAAACGCCCTGCGGGTGCGTGACACCGCCTCGCCCGAACCGGCGCGTTTCCCCGGCATCGATTATTTCCCCGCCCAGCCCGAATGGCGCATCGTGGCCGATTGGGTGCCCTTCGCCACGCCCAAGGGCATGACGGTGGACACCACCAAATCCATCCCCACCGATATCGAAGCCACCCACAAGGCCGTCTTCACGCATGACGGCCAGACCTACGAGCTGATCGCCACCCACGGCACGCCGCAATCGCCGCAATTCGTGCTGCGCGACCCGACTTCGAAGGACTCCACCTACCCCGCCTCGCGCTTCCTCTTCGGCGAAGACGTCACGGACAAAACCATCGTCCTCGACTTCAACAAAGCCATCAACCCACCCTGCGCCTTCACCGAACACGCCGTTTGCCCCTTGCCGCCGCCGGAAAACGTTTTGCCCTTCCGCATCGAGGCCGGCGAGAAGCGCCTGAAGGATAGCCACTAAGGCCGACCAGCCACGACCTCGTCCTTCGACAAGCTCAGGATGAGGTCTACTGGGACGCAATGCGTGAGTAGACCTCATGGTGAGCCCGTCGAACCACGAGGTCGTGTCCCGGCGCTCCCGTTGATGGACTTCGCCACTTACGCAACTCCCTCCATTCATCGTCATCACCCGGCTCGTCCGGGTGATCCATCCCTCAGCGAGCGCGACGAAAATGGATTGCCCGGACAAGCCGGGCAATGACGATCGGGGGTGGTTCTGTGGCAACGAGGAGAATTGGAGCGGGCGCTACCCCCCCAAAATCCCCCGTGCCCGCGCAATCACCGGCGCATCCACCATCTTTCCATCCACCACAAACGCGCCCTCATTGCGCGCTGCGGCCGCAATTACCCGCCGCGCCCAATCCAGCTCATCCGCACTCGGCGCAAATGCCGCATTGAGCACCGCCACTACCGAGGGATGCACGCAGCTCGCCCCGTCAAACCCATGCATCCGCGCCTCGCGCGCCGCCTCTGCCAAAGCCTGCGTATCCGCATAATCCGCCGTCGATCGCAGCAGCCCAAATGAAAGTCGCCCCTCCGCCTTGGCCGCGTAATGCACCATCAGCTTGGGGAACTTCAGCACCTCCGGCACGGGCTGAGCGCCCAGCAAAAACGCCAAATCCTCCCCGCCCGTACTCAGCGCCATCACCCGCGGCGCCCGCGCAATCGCCCGCGCATCCAGTACCGCCGCCGGGCTTTCGATCAGCGGCACAAAAGCCAGCTCATCCCGCCGCAACGCTACTTCCAGGGGATGCAAATGCGCCGCCAGCTCGCGCAGCGTCTCCTCGTGCTCCACCTTGGGCACATACAGCCCAAACGCCCCCGCCCGGCACGCCGCCTCCGCGTCCCCAAGCATCAACGCCGGATCGGCATTGATCCGCACGAACACCTTGGCCCCATTCCGCCCCACCGCAGGCACCGCCTCAGCCAGCCGCGCCCGCGCAGCGGCCTTGTCAGCCGCCGCCACCGCATCCTCGAGGTCCAGAATAACCGCGTCGGCCCCACGCTCATGCGCCTTGGCGATAAACCGCTCCGAACTCGCCGGCACATAGAGCAGCGAGCGGATCATACCCCCGTCTCCATCGCCGCCGCGATCTGCCCTTCATCGAGCCCAGCCTCGCCCAAAACCTCGCGCGTATGCTCACCCAGCCCCGGTGCCGGCCGCCGCCAAATGCCCGGCGTGCCCGACATGCGCGGCACGATATTATGCATCGGCAGCGTACCGAATTCGGCATCCTCGACATCGACGATGATTTCGCGCTCATCGAAATGCGGGTCCGCCATCGCATCGGCAATATTGAAGATCGGCCCCACGGTCGCCCCCGATTTGCGCATGATATCGAGCGCCTCGGCGCTTTTGCGCCCAGCAAACCACCCGCCAATCGCCTCGTCCACCAGCGCCCGGTTCTTCACCCGGTCCGAATTGGTGGCAAAGCGGGGATCATCATTCATGTCCGCCCGCCCGATAATCTCGAAAATCCGCCGCGCCACCGCCGGCGTCGAGCCCGACAGGGCCAGATATTTCCCATCGGCGCAGCGATAGACATTGCGCGG
>DATMSG010000123.1:0-18003 GCA_035565515.1 Devosia sp.
ACCGAAGCCGACATTGTCGTAGACGGTCATATGCGGATAGAGCGCATAGGACTGGAAGACCATGGCGATGGAGCGGTCGCGCGGCTCGACATGATTGACGAGCTTGCCGCCGATGTGGAGTTCGCCGCCGGTAATGTCCTCGAGGCCGGCGATCATGCGCAGCAGGGTGGACTTGCCGCAGCCCGAGGGGCCGACGAAGACGACGAATTCGCCATCTTCGATCTCGAGATCGACCCCCTTGATGACTTCGACCTTGCCGTAGGTCTTCTGCAGCGATTTCAGGCTCAATCCGGCCATGATGAATACTCCGATCAGCCCTTGACCGCGCCCTGCATGAGGGCGGCGACGAACTGGCGTTGGAAAATAAGGAAGATGATGACGGTGGGCGTGAGGATGAGCAGCGACCCCGCGCAGAGGAGCGGAATGTCGGTGCCCCACTGGCCCTGGAAGGCGCCGAGGGCGCCGGCCATGGTGCGCTGCATGGGATCCTGCACCAAGACGACGGGCAGGAGGAACTGGTTCCAGGTCCAGAGGAAGAGAAGGATGGTCAGCGACATGATGGCCGGACGGGCGAGCGGCACCTGGACGTACCAGAATTCGGTCCAGCGGGTGGCGCCGTCGATCTGGGCGGCTTCGCTCAAATCCTGCGGCACATTGAGGAAATGCGCGCGCATCCAATAAACGCCGAAGGGCATGTAAAGGCCGATGAGCGGAAGGATGATGGCAAAGCGGGTGTTGAGCAGGCCCATGGCCCGCGCTTCATAATAAAGCGGGGTGATGATCGCTTCGAAGGGGAGGGTGAGGCCGAAGACGAAGGCGAGATAAAGCCACTTGTATTTGTCGGTCGTGAGCTTGGCGAGGCCATAGCCGGCCATGGTGGCGAGCAGCACGGAAATGGGCACGACGCCGAGGACAATCAGGCCGCTCGAATAGAGCAACTGATCCATCTTGGCGACTTCGAAGGCGCGGACGAAGTTGCCCCATTGGGGATCGGCCGGCCATTGCAGGCCGCTGGGATAGGTGCCGGCCGGCGCCAGGGCGGCCGAAAGCATGCTGAGAAAGGGCAGCAGCGTGATCGCCATCAAGAGGACGATGAGGGCGCGGGCGAGCACGGTATTGGTGATGGAACTCTTGATCATTTCTTGTCCCGCGTGAACCATTGGACGGGAGCAATCGAGATCAGCACCAGCACCATGAGGACGATGGCGAGGGCCGAGGCGAGGCCGACCTGACGATGGGCAAAGGCGAGGCGATAGATTTCGAGCCCGGGCACGGTGGTGGTGATGCCCGGACCGCCCTGGGTGGAAATATAGACGATGTCGAAACTGGCGAGGGCGGCGATCACGGTGACGGTGATGCAGACGCCGATTTCCTGGCGGAGACCGGGCAGGGTGATATAGCGGAATTCATGCCAGGGGCGGGCGCCATCGAGCCGGGCGGCTTCATAAAGGCTGGTATCGATCTTGGTGATGCCGGTGACGAGCAGCATGGTGCATAGGCCGAGCAGCACCCAGGCGCCGATGACGCCGACGGCGGGCAGGGCCCAGACGAAATCGCCCAGCCAGCCCTTGGCCCAGCTCGACAGACCCACGGATTTGAGGACCTGATTGACGAGACCGGTGGAGGCGAACATCCAGCTCCAGGCGATGCCGGCGGCAACCAGGGGGATGACCTGGGGCAGGAAGAGGATGGTGCGGGTTGCCATGCCGAAGCGGCCATTCATCTGGCCGCGAATGGCCGAGGCGACGGCAAGCCCGAGGCCCACCGGAATGATGGTGAAATAGAGCACCAGCTGGAAGGCATTGCCGATGATCTGCAGGAGATCGGAATCGGTGAGGACGGTGATGTAATTGGTCAGCCCGTGGAAGCGCGCTTCCCCGATCCCGTCCCAGCGCAGGAACGAATAATAAAAGCTCATGACCAGCGGGGCGAGCACGAAGGCGGCATAGACGAGAAAGGCCGGCGTGATGAACAGCCAGGCGGTGAGGCGCTTCTTGCCGCTTCCCCGCGCGGGCGGCAGTGGTTTGCTGCGCTGCCTGGCGTCCGGAACGGACGATGGATTTTCAGTCATGGTTCATTCCGGTCGCTTGGGGCCGGGACCCTCGGAGCATTGCGGTTTCGTGTGTGAAGTCGTGCCACCGGCGATTGCCACGCCAACTGCAAGCCGGGACGACAGCCGGTGGAGCGTGGAGGGCGCTCATTGCCTGGGGAGTGCCCTCCGGCTCATCTTAGCGCGAGAGCTGGGTCTCGTATTCTTTCTGCACCGCTTCGAGGAGGCCAGTGGCGGTTTGCTGGCCGCCGACCATCTTTTGCAGTTCGGGGGTCCAGCCGGCGGCAAAGATGGCGCCGGTAGCGTTGGCGATGAAGTCCATGGCGCCGTTATCCTGCGCCAGGATCGCACCGGCGGCGAGGGACTGTTCGGTCACCGAGCCGGGCTCGACGGCGGGAATGGCCATATCGGCCGGGCCGCCCGGATTGGAGCCGCCGACGGCGACATTGATCTTGCGGGCTTCTTCATTGGTGGCCACCCAATTGAGGAAGAAGGCGGCGCAATCGGCATGGGCGGCCTTGGCGCCGATGCCATAGCTCAGAGGCGCGGACATGGAGGCGTGGCGGCCACCCTCTTCGGCGCTCGGCATGATGAAGAAGCCGAACTTGTCCTTGGCGTTGGTATCGAGATTGCCCGATTCCCAATCGCCGTTGAACATGAAGAGGCCTTCCCCGCCAATGAAGCGGCTCATCATCTGGAAATATTCGATGGCATTGGCGTCGGACGGGAAATAGCCGGCCTTGATCCAGCCATCGAGATGTTCGGCGGCCTTGAGGGCTTCGGGCGTATTGATGGAGGCGCCGTCCTTCTGGAAAATCCAGTCATTGATCGGCTCGGGCGGACCGAAGGCGCCCATCAGGTTTTGCAGCGGGAAGGCGAGGCCGGCCGTGCCCTTGTTCCACTGCATGATCGGCTGAATGCCGGCTTCCTTGGCCTTGGCAAGCAGGGCATCGAGTTCGGCCACGGTTTTCGGCGGCTCGGTCATGCCGATCTGTTCGGCCAGGGCCTTGTTATAGAAAACCCCGGTCATGGAATAGTTGAGGCCCATGCCATAGAGCGAGCCGGTGCCGCGCGGGCGACCGCCTTCTTCGACGCGCAACTGCACCAGCTGGCCGGCGGGGAACTTGTCCCAGCCGAATTCGGTGAAATAGCCATCGAGATTGAGCAGCAGGTTATTGGCGACGAGATCGGTCAGCGAGGGCAGGCGAATGAGATCGGGCGCATTGTCTTCGGACAGGATGCGCGGCGAGTTCTCCATCATATTGGCGAACTGATCTTCCTTGATGTCGAAGGTGACATTGGGGAACTGTTTGGTGAACTCTTCGCTGAGGCGCGTGGGCAGGGGAAAGCCGGTTTCGAAATAGGCATTGAGCGCCACCGGATCGGTGCCGCAGCTGGGGGCGGCCATGGCCGTGCCGGCGCTGGCGGCGGCCGACAGGGCGGCAAGAATGCGAAGGGCGTGGCGGGATGGGGTGTTCAAGATTTGCCTCCTCCAAGGGTAAGGGATGCAGGGATGTTTCCGTCTGCTAAATGGATTTAGCGCATGGGCGCGGCGCGGAGTCAATATCCGCGACGCGTCCCAGGCGCGGCGACTAGAGACAGGCGCGCAGGGCCGCGATGATTGCGGTGGCGCGCTGGTCTTCCGGACCCATCATCCAATTGGTGACGAAGCCGAAACCGATATTGTGCCTGACATCGGCAAAGCCGACCTGCCCACCGGCACCGTCATGTCCGAAGCAGTGATCGCCGAGATAGCGGCGGGCTTCGGAATCGAGCTGGAAGCCGCAGCCCCAGCGGGAAAAGGGCGGCTCGCCGCCGAAGACCGAGACACCCTCGCTGCGCGGAAGCGTGGCTTTGGCGATCACGTCGCCATCGAGCAGTTTGACGCCGCGCGTCGGCGTGACGGTGGCCGACCAGATGGTGGCGAGGGCTTGGGCCGAGGCGATGCCGCCGGCGCCGGGGATTTCGGCGGCACGGATGCGCTGGGTGTTGAAGCCGCCGGTTTCCGAGACGAGATCGGCGGGCAGGGCATTGCCCAGGGTCATGGCTTTATAGGGCCAGTTGGGCGCGGGTTTTGCCGCTTCATCCGCCCAGAGCGCGGAAAGCGGCGGGCTGACGCGGAGATGGGCGGCGCGGGGGGCTTCCCTTTCGGGGAGACCGATCCAGGCCCGAACGCCGAGAGGCGTTGTTATGAGATCGGCAAAATATCGGCCGACCGACTGGCCGGTGACGCGGCGGATGATTTCGCCGGTGACCCAACCATGGGTGAGGGCATGATAGGCATAGCCGGTGCCGAGGGGCCAGAGAGGTTCCTGTGCGGCGAGCACGGCGGCCATGCGGTCCCAATCGACAATGTCGTCTTCGGTGAGGTCGAGCCGCGGGGCGGAGAGGCCGGCGCGATGGGCCAGGGCATCGCCGACGGTGACGGCGCCTTTGCCGGCGGCGGCGAATTCGGGCCAGTAGCGGCTGACGGGCGCCTCGTAATCGAGCCGGCCTTCCGCAACGAGGCGGGCGGCGAGAATGGAAACGAGGCCCTTGGTGCAGGAGAAGATCACCGAGGGCGTATCCTGCTGCCAGGGCCGGCCGCTGCGGGCATCGGCAACGCCGCCCCAGAGATCGACCACGGCTTCGCCATCGCGCAGGATGTGGAGGGCGGCGCCCATTTCGGGCCGGTCATCGAAAGCGCGGGTGAAGGCTTCAGCGACGGTTTGGTAGCCGGGAGCGGCGAAGCCGGAAATGGCGGGGCTCATGCTGCGCGCTCCAGTTCGAGATAGCCATCCGCGCCGATGATGAGGGGCAGGGGATCGGAAATGCCGCCGAGGAATTGGCCATCGGCGCTGATATTGTTGAAGGCCAGCAGATGCGGCTTGCCGGCGCGGCTGAAGGCGACACGGCCGGCATAGAGGCGCTCATCGACAAGGAGCCGGGCCTGGCGGAAATCGACCGCGGCAGGGAAGCTGTCGAGCGGCTGGGTCCAGATGCCGCCGGTCTGGTCGGCGCGGGCGCCGGTGAGTTTGGCGGTGTCGCAGCAGAAGACGACGTGCTGGCGGCCGGCGATTTCGACGATCTGGAAGACTTCGAGATGGGCGAAGCCGGAGCCGGGTTGGCTCAGGGCGGGTTGCACGGTCCAAGCGTCGAGATCGGGGGAGGTGGCGTGGGCCATGACGCCGCGATCGGGCTCGGTGCCGGTCTTGCCGCGGGCGGTGATGAGCATGTGCCAGAGCTGGCTCGGCTGGTCCCAGAAGACCCAGGGATCGCGCCAGGCTTCTTCGGGCCAGGCGGAGGTGCCGAGGGTTTCGTAGAGCGCGGGGTCGGCCGTGAGCACGGGGCCGGGCTGCTTGGTCCAGGTGGCAAGATCGGGCGAGGTGGCAAGGCCTACGGTCTCGATATTTGCCGTAGTGTCGGGCGAGAGGAAGCGCGAGCCGGTATAAAACATGCGCCAGAGGCCGGTGGGGTCGCGCACGACGCTGCCGGTCCAGGTGGCGCTGCCATCGAAACTGCCGGGTGCGCCGGCGTCGAACGCGCGGCCATGATCGGTCCAGGTGACGAGATCGGACGAGGTGGCATGGCCGATGCGCGCATTGCGGTGGCGCAGATCGGGATTGCCGAGCGACTTGGGCGCGTGCAGATAATAAAGGTGATGGCGCGTGCCGTCATCGGCCAGCCAGAAATCCCAAACCCAGTGATCGGACAGGTTGAAACCCATTCACTCCCCCTGCTAAAAGCATTTAGCAAATGCAATGGCGCGGTTTGGTTGTCAAGCTGGAGCCGCGTGGTTATGCAACGGCGAGAGTGACGGCTCCGGTTCCGGGGCCAGGGAGGCATGGGGCTTGACGAAGAAACGGGTAACGCTGGCCGATGTGGCGCGTCTTGCGGGGCTCTCCACCACGGCTGCCTCGATGATTCTGACCGGGCGGCCGGATACGCGCCTTTCCGCCGATGCCCATGCCAAGGTGCATGCGGCGGCGGCGAGCCTGGGTTACCGGCCCAATGTGGCGGCGCGGGCGCTGCGGACGGATAAATCGCGGCTGATTGCCTTTATCTCGGACTATGTGGCGACGACACGCTTTGCGAGCGGGCTCATTCGCGGCGCGCTGGCGGGGGCGGAGGCGGCCAAGCATGTCATGCTGGTGCTCGAAACCGGGGGCGAGCCGGCGCGCGAAATCCAGGCGGTGGAAGCCGCGCTCGACCGGCAGGTCGATGGGCTGATCTTTGCCGCGATGCGGGCGCGCGAGGTGTTCGTGCCGGACCTGCCGATCAATGTGCCCACGGTGATGCTCAATGGCACGAGTGCGCGCTTTCCCGTGTCGGTGCTGCCGGATGAATATCGCGGTGGGCAGCGGGCGGTGGAGCTGTTGCGGGCAGCGGGGATCAGCGACGGCGTGGTGCTTTTGGGGCATAATGCCGAGGTGGAGGCGGGGTTGTTTCGCTCGGAGACGATTGCGCGGCGCTTTGAGGGGATCCGCGCGGCGATGCAGGCGGCGGATATGCGTTTCATGGCCGAGCTCAGTTGCTGGAACTGGGAGCCGGGGCATGGCTATGAACTGACGCGCAAGCAGATCAAGGCGGCGCGGCCGCGGGCGATCCTCTGCCTCAATGACCGGCTGGCCTTCGGTGCCTATCAGGCGCTGGCCGAAGCGGGCCTGCGGGTGCCCGAGGATGTTGCGGTCGTTTCCTTCGACAATGACGAGCTGGCTTCCTATCTGCGGCCGGGACTGACGACGATCGGCCTGCCGCATGAGGACATGGGGCGGCGGGCGGTGGAGCTGCTGCTCAGTGAAGCCAGCGCGCCGGAACTGATCGAAATGCCGGTGATCGAGCGCGGCTCGCTGCCGCGCCCCTAGCCTTTCACCGCACCGCCGGTGAGGCCCGAGATCACGTAGCGCTGGGCCAGGAGGAAGAAGGCGATGGCGGGCATGATGGAGAGGGTGAGGAAGGCGAGAATGCGGGGCCAGTCGGAGCCATATTGGCCCTGGAACTGCATGATGCCGAGCGGCCAGGTGTATTTGGCTTCCGAATTGAGGACGATCAGGGGCAGGAGGAAGCTGTTCCAGCTGCCGACGAAATTGAACACGCCGACCGTTGCGATGATGGGCAGGCAGAGCGGCAGGGTGACGTACCAGTAGATGCGGATATAGCCGCAATTGTCCATGCGGGCAGCATCGATCAGTTCCTTGGGCAGTTCCTTGAAGAAATTGTGGAACAGCAGGACCGCGAAGGACACGCTGAAGGCGACCTGGACGATGATGATGCCCCAATGGCTGTCGAGCATGCCGAGATCGCGCATCTTGATAAAGAGCGGCAGGATGCCGGTGGCCGAGGGGAAGAGGAGGCCGAGCATCAGGTAGCCCATGATGAAATTGCGGCCGAAGAATTTTATGTGCGCGAGGGCAAAGGCGGTCATCGAGGCAACGAGCGTGGAGAGAACGACGGTGCCGAGGGCTATGAGGAGCGAATTGCCGAGGGAGGAAAAATAGCGCGGTCCGCCCAGAATTTCGACGAAACGCACCGGGTCCCAACTGGCGGGCAGGCCGAAGGGATTGACCCGCAATTCCCCGATTTCCTTGAAGCCGCCGAGCGCCGTTGTGTAGAAGGGCACGATGACGAAGGCGGCGACGACGAGCAGGGTTGCCCATTGCAATGGGGAGACCGGCGAGCGGCGTTTTTTCGATGCGGCGGCCATCAGTTCTGCTCCACCCTGAAGAGAATGCGACGATAGGCGAGGGCGACGACCACGCAGGCGATGAAGAGCAGGACACTGACCGCGCCACCAAAACCGAGCTTCATGCGCAGAATGCCGAACTGGTAGAGGAAGGTGACGATGGTGTGGCTCGAATGCGAGGGGCCGCCATTGGAAAGCGGGATGATCAGGTCGAAGAGCTGCAGGGCGCCGGTGATGGCGAAGAAGACCGAGATGACGATGGCCGAACGGATCATCGGGATCTTGATGTGGCGCACGATCTGCCAGCGCTTGACGCCATCGAGCCGGGCCGCCTCGATCACCTCATTGGGGATCGATTGCAGGCCGGCGATGAAGATCATCATGTGGAAGCCGAAATATTTCCAGGTGATGACTAGCATGATGGCCGGAATGACCCAGAATTTGTCGCCGAGGACGAAGGGCATTTCGATGCCCGTGGCGCTGCCGATGGCCGGCAGCAGGCCGTAATTGCCGTCATAGACGAACTTCCAGATCAGGCCCGCGGCAACTTCGGCCAGCATGAAGGGCAGGAAGAAGAGCGTGCGCATGACATTGATGGACACCGAGCGCTCGGCCAGGGCGATGGCGCACCACATGGCCAGCGGCAACTGGATAAGCAGCGAGACGGCGACGACGATGAGGCTGTTGCGGACGGCGGTGCCGAAATTGCGGTGGGTCAGGACATCGGCATAGTTTTCGAGGCCGACGAAATCGGTGATCGGCCCATAGCCATTCCAGTTGAAGAAGGAAAAGGTCGCCGCATCGACCATGGGCAGGACGACGAAGAGCGTGAAGAGAATGAGCGCGGGCGGCAGGAACAGGAGGAGCGGAACGAGGCTCTTGCGCTCGACATAACGCCGCCGCCGCCGCGACACGGCGGATGCGCCCGCATTGGCTGTGGTGGCAAGGGTGGTCATCGGATCATTCTCCCGTCCCGCGGCGCCGGGGCGCGATGGGTACTATCGGCTTGGGCGCGAATTCTGCCGGCGGGCGGACAGGGAGACCGTCCGCCGGCAGCGTTGCGTGGGCGCCTCTAGAGCGAATCGTCCACGGCTTCCTTGATCAGTTCGGCCGCTTCTTCGGCGCTGATGGAATTGCCGGCGAGTTCGGCCGAGACGTCATTGACGACGCCGCCGACATTGGGGCCGAGGGCCTGGTCGAAGAACAGGGCATGCCAGTGCGCGCCGCCGATATTGCGGGCGATCTGCTGCTTGAACGGATTGGTCATGACATCGGCAGCGCCCTTGGCGATGGGGATGTAATAGGCCGCTTCCGCATATTTCTTCTGCTGTTCGGCCGAGTTGAAGAACTCGACCCATTTGACCGCGGCGTCCGACGCGTTCTTGGAGAAGAGAATGCCGCCCAGACCGCCGAGCGTGTCAGTGGGGTCACCCTTGCCACCTTCGATGGTGGGGAAGGGCAGGATGCCGAGCTGATCGTCGGGAATGCCCTGCTTGTCGGCGGAATTGTCCTTCATGGCGCCATAGTCCCAATCGCCCATCAGGTGCATTGCCGCCTTGCCGTCGCCGAAAAGGCCCGAGGCATCGCCATAGCTGGCGGCCAGGAACCCCTGCTGCCAGGGTTCGAGTTCGGCCAATTGAAGGAAATACTGACCGGCCTTGACGAAATCCTCGCCTTCAAAGCCGTCGCCTTCGCCGCGGGCGGCCGCTTCAAAGCCATCCTTGCCGGCCAGCCGGACGACGAGTTTCGACCACCAGAAGTGGGCCGGCCACTTGTCCTTGGCACCGATGGCGATGGGGGTGATGCCGGCATCCTTGAAGCTCTGAACCCCGGCGAGGAAGCCTTCCCAGGTCTGCATGCTGGCGGGATCGACGCCGGCCTGTTCGAACAGGGCCTTGTTGTACCAGAGCACGACTTCGCTGACATCGCGCGCCACGCCATAGATATGACCATCGGGCGCGGTGAAGGCGGACACGCCGGCCTGGCCCTGATTGTCCTTGGCTTCCTGGCTCAGGACGTCCTCGACGGGGCGCAGAAAGCCGGCCTTGGCCTGTTCGTAAAAGACGCCGCCACCCCAGGAGTGGAACACGTCGGGCGCATCGGCCGACTGCAAGAGGGTCGTCAGCTTGGCCTTGAACGCCTCGTTTTCGAGGAAGGGCAGCTCGACCTTGATGTCGGGATTGGCGGCCATGAACTCGTCCGCAATCGACTGCATCAGTTCGACTTCGGCCGGAATGGATGTGATGTGCAGATGTCTGACGACGGTCTGAGCCTGGGCCGGCAGGATCGCGGCCAGTCCCAGCACCGCGGCAAGCGCGAGATGCTTCATTGGTTCCTCCTTTTTGATGCGGCCATGGACCAGATGGTCCCCTCCCGGGCCGCCGTGGCGCGCTCACTCCCCGAACTCGCCACTTGCTACTTTCTACGCATCCCTTATTAAATATACAAGAGGAACGTACCTCACATCTTGCGACTGGCCCCATAAAGGGTCAGAACGGGATGAAGTTGGGAGGATTTGCCTGATTTTGGCGCCGAAACGACATTCGGCGTGTTGTGCTACCCGGATATTTGATACGGATAGCGTAGTAAATCAGCTTGGCGGTTTGACGCCGGGAGTATGGACTTGGCCGTCAAGATCGCCGACCCGCTGCTGATGCGGGAAATCAACAAGTTTCACGTGCTGGAGGCCATTCGCCACCACGGACAGATTTCCCGCGTCGAGATTTCCGAACGGACGCTTTTGAGCGGCACGACAGTTTCGGCGATTACCGGGGCCTTGATCGAAGAGGGGCTGATCCATGCCATTCATACCCCCGGCAATGGCGAAATCCAGCGCGGGCGGCCGCGCGTGCTGCTCGGTCTCGTGCCTGACGCTGCCTATGTGCTCGGGATCAAAATCTCCGATGCGCTGACCACGGTGACGCTGGTGGATTTTCGTGGGGAGATGGTTTCGTCGCTGCAATTGCCGATCCGTATGGCGCGGCAACCGGTGGAGGTCATTGCCGACCTGATCGAGGATGCGCTCGACGAATGCATGACGCGCTCGGGCGTCGATCGCAGCCGGCTCAAGGGCATTGGCATCGGGGTGCCGGGGCTTGTCGATCCGCGCTCGGGCCGCAGCTATTCGAGCTCGGTTTTCGGCGAGCGGGAAATTCCGCTCGGCAGCGTATTGGGGGAGCGGACCGGACTGCCGGTGCGGCTCGAAAAGCCGGCGAATCTTTTGGCGCTGGCCGAAAGCTGGTTTGGTCATGCGCAGAAGGAAAAGAGCTTTGCGGTGGTCACGCTCGACCAGACGGTGAGCCTGGGGCTGTGGCTCGACGCGGACCTGCATCGGGGGGCGAGCACGCTGGGGCCGACTTTCGGGCATATCAAGGTGGGCGAAGCCGGGGCGGAATGCGATTGCGGCCAGCACGATTGCCTCAATGCCTATATCGGAAGCTCGGCAGTAAAGCGGGACGTATCGGCGCGGCTCGGCGCGGAATTTCTCGCAAGCCCGCCGGCGCGGTCGGACCTGTTGGGCGCGCTGGCGGACGCGGCGGACGGCGGGACGGCCGGCGCCAGGGACATTATCGAGGCTTTCGGCGGCAAGCTGGGGCTCGGGATTTCCCATATCGTCAACCTGATCAATCCCGAAAAGATCATCGTGACGCTCGAGGCGCGGCGCTTTGCCGAACTGGTGCAGCCCGCGCTCATGGCTGCGGTGGCGGCCAATAGTTTCAGGGCGCATTTTGCCGCCACCAAGATCATTTTCCACGACATGGACGACCAGCTTTGGGCGCGGGGCGCGGCGGCACTGATGCTGCGCGACGTCTATAGCGCCCCTTGGACATCGACTTATGAGGAGACAACGCAATGACCAAATCGGCCCTGATCGTCTGGGGAGGCTGGGATGGCCATACGCCCGAACAAAGTGCGCGCCTGGTCGGGGCTATGCTGGAGGAGCATGGCTTCGAGGTGACCATCGAATCGACGACCGAGGCCTTTGCCGATGCGGATCTGGGCAAACGCGACCTGATCATTCCGGCCATCACCATGTCGCGGATCGAGCGGGAGGAGCTGACCAATCTGCTCGCCGCGGTGCGCGGGGGAACGGGGCTGGCCGGGTTTCACGGGTTGATGTGCGACAGTTTCCGCAATGAGCCGGATTATCAGTTCATGACCGGCGGGCAATGGGTGGCTCATCCGGGCAATATCATCGACTACACGGTCAATATCGCGCGGGCGGATGACCCGATCACCGCCGGTATCGGCGACTTTCCCTATCGTTCCGAGCAATATTACATGCATTTCGACCCCAGCGTCGAAGTGCTGGCGACCACGACCTTTACCGGCGAGCATGTCGAGGAAATCGCGGGCGTGGTGATGCCGGTGGTCTGGAAGCGGCGCTTCGGCAAGGGGCGGGTGTTTTATTCCTCGCTCGGGCATGTGGCCGACGAATTCAAGGTGCCGCAGATGCGGACCATTTTCGAGCGCGGTGCCCTCTGGGCGGCACGCTGAAGAGAATTGAACCATCTGCAAGGAGGATGCGATGGCTGAACTGCAATTGCGTGGGATCAACAAGAGCTTCGGCTCGGTCAAGGTGTTGCACGACATCGATCTCGATATCGGGGACGGGGAATTCGTCGTTTTCGTCGGGCCCTCGGGCTGCGGGAAATCGACGCTTCTGCGCAGCATTTCCGGGCTGGAGGAACTCTCGTCGGGCCAGGTGCTGATCGGGGGCGAGGATGTGACCGATTTCGACCCGTCCGAACGCGGGGTCGCCATGGTGTTCCAGTCCTATGCGCTCTATCCGCATATGACGGTGGCGCAGAATCTCGGCTTTGGCCTGCGCATGGGCGGCACGCCCAAGGACGAGGTGGCCGAGCGCGTCGAGGGGGCGGCGCGGATTCTGGAATTGACCGAATTGCTCGATCGCAAGCCAAGGCAGCTCTCGGGCGGGCAGCGCCAGCGCGTCGCCATTGGCCGCGCCATCGTACGCCAGCCCAAGGCATTTCTGTTCGACGAGCCACTGAGCAATCTCGATGCGGAATTGCGGGTGCAGATGCGGATCGAGATCGCCAAGCTGCACCATCAACTCGGGGCGACCATGGTCTATGTGACCCATGACCAGGTGGAAGCCATGACGCTGGCCGACCGGATCGTGGTGCTGCGGGCCGGGCGCATCGAGCAGCAGGGGAGCCCCGTGGAACTCTATGACAATCCCGACAATGTGTTCGTGGCCGGGTTCATCGGCTCGCCGCGGATGAATTTTCTCGAGGGCACGATTACCGCCATAACGGGGCAGACGCTGACCGTATCGCTGTCGGCTTTCGATGCGCCGGCCCTGCTGGTCAAGCGGCGCGGCCAGGGCGGGGCGGTGGGCGACAGGATCAATGTCGGCATTCGGCCCGAGCATTTTGCCGATGCGGGACTGGGCGGTCCGGTCTTGACGGCGACGGCGCAGGTGATTGAGCAACTGGGCGGGGTTTCCTATGTCTATGGCGTGGGCACGGACGGGGAAACCAAGGTGACGATCCAGCAGAAGGGGCATTCGCGCGTTGCCGCGGGCGCGCCGATTGCCGTAGGCATAGAGCCGGACGCGGCGCTGGCCTTCGGGCTCGATGGCTTGCGGATCTAGCGCTGCGCTTATCGGGGAGGATGGGAATGCGACGACTTTATACGACCCTGGGACCGCTCGGTGCCGATCAGCTGGGTATGATCCTGCCGCATGAACATGTCTTCGTCGATTTGAGGACGCCCGACCAGCCGGGCTATGCCCAGGCCTCGGTGGAGGAGGTGCTGGCGCTGATGGTGCCGCAGATCGAGGCGATCAAGGCGCTGGGGGTGACGGCGCTGGTCGAGTGCTCGACCGGGGGCGTCGGCCGGCGGGCGGATATGGACCTGGCGGTCAGCCGGGCGACTGATTTTCCCATCGTGGTGCCGACGGGCAATTATCGCGAGCCCTGGATACCGGCATGGGTGGCGGGGGCCAGCGAAGAGGCGCTGTATGACTGGATGCTGGCCGAATTGCAGACCGGTATCGAGAATACCGGATTCAGGGCGGGCTGGATCAAGCTCAGTGCCGGCGACGATGGCATGACCAGGCTGGAAGAGCGCATTCTGCGCGCGGCGACGCGGGCCGCGATGGCGACCGATGCGCTGATCGGCAGCCATACGATCCGCGGGCGCGTAGTGATGGACCAGCTCGACGTTATCGAGTCAGAAGGCGGATCGGCCAGCCGGTTTCTCTCCATCCATACCCAGGCGGAGGCCGATTTCGGGCTGCACAAGGCCCTGGTGCAGCGTGGGGCCTGGATCGAATATGACAATGTGGGGGCCGTGCCGGTGGAGGAGAGCGCCGGGCTGGTCTTGAGGGCGCTGGACGCCGGGCTCGGGGACAAATTGCTGATCAGCCACGATCGCGGCTGGTTCGACCCGGCGCTGCCCAGGGGCGGGGAGCCCAAACCCTATACGGTGGTCAGCACCGAACTCCTGCCCATGCTGGCGGCGGCAGGGGTCGGCGAGGAGACGATTGTGGGGCTGACCCACCGCAATCCGTTCGCCGCGTTTTCGCGGGCGTGATCGGCGTAAAAGCGGAGAGGCGCGCTCAATCGACGAGTGAAATTCTTCAGTAAATGCGCATCTGCATGCGCATGACGATGTCGCTGCCGATACGCTGAAAGCCGTATTCGCGCATGGTGCAGGACCAGCCGTTGCCGTTTTTTTCGATGCGGAAGAGGTTGTAGCGGGCCGGATCGTCCAGCGTTCCGCCCTGTGCGGCGCTGGCCGCGGCGACGCCGATCACCGGCACTTCCTGGTCGAGGCCGGGAATGTGGTGGATGGAGGAGCGATGGGTGTGGCCATGCAGGATCATTTCGGCGCCGCGCGTGGCGATCACCTTGCGGAAAAGGCGATGGCCCTTGAGGCCGAAGGAGGGGTGCTGCAATTCCGCATTGGGCGGGTGGTGGATGAGCACGACCCGGAAATAGCCGGCATCACCCAGGAGTTTCAGGATGCGGTCGAGCCGGGCCGCCTGCTTTTCCTCGAACCGTCCGATGGCGAAGAAGGGGGCGGTGGGCACCGCGCTCGAACAGGAGATGATCGCCACATCGCCCACGCGGCGCACGAAGGGGAAGGGGGCGCCTTCGAGCGTCTCGCCCTTGAGATAATCGCCCCACATGTCGCAGGCCATTTCGAGTGCGCCGGGCACATAGGCGTCGTGATTGCCGGGGCAGACGGCGGTGCGCTCGCTATCGCCCAAATCCTGCAGCCATTTGCCGGCGCGCCGTATTTCGGCGGGCAGGGCAAGATTGGTGAGATCGCCGGTGACGGCCGTGAAATCGGCCTTCTGTTCCTGCATATGCGCGACAAGGCGCGTCAGGGTTTCGGAGTTGAGCTCGCCGTGACGCTTGAGCTTCCAGTTGAGATAGCCGGTCAGGCGCTTGCCGACGAGGTTTCCCAGGGCCACCTCCGGCATGGGCGAGAGGTGAATGTCCGATATGTGCGCAAGCGTTGTCATCGGGAGGGGTTTTGCCAGAAGGTTTTGCGCAGGGAAACGGTCAATCGACGGGGAAGGTCGGATTTTCCGGGCAAAATCTGGTGACCGGTTTGAAACAGCTGGGCTCTAAACGCCCGAATAGGTGCCTGGCGGCATCGGGAAAGCGCGAAAGCGCTATCGACTTTTGCGCAGGAAACGCTACCCCTGCGGCAAGTTCGACGGAGAAACCAGAGATGATGAACCGATTCCAGCGCGTGCGCGCCAAGGTGTTTCTCACCATTATCGGGATCATGCGCCGCATGACCATCGGTACGCGCGTCATGCTGGTGGACGGCAACAAGGTCTATCTGATCCGCCATACGCTGATACCGGGATGGCAATTTCCCGGTGGCGGGATCGAGCCGGGCGAGACCGCCGAGGCATCTGCCGCCCGCGAAACGCTGGAAGAGACGGGGCACCGGGTGACCGGGCCGATGGAACTGTTCGGCGTCTACCACAATTCGAGCTCGGTCACGAACCGCGACCATGTGCTTTTTTATGTGGCGCGGTCGCATGAATTCGTTTTCGTGCGCAAGAAGGATCACGAAATTTCCGAAGGCGGCTGGTTCGAGATCACCAAGCTGCCCGAAGGCGTGACCCCCGCAACCTCCCAGCGCATCGACGAAGTGTTCGACGGCGCGCCAAAGCGGGATGTGTGGGGGTATTGAGCCTTAGTCCATGAACGACAGTTTTGGGCCGATCGGGACGATGCGGTGGGGGTTGATGGTGATGTGGCTCCAATAGTAGTGCGTCTTGATGTGGCCGATGTCGACGGTTTCCTTGACGCCGGGGACTTCGTAGAGCGCTTTGAGGTAGTGCGAGAGGTTGGGGTAGTCGGCGATTTGCCGGCGGTTGCACTTGAAGTGGCCGAAATAGACGGCGTCGAAACGCACGAGGGTGGTGAAGAGGCGCCAGTCGGCCTCGGTGATGTTTTCGCCGGTCAGATAGGCGTTGTCGCCCAATAGGCCTTCGACCCAATCGAGGGCGTCGAAAAGCTTGTTGGCGGCTTCTTCATAGGCCGCCTGCGTGGTGGCGAAGCCGGCCTTGTAGACGCCGTTATTGATGTCGTCGTAGACGCGGGCGTTGATCGTATCGATGGTTTGGCGCAAGGCCTCGGGATAATAGTCGTCGGTATTGCCGGTTAGCTCGTTGAAGGCGGAGTTGAACATGCGGATGATTTCCGCACTTTCATTGGAGACGATGGTGTTGGTCTTCTTGTCCCAGAGCACCGGTACGGTGACGCGGCCGGTATAGTCGGGCTTGGCGGCCGTGTAGACCTGGTGGAGGAAGTCCTTGCCCAGCAGGGTGTCGCCGGTCGAGCCTTCTTCGGTCTTAAAACTCCAGCCGGTTTCGTCGGGCATTTTGGGCGAGACGATGGAGACCGAGATCAGGCTTTCCAGTTCCTTGAGCTTGCGGAAGATCAGGGTGCGGTGGGCCCAGGGACAGGCGAGCGAAACGTAGAGATGATAGCGGCCGGCCTCGGCGGCATAGCCGCCTTCACCGCTGGGGCCGGGGGTGCCGTCGGGGGTGATCCAGTTGCGGAAGCCGGACTGGGAGCGCACGAATTTACCCCCGGTCTTGCTGGTGTCGTACCACTGGTCCGACCATTTGCCGTCGATCAATTGTCCCATCTTTGGTCCTTTTTCGTCATCTTGCTGTCGGCATTGTCCGCTCATCTGCGGGCTGCCGTGCTGCGCCGTTTGCGTTACCGGCAAACTTAGTGGCCGCGATGAGAACCGATAAGGCACCCCCGGCGCAACAATGCGTTGTGCAATTGGGATACACCGACAAACAGACGAGAGGAATTTCAGCCGTGACGCCGATATTCCCATTTACGGACGACCATGCTGGTGCTAATGCGGATTCAGACGTGGAGGCGTCCAGGATGGTGAAGGTTTTGCAGATGTTCCGACGACCCTAGTCGGTCGTTTTTCGCGCGGTGCCCCTCGGGGACATCGCATGCCCATCTGCACGTAATCTTCCCTGGATAGACCCATGACCACGCTCGTTGCGGCTGAGGCCGTCGATACCCCTCTTCCTGGCCAGCCCGTCGTTCGGCCCGCTACCCCCGCCGACGATGCATTCGTCGAGGACCTGCAGGCGATTGCCTTCGGTCCCGGCCGGTTTGCCCGCACGGCCTTCCGGGTGCGCGAGCGGTTTCCCATCGATCCCAGCCTGAGCCTGATTTCGGAAGTCGAGGGCACGCCTTCGGGTTCGGTCTGGATGACCCCGATCAGCGTCGGCGGCATGAAGGGATATCTGCTCGGGCCGCTGGCGACGCATCCCAATTTCCGCAAGCGGGGCGCCGGCAAGCTCCTGGCGCGCGAAGTCAGCAAGCGGGCTCTGGCGCGGGGCGAAGGACACTTCGTGCTGCTGGTGGGCGATCAGGACTATTATTGCCCGCTCGGCTGGGTGCCGACGACGCCGGGCAATATCCAGTTTCCCGGGCCGGTGGATAGCAATCGCGTGCTGCTCCTGGCCGACGATCCGGAGCTGGCCAAAACCCTGACCGGTTCGATTGCCGCTTTCGAAGCCGGCACCTGAAGGCGATCAAAACGGGTGCATCGGGGCAGGGGCTCGCATAAACTCCTGCCTGTGATGCTGAATCGTCCGGACGCTTCCTTGCCCATCGACATGCCGATTGCCGAGCTGCTTGCCGGCCGCCTCCTGGCTTTGCCGCCTGTTTTGCCGGCCGGCAGTGACCTCGTGCCCGACTGGGCCCCGCTCGAGCCGTTTTCGCGGCCGCCCACGCCTGCGGCGGTGCTGATCGGGCTG
>DATMSG010000124.1:0-3404 GCA_035565515.1 Devosia sp.
GCGCGACGTGGCCCATCTTGCCCGGCTTGGCCTGGCCGCGCGCGGCCGGCTGGCCGAAAGCCTGCCCGAGGTGCGCAATGCCATCAGGGCGGGCCTGCGCTATCTCGCGCTCGATGTCATGGCGGCCCAGCTTCATCAGATCGACCTGACCCCGGCGCTTGTCGCCCGCAGCCTGGGCCTGTCGGTGCGGCATCTGCATTTGTTGTTCGAGGACGCCGAAAACAGTTTTAGCCGCACGCTGGCCCTCATGCGCGTCGCCGAGGCGCGCCGGCTATTCGCGTCCCAGCCGCACTTGACGGTGGCGCAGGTGGCCTATGCCTGCGGCTTTGACAGCATTGCCACTTTCTATCGTGTTTTCCGCAGCGCCTATGACATGGCCCCGGGCGAGGCGCGGCAGCCGGGTTAGCTTTTCGCCGCTTGCCAGCCGCTTCCATGCCAAATATCTTTATCGTCAAGATTCTTTGCGATGGGGATAGCGATGGGCGCGCGGGCGGAACTGGAAGATCGGGTCGGTGCGGCGCTTATTCATATGATCCGCCGGGCCGAAGAGGCGCAGGAGCGGGCGGCGCGGGCCCAGGGCATGCACCCGACCGATTTCCGTTGCCTCGGCTATCTGCATCTGAAAGGCGAGCCGCTCAGTCCGGGCGAGATCATCAGCCATCTGGGGCTGACCTCGGGGGCGGGCACCGCGCTTTTCGACCGGCTCGAAAGCGCCGGCTATATCACGCGCGCCCGCCATCCGGACGACCGGCGCAGCGTCTTGATCGTGCTCGACCCGGAGGCCGCGGCCGAACCGCTGGCGCTGCACGAGCACATCAAGGCCGAATATCAGCTCGGCACGGCCGAATTCTCGGACGCCGATCTTCAAGCTATCGCCAAGTTTCTCAACCGCATCGAAGCGCTCTCGGCAAAACTCAACGAGGCGCTCTACGAGCCGAAGGTCCCCATCAAGGTGGCCTCGTAACCAATCAAGACACATCGATCCCAGGGGGAAATTATGAGTAGTGGAGGTGGGGCGAGGGCGCCTCACATCGTCGAGCGGGGCCTGATGGGCCTGTTCGCCGTTGTTCTGGGCGTCATGGCCCTCGTTTTCGTGGGCGGGGGCGCCTATCTCGCGACCCTTGGCGGCTCGCTTTATTATCTGGTGTCGGGGCTGTTGTTCCTCGTGGCCGCCGTGCTGCTGTTCCGCGGCCGGCGGCTCGGCGCCTGGATTTTTGGTCTGAGCCTTGCCCTCACCGTCATCTGGTCGCTCTGGGAGGTTGGCTTTGACGGCTGGGCGCTCCTGCCGCGCCTGATGATCCCCGTGGCATTCGGCATCTGGCTGCTGTTGCCCTGGAGCCAGCATGCCCTGTCCGGCAGGCTGGCTCTTGCCTCGCGCGTGCCGCTCGGCGCTTCCGGGCTGATCGCTTCGGCCGCCGTGGTTTCGGTGGCGCTCGGTGCCGGGCTTTATGCCATCAGCGCGCCGGGCCTGCCGCAGGACCCGCGCTTCCAGACCGGGTTCGGTGCCTTTCCCGCCGCGCCCAATGGCGCCATGCCGGCCGGGCAGACCGGGGCGGACTGGCCCTATTTCGGCGGCGACCAGGGCGGGCAGAAATATTCCCCGCTCGATGAGATCACGCTCGACAATGTGGGCAATCTCGAAGTCGCCTGGTCGGTGGATGTGGGCCGCATTCCGGCCAATAATTCGACCCCGCTCAAGGTCGGCGACGCCATCTATATGTGCAACGGCTTTTCCCAGGCCTTTTCGCTCGACGCGGCGACCGGGGCCGAACGCTGGATGTATGACGGCTCGGAAGGCCATGGCGGCACCTGCCGCGGCGTGACCTATTACGAAGTGCCGGGCGCAACGGGCGCCTGCGCCAGCCGCGTTCTCTACGGCACCGCCACGGCCAAGCTGATCGCGCTCGACGCGGCAACCGGCCAGCTCTGCGCCGATTTCGGTCAGGGCGGCCTGGTGGATCTCCTCACCGGCATGGAAGACCATGAAGGCAAGATCATCGGCGGCTATTATTCCATCACCTCGGCGCCCACTTTCGTGCGCGGCAAGGTGGTGATCGGCGGCTGGGTCACCGATGGGCAATATTGGGGCGAAGCATCGGGCGTCATCCGGGCGTTCGATGCGACGACGGGCGAATTGTCCTGGGCCTGGGATATGGGCCGGCCGGACCGCACCGGCGCGCCGCCGGCGGGGGAAAGCTATACCGTGGCAACGCCCAATAGCTGGGCCCCGGCAACCGCCGACGAAGAGCTGGGCCTTGTCTATCTGCCGACCGGCAATGCGACGCCGGACTTTTTCGGCGGTCAGCGCCGCCCGTTCGATGATCAGTTCAACTCCTCGGTCGTGGCGCTCGACGCCGAGACCGGGCGCCTGCGCTGGTCCTTCCAGACCAAGCATCACGACATCTGGGACCACGACGTGGCCTCACCCGCTTCGCTCATCGACATCCCCGATGCCTCGGGCACGATGCGCAAGGCCCTGGTGCAGCCCACCAAGGCGGGCGAAGTTTTCGTGCTCGACCGCGTAACGGGCGAGCCGATCTTCCCGGTCACCGAAACGCCGATGCCGCAGGACGGGATCGTGCCCGAAGAGCGCCTGTCGCCCACCCAGCCCTTCTCGAACGCCCTGCCATCCTTCCGCAGCGCGGACCTGACCGAAGCCGATATGTGGGGCGTTTCCCCCTTCGACCAGCTCTATTGCCGCATCAAGTTCAAGCAGGCGCGCTATGAAGGGCCGAATACCCCGCCGGGCCTAACCCCCTCGGTGCAGTCCCCGAGCACGTTTGGCGCGATGAACTGGGGCGGCGTCTCGGTCGATCCGACCCATGGCGTCATGGTGGTCAATTCCAACCGCTTTGCCAGCTATGTGCAGCTGCTGACGCGCGACGAGGCCGACGCCAAGGGCTCCAAGCCCCAGGGCGAATGGGGCGATCGCCGCGAAGTCGGGGGCCTGGTGGCACAGGCCAATGTGCCCTATGCGGCCGAGCCCTATTTCTGGCTCACCGCGCTCAACGTGCCCTGCATCGATCCGCCCTATGGTTATCTGAGCGCGGTCGATCTCAACACCGGCAAACTGCTCTGGAGCCAGCCCTTCGGGACGTCCAAAGGCAGCGGGGCGCTCGGGATCAACCTGCCCTTCGACTGGACCATGGGCACCCCGACCCATGGCGGTTCGATGATCACGGCCAGTGGCCTGGTTTTCATCGCGGCGGCCAAGGACAATATGCTGCGCGCCTATGAACTGGCGACCGGCAGGGAAGTCTGGAAGACCGAGCTGCCGGCGGCCGGTGGCGCACCGATCAGCTATACGCTCGATGGCAAGCAATATATCGCCGTCGTCGCCGGCGGGCAGGGCGCCATCCAGTCGCGCTTCTCGACCAAGGTGGTGGCGTTCAAGCTGCCTGATT
>DATMSG010000125.1:0-14924 GCA_035565515.1 Devosia sp.
ACCGACCGTGCCCCAGAGCCCGAGCGCCAGGGCGCGTTCCTTGGAATCGGCAAAGGTCTGGCGGATAATGGCGAGAACATTGGGCAGGATCATCGAGGCGCCGAAGGCGAGGGCGACACGGGCGCCGATCAGCATGATGGCATTGGGCGCAAAAGCCGCCGCCACGGAGGCAAGGAGGAAGACCAGCAGGCCGGTAAGCAGCATGCGCCGATGTCCGACTCGGTCGGCAAGCGTCCCCATGGGCACAAGCAGGCCCGCCATCATCAGCGGATAGATATCGATGATCCACAGGATTTCCGTGCCGCTGGCCCCCAGCGCCAGGGTCAGCGAGGGCACGGCGATGTGCAGGATCGTCATGTCGATGACGACGGGCAGAAAAGCCAGCATGACGGCCAAAAGCACCAGCCAGCGGTTGCGCGGAGATGACATTTTTTGTTCCTCTTGGCAGACAAACCTATCGCTGCCGGACGGCGCGCTATATAAATCCGTCCAGACGGATTGAAAAGAGAGAAAGATGGGCCGGAAACAGACAATTGATCGCGGCGCGCTGCTCGACGCGGCCGAGCGCGTGGTGCTGCGCGACGGGGCCGGCCAGCTCACCATGGATGCGGTGGCGGCCGAAGCCGGAGTCAGCAAGGGCGGAGTGCTTTATGCCTTTCCAAGCAAGGACGCGCTGATCGATGCGCTCTTTGCCAGGGTCTTTGCCGCCATGGACGCCATCGCCGAGGCCTTCCTTGCTGCGGAAGGCGATAGCCCCCAAAACCGGATCAGGGCCCATGTGCTGGGAAGCCGCGGATCAAGCGAACTCGTGACCGAGCGCTCCCTGGCGCTGATGGCCAATTTCATGCGCTCCCCGCAATATCGCCAGGGTGCGCAGGACTATTATCGCGAGGTTTTGGGGGGACTCGATCTATCGACGCCCGCCGGCCGCCGTGCCCGCCTGGCGCTCCTCGCGACGGAAGGCGCCCTGATGCTGCGCGGCTTTGATTTCCATCCCATCACCGAGGCTGACTGGCAGGACATCCACGCCGATATTTTGGAAATTTTGCTCGGCTAGATCGAAACGCCAATCGAGGAGGCCTCTGGTGAGATGCTTTGCGCAGTAAAGCCTTGAACCACGAGGTCGAGCGAGTGGAGACCCGCGCGCCAGGCCCATAGCCCGACGCGCATAGCGCTCTGGGCAGCGCAGGCCAGGCGGCACGGCGCGTCAAGATCGAAAACCTACGCCCGCGCCGCCTTCAGCATCGGTTCGATGTGATTTTCGAACAGCAGGCCCGGCTCGTCGCGCAGCGCCGCGCCATAGGCCGCCTCCGCCGCCAGCGACACCCGCAGAAAGCGCGCGACCCCGGCCACATCGACGGCCGAAAGCCCATAGAATCCGCTTTCGAGCCGGCGCAGGATTTCGGTTTTGCTCGCAATCATGCCCGCTGCCACATCCTTGCCATTGCTCATCGAGCCATCGCGCTTGATATAGTCGTGAAGCGGGGTTCCCAGATGCATGGAGAGCGGCGCCCTCCCATAGAGCTGCAGCAGCAGTTCGAGATCGGTCATATTGCTCAATGCCGGGTCATAGCGGGCGTCGGTCTTCGTCCGGTTCCAGACCACCATGGAATCCATCGAAAGGCTCACCCATTTGTGCTCGCCGGGCGTCAATGCCCGGTCCGGTCCGGCCCCGACATAGCGCAGGTGCTCGAACTGCATGGTCATGACATCGAGCGCCGTCGTTACGATGGCGTGGCTTTGCAGTGCCGCCACGGCCAATTCCAGCTTTTGCGGTTTCAGCCGATCGTCGGCATCGAGAATGGCGACATAGGGCACGCTCAATTGTTCGAGCGCCACGTTGCGCGTCCGCGAGGCGCCGGTCCCGACCCCGCCGCTGGTCATGAAAACCTGCCGCTCGTCGCGCAGGCCCCGGCTCTCGAGAAAGGCGGCATAGTCGAACCCATCGTCGGCAATGATGAAATGCTGCCAGCCGGCATGGGTCTGGGCGAGCACGCTCTCGACCGTTGTGGGCAGCGTGTCCTGGGCGCGAAAGGCGGGGGTGATGACGGCGACGGTTTTCGACTGGGTCATGAAGGCCTCGGATCGCTGCGCTCGGACCACCGGATCAGGCTTGAACCGGCGGGCCATAGGACCCATATCTGGGTCAGCCTGCCGATGCCAGAGTTTTGGGTCGGCAGTGTTCGTTGCTTGCTTGAAACAAGGACGGCGTAGATGTCGCGTATATCGGTCTTTTCCGCGCCCTTTCTCCTCGGCTTTGACAGCTTTGAGGAAAGAGTCGATCGGCTCGCCCGGTCTGCGGACGGCTACCCACCTTACAATATCGAGCGCACCGTCGGCGAGGACGGGGCCGAGCGCTTCATCATCTCCATCGCGGTTGCCGGATTTTCCGAAGCCGAACTCGAAGTGATGAGCGAAGACAACCAGCTCAATGTTCGCGGAAAGCAGAAGGATGAGCCGGGGCGGGAGTTCCTGCACCGCGGGATTGCCGCACGGCAATTCCAGCGCACTTTCCTTCTTGCCGATGGAATGATCGTGAAAGATGCAACTTTGAGCCATGGCATGCTCGTTATTGCTCTTGAGCGTCCTCGCGCGCCCAAGCTTGCCCGCCGTATCGACATTCGCTCGCTGTAAAGGAAAGGGCCAAAAAATGATGGATAGACGCAATACCGACGCCGTTCCTGCCGATGTGCACCCGCTTCGGCACCTGACCGAAGCCCAGTTCGCTGCCCTTGGCGGCAGCGCCGTGGCCTATATCAAGCCGGTTTCGGGCCTCGTGCTTTCGAGCATGATCGAAGACGCAGAATTCAACGATGCCGAGCTTTACCAGCTCGTCATGTCCGCCGATGGCACGCCGCTGATGGTGGCCGACACGGCAGACGCGGTCACCGAATGGCTCGGCGACAAAAATCTGGGGCTCGCGACGCTGCACTAAGCGCGGCAGCAGCCCAAAGAAAACCCCGCGGACCATTTGGGCCGCGGGGTTTTCAATTTCAGCCAGTCCGGCGCCTCAGGCGGCGCAGGAATCTTCGAGCGGCGTCGTCAGCAGGGCATAGAGCCGCTTCACGTCGGTTTCCCGCCGCAGCTGATCGATGACGCTTTCCGTGCGCAAGAGCCGCGCCACCCGCGACAGGGCCTTCAAATGATCGGCGCCGGCGCCGACAGGCGCGAGCAGCATGATCACGACATCGACCGGCTGGTCATCGACCGCATCGAAGTCGATCGGGGTATCGAGCCGCGCGAAAACGGCCGTTACGTCCTTGAGACCACTCAGCTTTCCATGCGGAATGGCAATGCCATTCCCGAGACCCGTCGACCCCAATTCCTCGCGGCCGGCAATGGCCGCAAGGATATCGCTCTGGTCCTTGCCGGTGATCTCGGAAGCCTTTTTGGACAAGATGTCAAACAGCTGGCGCTTCGAGGTGACACCCGTACAGTCAAGTACGGCATCCTCTGCCAGAATGTCAGCCAATTCCATTAGTCTGCCTTGGGCTCTACTTCAGCTTTGCTACGGCATCCCGGGCTATCAATTTGCTCCGAGCGCTGGATCGATCCAGCCTATATTGCCGTCCGCGCGGCGGTAGACCACATTCAGGCCGCCATGTCCAGCGTGACGGAACATCACAACATTCTGACCGGAATAGTCGAGCTCCATCACCGCCTCTTCGACGCTCATCTGCCGCAGGTTCTTGGTGGTCTCGGCGACGACGGGCGGAGCGTAGTCCTCGTCGAGCTCGTCGAAAGCGTCGGTGGCGCCGAAAACGGTATATTGCGCCGTCACGCCGTCCTCGCCGGTGCCATTGCCGCGCCGGTGCTGCTTGAGCTTGCGATTATAGCGGCGCAGGCGCTTTTCGATATTGAGCGCCATCACTTCATAGGCCGAAGTCGCATCGCCACCCTGGGCGCTCGCCTGCAAGGTGGCGCCGGAATCGAGATGGACGACGCAATCGGCACGGAAACCGATTCCGTCCGGAGTGAGGGTCAGATGGCCGTCATAACCGCCGTCGAAATACTTTCCGACAACGGTGGAAAAGTGATCCTCCGCTTTACCGCGCAGAGCATCGCCGACATCCATATTCTTTCCCGAAACGCGCAAGGCCATGGCTTCTTCTTCCTTTCGGTCGTGTGTACGACGCAAGAGGTCCCGAAGCCGATTTCCCGACATCCGGGTTCCTGCCTACTGTCACCCCTTGCATGTGGGGAGACAGACCTGAGGATGCTAGACCCAGCCAGAGGCAGGGGCAATCCGCATCATGCCCGGTATGGCCAAATGAGGGGATGACAGAGGAAGGCGGCTCGATTAGCCTTCCCGCCGTCGGCCGAGCCACACGGACATGGGGCCAACGCGGCGGCCTGCCCTCACAGTTCCCGCATTCTGCGCGAGCGAGACGATTTGACGCGAGAGGCGCGAGGGCTCAGGCGATCTTTTGCAGCGCCTTTTTCTGGCGGCGGCGAATGACCGAGGAGGGGATGTTCATGCCCTCGCGATATTTCGCGACGGTGCGGCGGGCGACGTCGATACCCTGTTCCTTGCGCAACATTTCCGCGATCGTATCATCGGACAGAATGTCGTTCGCCGGTTCGGCGTCGATCAATTGCCTGATCCGGTGCCGCACCGCTTCGGCCGAATGATCGCTGCCGCCATCGGACGATGAAATGGCGGTGGTGAAGAAATATTTCATCTCGTAGAGGCCGCGCGGCGTCGCCATATATTTATTGGCGGTGACGCGGCTCACCGTCGATTCATGCATTTCGATTTCTTCGGCGACCATTTTGAGCGTCATCGGCTTGAGATGGGCCACGCCATGGGTCAAAAACCCATCCTGCTGCCGCACGATTTCAGCCGCCACCTTGGTAATGGTCTGGGCCCGCTGATCGAGACTTTTCGTCAGCCAATTGGCCGTCTGCAGACAATCGGAGAGAAAGGTCTTTTCCGCGCTGCCGCGCGCTTTCCGCGTCACGCTGGCATAGTAGACGCGATTGACCAGGACGCGCGGCAACGTCTCGGTATTGAGTTCGATCTGCCAGCCCCCGTCCGGTCCCGAGCGCACGAAAACGTCGGGCACCACGGCCTCGATCGGGGCGCTGTCAAAGGCGAGCCCGGGCCGCGGATCGAGCAGCCGCAATTCGCCCAGCATATCGGCGAGATCTTCGCGGTCGCAGCCGACGGCCTTCATCAGGCCGGCCATATTATGCTCGGCAACGAGCCCGAGATTGTCGAGCAGGCGCTGCATCATCGGGTCGAGCCGGTCGCGCTCGCGCAATTGCAATGCCATGCATTCGGCGACCGAACGCGCAAAGACGCCGATGGGATCGCAGGTCTGCAGCGCCCCCAGAACCGCCTCGACATCGCCCAGTTCCGCCCCGAGCAGTTCGGCCACCGCCTCGAGTTCCACCGTCAGATAGCCGGCCTCGTTGAGCCCATCGATCAGGTGCTGGCCGATCAGCCGGTCGGCCTGGGTGCGCAGCAGCATCTGTGCCTGGGCTTCGAGATGATCGGACAGGCGCGGACGCGACGCGACATATTGGTCGAGGTCGGGCGCTTCCCCGCCCTCGAAACTGCCATTGCGGTCGGGGCCGCTGATGGCGCCGATCTCGCTGGGGGCCGCATCGGGAAAGACGTTTTCGACGGCCGTGTCATAACCCTCGGCGATCTGGTCGGCATCCTTGATGCGGTCGCCCTGGGCAACCGTATCCTCATAGGCACTGAGTTCGACCGCCCGTTCGGGCGCTTCGGTCGGCGCGGCATCGCTGCCCTCGCCGCCTTCTTCGCGTTCGAGCAGGGGATTGCGCAGGAGTTCGGCATCGACGAAATCATTGAGTTCGAGATGGCTCAATTGCAGCAGTTTGATCGACTGCATGAGCTGCGGCGTCAGCGTCAGGCTTTGAGCCTGACGAAACTCCAGCCGCGGCGAAAGTGCCATCTATTCAACCTCTTGGCGCGTCACGCAATGCCCCGCAGGGCGGCTTCCCGCGCGCAACATGGCTGATTTCGCCGTGAAGGGCAAGCTCTAGGGCAAGTTCCGTGCCAGTTCCAAAAGCATGCTAGAGCTCGAAGCTTTCCCCCAGATAGACGCGCCGCGCCTCGGGGCTCGCCGAAATGGTTTCGGGCTTGCCCTGAATCATGACCGATCCGCCGTGAATAACATAGGCTCGATCAACGAGCCCCAGGGTCTCGCGCACGGCGTGGTCGGTGATCAGCACGCCGATGCCGCGCTGCGTTAGCTGGCGCACCAGGCCCTTTACTTCGGCCACCGCAATGGGATCGACGCCGGCAAAAGGTTCGTCGAGCAGCATGAAGATCGGTTCGGCCGCCAGCGCCCGCGCGATTTCGACGCGCCGCCGCTCGCCGCCCGAAAGCGAAAGGGCATTGGCCTTGGCGAGATGGGCAATGGAGAACTCGTCCAGCAATTGCTTGAGCCGGCGCTTGCGCTCGGCCCGGCCGCGCACGGTGTTTTCCAGAATCGCCAGAATATTGCCTTCAACGCTCATACCGCGAAAAATCGAAGGCTCCTGGGGCAGATAGCCAACCCCGAGCTGGCCGCGCTGGAACAGGGGCAATTGGGTGATGTCATTGCCGTCGAGCTGGATTTTCCCCGCATCGGGCCGCACGAGCCCCATGATCATGGTAAAAACCGTGGTCTTGCCCGCCCCATTGGGGCCGAGAAGGCCCACGGCCTCGCCGCGCCGCACCGCCAGGGACACATCGCGCACGACCGTCCGCTTGCCAAAGCTTTTGGCCAGGCCCTGGGCAACGAGCCAGCCGGACTGGTCTATGCGGGTTTTCTGGCTCATTGGGTGGTAAAAACCCCGGTCACGCGCCCGCCCTGGCCGGCACTGAAGGTCGAGACATTGGTCGCCAGATTGACCACCAGTTCGGCGGCATTGACGTTACCGGCCGCATTGCTGACCTTCACATTGCCGGTCAGGCGCAGCAATTGATCGGCGGGCGTAAACACGGCGCGATCCCCGGTTGCGGTCTGCTCGTCGGTCTCGAGCTTGACATTGCCGGTCGCCTCGAAAGTCTTGATGTCGCTGGTGCCGCCCTCGCCATAGGTGGCGACGACCTTTTCGGCCCAGACATTGACCGTGGGATGCTTGATGACGACATTGCCCACGAACACAGCCTCCCTGGTCCCCTCCTCGATGGTAAAGGTATCGGCGGAAATCTGCACCGCCGTCTGGGCCCAAGCGGGCACGGATAAAAGGGTGGCGAAAAAAACGGCGATCAAAGCAAAGCGAGCGACAGTCATTCCTGCTCTTCCCCGGGAGTTTCGGGCAGCGTGACAACGGCCTTGGAAAAAGTCCAGCGGTTAAGATCGGCCTGGTGCACCAGGCCCTCGGCGCGCACGGTGGCGCCGTCCGAATAATTGATCGTCACCGGGCCTCTGGCGGTCAGGGTCTGGCTCGCCCAGTCGAATACGGAATCGGTGAGCCGGCCCGAAATGCCGCTCGATTCGCTGATTTCGGTGCCATGGGGGACGCGCACCTGCTGGGTGAGCGTGTCGAGCACGGCATCCTCGGCCAGGGCCTGCCGCCACACCCCATCGGTGCGCTCCAACATCACCCGCACATTGGTCATGGTGATCAGGTCGGTATTGGCGATGGCGGCCGAGGCCTCCTCGGCCCAGACGCGATAGGTCGAGCCGTCACTGAGCGTGCCGGCATATTCGGGGGTCTCGACCCGGATCCGGTCCGGCGTCACCTCGATCTTGCCGATGCCGTAACGTCCGGCAAAACTCGAAATGGTGATCTGAACAATCAGAGCCACGAACAGCACCAGCCCCGCTGCCGGTACGGCAAAGCGCAGCACCCCCACCACGCGATTGCGCCGCAGGAGGCGTCTATATTGACGGGACCGGCCGGGCTGATCGGCAAAGGCCAAGAACTGTTCCTCAGCTGTGAGCGAAAATATCCGTCTCTTCCCAGCCCATCAGATCGAGGGCGCAACGGGTTTTGACGAAATCAAAGCAGGATTGCGCCAGTTCCATGCGGTTCTCCCGCTTGAGCATGCGGTCGAGATGGCGCTTGAGGTCGTGGAGATAAAGCACGTCAGAGGCGGCATAATCGAGCTGGGCGTCGGTCAATTTCTCATTGCCCCAATCCGAGCTCTGCTGCTGCTTGCTCAGATCGACATTGAGCAGTTCGCGCGCCAGTTCTTTCAGGCCATGCCGGTCGGTATAGGTGCGCACGAGGCGCGAGGCGATCTTGGTACAATAGATCGGCCCGGTGACCACGCCGAAACGCTGCTGCAATACGGCCACGTCGAAACGCGCATAGTGAAAAATCTTGGTGACGCCGGGATCGGTTAGCAAACGAACCAGATTAGGCGCCTCGGCCGCATCTTGCGGAATCTGGATGACATCCGCGCTGCCATCGCCGGGGGAAAGCTGCACCACGCAGAGCCGGTCGCGATGGGGCTGGAGCCCCATTGTTTCGGTGTCGATCGCCACCTCACGGCCGTAATTGTTGAGGTTGGGCAGGTCGCCGCGATGCACTCTGATGGCCATGATTTGTCGTTCTTCCCTTTTTGCTTTCATTGGCACAGCAAGACGGCGATGGAAAGGCACCTCCACCAGGGCAAGAATTGCTCAATCCCGCGCCTGGATCATATCAAGCTTTCTTTATATCTGCCTTGACCCAGCGGACGCAGGGTGTCACAAAACGGTCGGTTTGGCCCATTTTCGGGCTTTTTCTGCATTTTCGGAGCTTTTACGTGGCCCGTTCGTCCTATCAGTTCACCTCTGAGTCGGTCTCCGAGGGCCACCCGGATAAGGTCTGCGACCGGATTTCGGATGAAATCGTCGATCTGGTTTTCCGCGAAGCGAAAAAGGTCGGCATGGATGCGAGCCAGGTGCGCATTGCCTGCGAGACCCTGGCCACCACCAATCGCGTCGTCATCGCCGGCGAAGTGCGCGTGCCCGATACGCTCCTGAAAAAGGATAAGGACGGCAATGTCCTCAAGGACAAGGCCGGCGCGCCGATCGTCAATCCATCGAAATTCAAATCCGCCGCCCGCAAGGCCATCCGCGCCATCGGCTATGAACAATCCGGCTTCCACTGGAAGACCGCCAAGATCGACGTGCTGCTGCACGGCCAGTCGGCAGACATCGCTCAGGGCGTCGATGAAAGCGGCAACAAGGATGTCGGTGCCGGCGACCAGGGCATCATGTTCGGTTACGCTTCGCGCGAAACCCCCGAATTGCTGCCCGCCCCGATCTATTATGCCCACAAGATCCTCGAGACCCTGACCGAGGCGCGCAAGGCCAATCACGGCCCCGCCGGCAAGCTCGGCCCCGACGCCAAGAGCCAGGTCACGGTGCGCTATGAGGAGGGCAAACCCGTTGCCGTCACCCAGATCGTGCTCTCGACCCAGCATCTGGATGAAAGCCTGACCTCTTCGGACGTGCGCAAGATCGTCGAGCCTTATATTCGCCAATCCCTGCCGGAAGGCTGGATCAGCGACGAGACGGTCTGGCACGTCAATCCCACCGGCAAGTTCGTCGTCGGCGGCCCCGATGGCGATGCGGGCCTGACCGGGCGCAAGATCATCGTCGATACCTATGGCGGCGCAGCGCCCCATGGCGGCGGCGCCTTTTCGGGCAAGGACCCGACCAAGGTCGACCGTTCTGCCGCCTATGCCGCGCGTTACCTTGCCAAGAATGTCGTGGCCGCCGGCCTTGCCGATCGTGCCACGATCCAGCTGTCCTACGCCATTGGCGTTGCCAAGCCGCTCTCGATCTATGTCGATCTGCATGGCACCGGCAAGGTCGATGAGGCAAGGCTGGAAAAGGCGCTGGCCGAGGTGATGGATCTGACCCCGCGCGGCATCCGCACCCATCTCGACCTCAACAAGCCGATCTATGCCAAGACCTCTGCCTATGGCCACTTTGGCCGCAAGCCGGGGCGCGACGGCAGTTTTTCCTGGGAGAAGGTCGATCTGGTCAAGGCCCTCAAGGCCGCCGTCGCCTGATCCATTCTAATGATTGACCAAAGGCCTCTTTTCCGCGATGCGGGGGAGAGGCCTTCGTTTTTGAAATTTGCGTGCCATGACCGACCACCAGCTCCCCAAAACCCGTGACGGCGAACCCCGCGCCTTTTTCGGCCGCCGCTCCGGCAAGAAGCTGCATGGCGGCCAGAAAGCCATGGTGGACGAGACGCTGCCCGCGCTCGAAATCGCCCTGGGCGATCGTCTCGATCCCAAATCCCTGTTCCCCCAAGCGCAGCGCCTCGTCATCGAGATCGGCTATGGCGGCGGCGAACATCTGGCGCGCAAGGCCGCCGAAGAGCCCGAAACCGGCTTTATCGGCTGCGAGGTCTTTACCGGCGGCATCGGCAAGATGGTGCAGGCCGCCATTGCCAAGGACCTGAAAAATGTCCGGCTCTTCACCGATGATGCACTAAAGCTGCTCGTCACGCTGCCCGATGCCAGCATTGACGCGATCTATCTGCTCTATCCCGACCCCTGGCCCAAAACGCGCCATCACAAGCGGCGCTTCGTTTCCCCGGTGACGCTCAGGGAACTGGCCCGCGTCATCAAGCCCGGCGGCGCATTCCATTTTGCGACCGATATTGAAGACTATGCCGACTGGACGCTCGCCCATATCCTGCGCGAGCCCGGTTTTTCCTTCGCCCCGGCGGCGCCGGGCGCCTGGCACACGCCCTATCCGGGCTGGCAGCCGACGCGCTACGAGCAAAAGGCGCGGCGCGAAGGCCGCATGATCAGCTTTTATTTTACCTTCGACCGGCGCTGAATTTTTACCGTTTCATCAGGGCGAACACCAAGTTCGCTCATCCCCGCTCTGGACCTTTGCCAATCGCTCCCCATATCGGCGTGACGCCGACCGCTCCGGAGCTTCGCAAATGTCCACTACGCTTTCCTTTTCGCACGAGGACAATAGTTTTCTGGCGATGCGAACGGGGAAATGGACTTTGGTCGTCATTGCCGAATTGAGCACGGGCACGCGGCGGTTCAACGAATTGCGCCGCGCCATGGACGGAATTTCCCAGAAAACGCTGGCCTCCACCCTGCGCGAACTCGAGCGCGACGGCTTTATTTCGCGCACCGCCTTTGCCACCATTCCGCCCCGGGTCGACTATGCATTGACCGAACTGGGGCAGGACCTGCTCGATCTCGTCGATGCGTGCCGGGCCTTCGTGGTGCGCAATCGCGACGCCGTCGCGGCCGCACGACACAATTTCGATCTCTCGAACAATATCGGCCTGCGTTAAGAAGGCTTCGGGCGCCGCCGGGGACCGGCAGCGCCAGGAGCGTTGGCCCAGGGCGCCTTCAGGCAAAGTGGCTGGCACTTTCCCGATCGAAGGCGCGACGGGCGGGCGGTCAGATGCCGACGGGGGCCAGGGAGTCGGCGTCGAAGAGCTGCATGGCCTGGGTGCCGTCTTCCTTGGTCACGAAGGCGCGGACGAGACCGTTCCAGTCCTCGACGGAAGTCGCATTAATGCCCTTTTCCTTGAGGCGAAGCAGGGTATAGTCATTGGCGACTTCGCCGGTGAGATAGCCCTTGTCGCTGTCGGCCGAGTCGGACGCTGGCGATGCGGCGAAAGCCGGCATGGCAATGCCGGCAACGAGAGCGGCGGTGGTCAGGGCGAGAATGCTGTTCTTGATCATTTTGGGTGTTCCTTTCGTTTGAACACCCCAGAGATGGGCCTGCCGAATTCGGGTCCAAGACGCAAAAATCAAGAATTTTGCTCTTGAAAGCCGGAGCATCGCACCGAGGGTTTCACAAGGAAATCAGGTGGTTGGAAAGAAACCCGGTTCTCTTGAGGGAACCTGGTTTCCCGCCTGTGCCGGAGATGGGAACCGCCCGGCATGCCTCGGAATTGTGCTTGGAACCGAGGAGCGAGCCATGCAAGTCAGCGTCAATATTCTCGACACCGTGCCCGTCACCCACAATGTCCGCCACTACCGGCTCGAACGCCCCAAGGGCTACACTTTCTCGCCCGGCCAGGCGACCGAGGTCAGTATCGACCGAGACGGCTGGCAGGACCAGAAGCGGCCCTTCACCTTCACTTGCCTGCCCGATGCGGACAATCTCGAATTGACCATCAAGAGCTATTTCGACCATACCGGGGTTACCAATGAACTCTGGTCGCTGGGGGCCGGCGACAGGCTGATCCTGCGCGATGTTTGGGGCACGATCCAATATCGCGGCCCCGGCACCTTCATTGCCGGCGGCGCCGGCGTCACCCCATTCATCGCCATTTTACGCCATCTCAATGCGACCGGCAAAATCGCCGGCAACAGGCTGATCGTCTCGAACCAGACCGAGAAGGACATCATCCTGCGCGGTGAATTCGAAGCCATGGATGGCCTGGAAACGCTCTGGACGGTGACCAATGACCAAAAGTCGAAACTGGTCCAGGAGCGCATCGACGCCGATTTCCTCAGGCGGCACATCACCGATTTCAGTCAGAATTTTTATCTCTGCGGGCCGGACCCGATGGTAAAAGACCTGCGCGGCCTCCTCGAAGAGCTCGGCGCCGATGTTTCCAATGTGACCTGGGAGCGGTAAAGCGACCCCGCCCGAGCCCGACCTTGCCTTTTGCCGCAAGCGGCGCTATATGAGGCCAACATCGTTGCTCTCATTCAGAGAGTGGTGCCCTGACCGGCCCCGCTCTTTTTGCTTATCTGGGACCCAATGGCTTTCGATCTCACCGAGAAACGCTATATCAAGGAAACCGGCCTCGAAGCCCGTATTTCCCGCATTGTCGAGCCGGTTGCCAATGGTCTTGGCTATGCGCTCGTGCGGGTGAAAATCACCCCCGAAAATGGCTGCACCCTGCAGATCATGGCCGAGGACGAGAATGGCCGCTTCAACATCAATGACTGCGAGGCCCTCAGCAAGGATCTCTCGCCGGTCCTCGATGTCGAAGACCCCATCGACCGCGAATATCACCTGGAAGTCTCCTCCGCCGGCATCGACCGCCCGCTAGTGCGCAAGCGCGATTTCGAGCGCTTTGTCGGCCATGAGGCCAAGGTGGAACTGCTCGACATGATCAATGGCCGCAAGCGCTTTCGCGGCGACATCCTTGCCGTGGACGAAGAGGGCGTGACCATCCGCCTGCCCGACGCGCCCGGCGGCACCAATCCCGACCACAAGCTTGCCTTCGTCACCATTGCCGATGCCAAGCTGGTGATGACCGACAAACTGATGGACATGGCCCGCGCCGATCAGGAATTGCATCCGATCGACGACGATGAGACCGAAACGGTCGAATATGCCGATGCCGATAATGACGACGACCATGCTGACGGCCCGGAGACCGAAACGGCCGAAGATACCACAGCAGGGAATGAATCCTCCGAGGAGACCAAATAAATGGCCGTTAGCGCGAATCGCCTTGAGCTTTTGCAGATCGCCGATGCCGTTGCCCGCGAAAAATCGATCGACCGCATGGTCGTGATCGAGGCGATGCAGGATGCCATGGAAAAGGCCGCCAAGGGCCGCTATGGCGCCGAGACCGAGATCAAGGTCGAGATCAATCCGCGCTCGGGCGAAACGCGCATGTGGCGCCTGCTCGAGATCGTCGACGAGGTCGAAGAGCCGAGCCGCCAGGTCGATCTGAAATTCGCCAGAACCAAGTCGCCCGAAGCCAAGGTCGGCGATTTCCTCACCGAGCCGCTGCCGCCGATGGAATTCGGCCGCATCGCCGCCCAGTCGGCCAAGCAGGTCATCGTGCAGAAGGTGCGCGATGCCGAGCGTGACCGCATGTTCGAGGAATATACCGGCCGCGTCGGCGAAATCGTCAACGGCACGGTCAAGCGCGTCGAATATGGCAATGTCATCGTTGATCTCGGCCGTGGCGAAGCCATCATCCGCCGCGACGAACTGATCCCGCGCGAAATGTTCCGCTATGGCGATCGCGTCCGCGCCTATGTCTATGACGTGCGCCGCGAACAGCGCGGCCCGCAGATTTTCCTCTCGCGCACCCATCCCCAGTTCATGGCCAAACTGTTCATGCAGGAAGTGCCTGAAATCTACGATGGCGTCATCACCATCCGCTCGATCGCCCGCGATCCGGGTTCGCGCGCCAAGATCGCCGTGACCTCGAACGATTCTTCCATCGATCCGGTCGGGGCTTGTGTCGGTATGCGCGGTTCGCGCGTCCAGGCGGTGGTTGCCGAACTCCAGGGCGAAAAGATCGACATCATTCCCTGGACCGATACCATTGCCGATCTGGTGGTTTCCGCGCTCCAACCGGCCGATGTCGCCAAGGTGGTTCTCGACGAGCAGGCCGAGCGCATCGAAGTCGTGGTGCCCGACGAGCAGCTCTCGCTCGCCATCGGCCGCCGCGGCCAGAATGTGCGCCTCGCGAGCCAGCTCATCGGCTGGGATATCGACATCCTGACCGAGCAGGAAGAGAGCGAGCGCCGCCACAAGGAATTCACCGAACGCTCGACTTTGTTCATGCAGGCTCTTGACGTTGACGAGATGGTTGCCCAGCTATTGGCTTCCGAAGGTTTCTCGTCGGTCGAAGAGCTCGCCTATATCGAGCCCAACGAAATCGCCTCCATCGAAGGCTTTGACGAAGAGACCGCCGGGGAAATCCAGAACCGGGCGACCGAATATCTCGCCGAGATCGAGCGCAAGTTCGATGACGAGCGTATCGCGCTCGGCGTCGATGAAGAGCTTTACGAAATTCCCGGCCTCAACGCCGCCATGCTCGTGGCTCTGGGCAAGGAAGACATCAAGACCGTGGAAGACTTTGCCGGTTGCGCCGCTGACGATCTCGTCGGCTGGAGCGAACGCAAGGATGGAGAAACCAAGCGCTTCGAAGGGACCTTCAAGGATTTCCCGGTGAGCCGCGAAGAAGCCGAAGACATGATCATGCAGGCGCGCATCCGCGCCGGCTGGATCGAAGCCGCCGCGGACGGCGAGAACGGCGACGAAACCGCGGAGGAG
>DATMSG010000126.1:0-4656 GCA_035565515.1 Devosia sp.
CGAAACTGACGACGGAGGGCTGGACGATGCGGGCCTTGAGATGTCCCAGGGCCCGCAGACCGCCGCGCAGCGGGGTGACGGAGAGATCGGCGACGAAACGCTCGACCGCGGTCAGCTTCATTGCCTGGGCAATTTTGGCGCGCGTTGCCTCATCGGCGTCGATGCTGACGGAACGGCCGGCAGCGGGCAATTTGTCGATGCGGACAATCGCGTCGAAAAGGGGCTCGGGCTGGTCTTTCATGCGGCGGTTCCGAACGTCAGTGTACCGCCGGTGATGGTTTCGACCGGCAGGGCGGCCAGGGCTTGATCCTGGGCGATAAAATAGTCTGCGAGGGTGCGGGCATGGTCCATGCCGGCGCCTTCATAGATATTGCGCGAGAATACGGCGGCCAGGGCTTCCCTGTCGGCGCGATCCATAGCTTCATTGATGGCAGCAAGAAGGCCGAAAAAGAGATTGCCCATCTTCTGGATTTTCTTGGGGACACCCATGTCCGTGGCGCCCATTTCGCGCAGGGACTGGTCCATGTCCTTGAAGAACAGGTCGAACACGGCCTGGCTGAATTCCTTGGTGGCCTGGTTGCCGCGCAGGCGCCGGAACAGCAGCGCCATGTGCAGGCTGATCATATCGAAGCGGCCGGTGACTGTATCGGGCACGCCCCAATCGGCATAGAAGAGCGGTTGCCGGGATTGCGCCACAATGGCCCGATAGACGCCATAAACGGCGTCGGTGGCCGTGTTTTTGCGGAACAGAGACAGGATCATGGGATTGCGCTCGGCCTCAGGATGGGTCAAACACATGCGAAGTCAGCCGACCCACTGTCAGCTTGCCAAAAAGCCAGGTTGACAGCTACACATTCCGGCGACCAATGGGCACGCGCCTTGTTGTCACGCCTATAGTCGAGAGCCATCGGGAAAGTCAAATTCATGCCCATGCGTATTGCTTCCGCTCCCTTCGCACCGATCGCCGCCGCAGCCCTTCTGGCTGTTGCGCTGGCCGCCTGCACGAGCAGCACGTCGCTCGTCACCAAGAGGACGCAGGGCTATGAAATCTCCGAGAGCGCCATGCAGCAGGTGCGCGTGGGCCAGAGCCAGCAGCTGGTGACGCTGGTCCTGGGCTCGCCGCAATCGACCAATACCTTTGGCGACCAGACCGCCTGGTACTATGTGCAGACCAAGGTGGCGCAGACTTCGTTCGGTCTGAACACCTCGCTCGAGCGCACGGTGCTCGCGGTCTATTTCGACAAGAACAAGAAGGTCGTGGACAAGGCGGTTTATTCGGCCGCGGACGGCAAGATGGTGACCATCGAGAACCGCCGTACGCAGTCCTATGGCGAAGATCGCACCTTCATCGAACAGATTTTGCAGTCGTTCTGAGGAACGCAAAAGAGCGATTTGCCAAGGAGTGTTCGAAGCCCCGGTTTTGCCGGGGCTTTTTGTTTTTGGATGGTTTGCATCGGGGCTCACGTCACCCCCTCCCATCCTCCCCCATCAAGGGGGAGGTGATGCATCGCGGTTGTGGCGGGATCAGCTCTTTTTTTCGAGGTCCACGCCGGCGGAGCGCGCGATGGAGTCGAGGGCGGCGTTGACCATGCCGGAGGCATCTTCTTCGAAGAAGGCGCGGGCGACGTCGACATATTCGGTGATGACGACGCGGGCCGGGATGTCGCGGCGGCGCAGCAGTTCGAAGGCGGCGGCGCGCAGGATGGCGCGGAGCGTGGAATCGATGCGGTCGATGGGCCAGTCTTCTGCCAGGGCCTTGTCGATGGCGGGGTCGATCTCGAGCTGGTTCTTGGTGACGCCGCGCACGATCTGGCGGAAAAAGTCCGCATCGGCGGGCAGATATTGTTCGCCCTCGATCTCGCGGCCGAGATGGAAGGCGCCGAACTGGGCCAGCGTATCTTCGAGCGTCTGGCGACCCACATCCATCTGGTAGAGCGCCTGAACCGCTGCGAGGCGAGCGGCACCGCGCTGGTTGGCGGGGCGCGAATTGTTCGGGATGGGGGCGGACGTATCAGTCATTTATGCGTTCAACTTTGCCTTGAGGGCGGCGAGAGCCAGGGCGGCGCGGGCGGCATCGCCACCGCGGTCGCCATCGGCGATGCGGGCGCGGGTCCAGGCCTGGCCTTCGTTCTCGACCGTAAGAATGCCGATGCCGAGCGGCAGGGCGTCCACCACCGCCAATTCGGCAAGGGCGCGGATGCTTTCGCTGGCGACGGCAACGTAGTGATTGGACTGGCCGCGGATGACGCAGCCGAGGGCGACATAGCCATCGTATTTGTCGGTTTCGAGCGCCATGGCGACGCCGACGGGCACTTCCATGGCGCCGGGCACGCCAATGACATCGAAGGTAGCGCCCGCGGCCTTGAGAGCAGCGGCGGCACCGGCCTTCATTTCATCGGCAATGCCGGGATAGGCCCTGCCCTCGACGATGAGGAAATGCAGCCCCGCAGCCGAATTGGCCTCGATGGAAAAGCGTTCGCCGTAAGAATCCATTGCCGACGTCCTTATATTGCTACTCAACCCCATAGTCCGCCCCGCAACGGCGGGCAAGGCGAGACTGGATCAATCGTCCTCGGACAGAGGCGGATTGGAGTCGGAATCGAGCTCGGCGAGGAAATCGCGGAAGTCGTCGGGACCGGCGAAATTCTTGTAGACCGAGGCAAAGCGGACAAAGGCGACGTGATCGAGGCCCTTGAGGCCGGTCATCACATATTCGCCGATCTGGTCGGAGGTGATTTCGACATCGCCCAGGCTTTCGAGCTGGCGGACGATGCCCGAAATCATACGCTCGACGCGTTCGGGATCGACCGAACGCTTTCTCAGCGCGGTATTGACCGAGCGGGTAAGCTTTTCGCGGTCGAAGGGGACTTTTCGGCCGGTTTTCTTGACCACAGTGAGATCGCGCAACTGCACGCGCTCAAAAGTGGTGAAACGGCCGCCGCAGGCATTGCACACGCGGCGGCGGCGGATAGCGCCCGAATCTTCGGTCGGGCGGCTATCCTTCACCTGGGTGTCGTCATTGCCACAATAGGGGCAGCGCATCCTGATGTGGCCCTTTCAAATCAGCCGTAGATCGGGAAACGATCAGTCAGCGTCTTCACCTTGGCGCGAACCTGGGCTTCGACGGCGCCGTTATTGTCGTCGCCATTGGCCTTGAGGCCATCGAGCACTTCGATGATGAGTTCACCGATGAGCTGGAATTCGGCCGTGCCGAAGCCGCGAGTGGTGCCGGCCGGGGAGCCGAGGCGCACGCCGGAGGTGATGGCGGGCTTTTCCGGATCGAAGGGCACTGCATTCTTGTTGCAGGTGATGTGGGCGCGGCCGAGAGCGGTTTCGGTCGCCTTGCCGGTGAGGCCCTTGGGACGCAGGTCGACCAGCATCAGGTGGTTGTCGGTGCCGCCCGAGACGATGTCGACGCCGCCCTTCACAAGAGTTTCGGCGAGCACCTGGGCATTGGCCACGACCTGCTGGGCGTAGAGCTTGAATTCGGGCTGCAGCGCTTCCTTGAAGGCCACGGCCTTGGCGGCGATGACATGCATCAGCGGGCCGCCCTGGATGCCCGGGAAAATGGCCGAATTGATCTTCTTGGCGATGTCTTCATCGTTGGTGAGGATCAGGCCGCCGCGCGGGCCGCGCAGGGTTTTGTGGGTCGTCGTGGTGGCGACATGGGCGTGCGGGAAGGGGCTGGGATAGGTGCCGCCGGCAACGAGACCGGCAACGTGGGCCATATCGACAAAGAGGATTGCCCCCACCTCGTCAGCGATGGCGCGGAACTCGGCCCAGTCCATGACGCGCGAATAGGCCGAGAAACCGGCGACGATCATCTTGGGCTTATGCTCGCGGGCGAGCTGGCGGACCTGGTCCATATCGACACGGCCGTCCTGCTTGCGCAGGCCATATTGAATGGCATTGAACCACTTGCCCGACTGGTTGGGGCGGGCGCCGTGCGTGAGGTGGCCGCCGGCGTCGAGCGACATGCCGAGAATGGTGTCACCGGGCTGGATCAGCGCCTGATAGACGCCCTGATTGGCCTGGGAACCGGAATTGGGCTGGACGTTGGCGAAGGCCACGCCAAAGAGTTGTTTGGCGCGCTCGATAGCGAGGCTTTCGGCGACATCGACGAACTGGCAGCCGCCATAGTAGCGCTTGCCGGGATAGCCTTCGGCATATTTGTTGGTCAGCACCGAGCCCTGGGCTTCGAGCACCGCCTGGGACACGATGTTTTCCGAGGCGATCAGCTCGATTTCGCTCTGCTGGCGACCGAGTTCATCCTGAATTGCCTTGGCGATTTCCGGATCGGTCTGGGCAACCGCGGCGGAAAAGAAATGGGGAAAGAGCGGGGTAGAAGTGGCAGCGCTCATGCGACGATTTCCTCACAAGGGATCAGGGTGACCGGCATGGCGGTGCCTTTATCACGGCGAGTAGCGCTACTCCAAGACCGAAGCATTGTTGCTGGATCCATGGGGCTTCCCCTGATCGTGGATGGGTTGCCCAGGCGAGCGGCTCATTGAAGTTCGCGTTTCCCGATGGTTGCCCATCTCTTTCTCGCCAGTCGCGCGAACACAGGTCTTATGCCGCAAAGCGGCGGGGATGTGAAGACCCCCGGGAGAAAGGACGGCCGAATATCAGTCTACAAAGTATTGGATTTTATCGAAT
>DATMSG010000127.1:0-3372 GCA_035565515.1 Devosia sp.
AAGCTCTCCTCGCGCTGCTTCACCATCTTCTGCACAATGGCCAGAATCTCTTCATTGGTCGCCGGCCCGCGATTCTCCTGGCGGATGGCGATATCCTTGTCCTTGATCGCCGCATTGATGGCGCGAAGCGTCGCCGTGCGCCGCAAATCGCGCGCCTTGAGCGCCGTCTTGAGCCCTTCGCTGATCTCTTCGCGCATGATTTTCGTCCTCTTGCTATGCATTCTTCGCGGCCCATATAGGCACAATAAGCGCCTCGCGCCACTTGCGCTGCCGCGCTTGGGCTTCTAATACGAGGCCTCAATCGACATCATTAAGCGCAGCCCGGAAAAGTTACCCAACTTTGGCGGATGTCTCGCGCGACCACGAAACCTGACCTTGGAGGCCCACCGTGACCGGCTGGCAGCAATCCCCCGCGACCGCACTTTTGATCCTGGCAGACGGAACGCGTCTGGAAGGCCGCGGTATCGGCGCTGTCGGCCACGCCGCAGGCGAAGTCTGCTTCAACACCGCCATGACGGGTTACCAGGAAGTGCTGACCGACCCCTCCTATGCGGGCCAGATCATCACCTTCACCTTCCCCCATATCGGCAATGTCGGCACCAATGACGAAGACATCGAGACGGTCAACATGGCCGCTCTGTCCGGCGTCCGCGGCGTCGTGCTCAAGGCCGACATCACCAACCCGTCCAATTACCGTGCCGCCGAAAAGCTCGATGCCTGGCTCAAGAAGCGTAACATCATCGGCATTACCGGCATCGACACCCGCGCCCTGACCGCCCAGATCCGCGAGCATGGCATGCCCAATGGCGTCATCGCCCATGCCGAGGACGGCTATTTCGACGAACCCTCCATCCTGGCCGAACTCAACGCCTTCCCCGGCCTTGAAGGCCTCGACCTCGCCAAGGAAGTCACCACCGCCCAGACCTATCACTGGGACCAGACCGGCTGGAAATGGAACGAGGGCTACGGCAAGCTCGACAAGCCCGATTTCCACGTCGTCGCCATCGACTACGGCGCCAAGCGCAATATCCTGCGGTGCCTCGCCGATCAGGGCGCCCGCGTCACCGTTGTTCCGGCCACCGCCACCGCCGCCGATGTACTCTCGCACAATCCCGACGGCATCTTCCTCTCCAATGGCCCTGGCGATCCGGCCGCGACCGGCAAATATGCCGTTCCCACCATCCAGAAGCTGATGGAAACCGGCAAGCCGGTCTTCGGCATCTGCCTGGGCCATCAGCTGCTCGGCCTTGCCCTGGGCGGCACCACCTCCAAGATGCATCAGGGCCATCACGGCGCCAATCACCCGGTCAAGGACCTGACCACCGGCAAGGTCGAGATCACCTCGATGAACCACGGCTTTGCGGTCGACAAAGCGAGCCTGCCCGCCGGCGTCACCGAGACCCATATCTCGCTGTTCGACCAGTCCAATGCCGGCCTTTCGGTCGATGGCAAGCCCATCTTCTCGGTGCAATACCACCCCGAAGCCAGCCCCGGCCCCCGCGACAGCCACTATCTCTTCACGCGCTTCCTCAACCACGTCCGCGCCCAGAAGGGCCTGGAACAGCAACCGGAATTCCCGCAAACTGCCGCCTGATTTCGTCACGGAGAAACGACCATGCGCGCCGCTCGTTTTGCGACCTTCGGCGGTCCTGAAGTCCTCTCCATCGACGACATCCCCACGCCCGAGCCCGCCTCGGGCGAGGTGCGGGTGCGTATCAAGGCAGCGGCCATCCAGCCCTTCGATCGCCGCGCCCGCCTGGGCCATATGCCCCTGCCACCCGGCATGAGCCTGCCACTCACCACCGGCAATGAATTCGCCGGCGTGGTCGATGCCCTCGGCCCAGACGCCGCCGGCTTTGCCATTGGCGACCGCGTCGCCGGCCGCCGCACCTTTGGCGCGGTTGCCGATTACATCACCGTCGCCGCCACCGACATTGCCCTTATCCCCGCCGAACTCGGCTTTGCCGAAGCCGCCACCATGGGCGGCACCGCCCAGACGGCCGATGCCGCAATGGATGCGCTGGCGATCGGCCCCGGCGATATCTTCCTGATCAATGGCGCAGCCGGCGGCGTTGGCTCCTTTGCCGGCCAACTCGCCCGCCTGCTCGGCGCCACCGTTATCGGCACGGCAAGCCCCGCCAATCAGGATTATCTGCGTTCGCTTGGCATGATCGCCCTCCCTTATGGCGAGGGCCTCGCGCAGCGCCTCGCCGCAGCCGCGCCCAATGGCGTCACCGCCGTGCTCGATTGCGCCGGCGGGGAAGCGCTCGATCTTTCCATGACGCTGGGCGCCCCCCTCGATCGGATCACCTCGATTGCCGATCCGCGCGCCAAGACCCTGGGCATTCGCGGCATCGAGGGCACCCGCAGCGGCGCCCGCGTCGCCAAGCTATTCGCCCTCGCCGCCTCCGGCCAGCTCAAGCCCCAGGTCCGCCGCACCTATCCGATGGAGCAGATTGTGGACGCCCATAATGAGCTCGAAACTGGCCACGGCCACGGCAAGATCGTCATCGCGATCAGCTAGGCGCTTGCGCCCCTACACATTCCCCGAGAACGTATCGCAATCGCTCGGATTGCCCGACTGGTATCCCCGCTCGAACCAGGTCTTGCGCTGCGCCGACGTGCCATGGTTGAAGGTCTTGGGCACGGCGAAGCCCTGCATGCGCTTTTGCAGCGTATCGTCGCCGATCTGGTCGGCCGCGTTCAGCGCTTCCTCGAAGTCCCCCTGCTCGACGATATTCTGCTGCCCGGCATAATTGGCCCACACCCCGGCATAGCAATCGGCCTGCAATTCGATGCGGATCGAATAGGCATTGGCGTCGGTCTGGCTCATGCTCTGCCGGCGGCGGTTGAACTCGGGCAGCACCCCGGTAATGTTCTGGATATGGTGGCCCACTTCATGGGCCAGCACATAGGCCTGCGCGAAATCGCCCGGCGCGCCAAACTGGTCCCGCAGCTGGTCATAAAAGCTGAGGTCGATATAGACCTTGCGGTCCTCCGGGCAATAAAACGGCCCGGTCCGCGCATCGGCGCCGCCACAGGCCGTATTGACCTGGCCCGTAAACAGCACCACGGCGGGCGCCGGATATTGCTGGTTGGACGCGGCGAACACTTCGGTCCACAAATCCTCGGTTTCCTTGACCACCACGCCGACAAAGTCGCGCAGATCGTCTTCCTGCCCACTGGTGGGCAATGACGACGAGGATGGTGCCGCCGATTGCGTCGGCACGCCAGAGCTGCCGCCGGTCAGAATGTCGATCGGGTTCTGCCCCGTGGCAAACCAGATAATCCCCAGAATGACGACAATGCCGATCACCCCGCCAATGCCGCCGCCCGAACGCCCGCCGGTGGGAATGCGGATACCGCCGCCAC
>DATMSG010000128.1:0-12777 GCA_035565515.1 Devosia sp.
GCCGTCCGTGCCGGCACCCATTGCGCGCAGCCGCTGCTGAAGCGATTTGGCGTCACCTCTACCTGCCGGGCCTCCCTCGCCCTATATAACGGCAAGGACGATGTTGACGCGCTGGTCGATGGCATTGAGCGCGCCCGTAAATTTTTCGCCTGAGAGACCCAAGATGAGCGAAGACACCACACCAGCAGCCGACGAACAGATCGATGTTCGCATCCAGCCGACCATGCCCCAAAACCTGGGCGACGGCGAAGTCGAACGCATCACCACCGATCTCATCGGCGCGCTGAAGACCGTCTATGATCCGGAAATCCCCGTGGACATCTACGAGCTTGGCCTGATCTACAAGGTCGATCTCGACGACGACCGCAACCTGACCATCGACATGACGCTGACCGCGCCGGGCTGCCCGGTCGCCGGCGAAATGCCCGCCTGGGTCGAAAACGCCGCCCGCGGCGTCGAAGGCATTCAGGACGTGAAGGTCAATATGGTGTTCGATCCCCCCTGGGATGCCTCGCGCATGAGCGAAGAGGCCCAGGTCGCGCTCAACTGGTGGTAAGATGAACCGTCCGCCACTTGAAGGTCTGGTCGAAACCGCGCTCTACGTCACCGACGTGCAGCGCAGCCGGGATTTTTATGTCCGAATTTTCGGTTTCGAGCCCATGGGCGGGGATGATCGCATCCAGCCTCTGGTGGTTGGGCCGGGGCAGGTGCTGATCCTTTTCAGGCAGGGCGCGACGCTGAAACCAATTCCGGTCGGCGGTGGTTTCATTCCGCCCCATGACGGTGGCGGGGAACAGCATTTCGCCTTCGGCATCGAGTTGGAAGCCTATGACGATTGGAAAACCTTCCTTCAGGGCTTACATATAGAGTTAGAGAGCGAGGTTGTCTGGTCACAGGGTGGCCGCAGCCTCTATTTCCGAGATCCGGATCGTCTGGTGGTCGAACTCGTGACCCGCGGCGTCTGGAAGAATTTTTAGGAACCGCCCATGGCCTTCAAGATCATGTCGCTGTCCGATGCGGCAGCCGAGCGCATCAAGGAAATCATGGAAGATTCCGACAAGCCGGTCATCGGCCTGCGCGTCGGCATCAAGAATGCCGGCTGTGCCGGCGTCGCCTATACGATGGATTATGTCAGCGAGCCGCTGAAGGGCGACGACCACGTTACCGATCGCGGCGTGGATGTCTGGGTCGATCCCAAGGCGACCATGTACCTGCTCGGCACGGTGATGGATTTCGAAGAAACCAAGATGTCCTCGGGCTTCACCTTCAAGAACCCCAACCAGACCGGCGCCTGCGGCTGCGGCGAAAGCGTCACCCTCAAGGCCGCGGACTTGAAGGCGATTGCGGAAGCCAGGGCCTCGGTCTGAGAGGCCGGTTCATTGGGCTCTAATTCCTGCGGCAATTCCTAAATAGCCTCATCTTCCAAGTGGCCCCCATTTCCTAAGTAGACCTCATCCTGAGCCTGTCGAAGGACGAGGGCGTGGCACCCAGGCCTCCACTCCCGCGACCTCGTGGTTCGACGGGCTCACCATGAGGTCGCTTAGGGACCTGTGCTCGTTGAGCATTGACGATTGCCTAGACCGGGCGTTTGCCCTAACACCACGGCATCATGCCGAAAACGCTCCCGCCTGCCTACACCATCATCCCTCCCGGCCGTCCGCTTTCGGGGCGCGTTTCGCCCCCGGGCAGCAAATCCATCACCAATCGCGCCCTGTTGCTGGCGGCCCTCGCCAAGGGCACGAGCCGGCTGACCGGTGCGCTGAAAAGCAAGGACACGGTGCTGATGGCCGAGGCCCTGCGCCAGATGGGCGTTGCGGTCGAAGAACCTGATGCGACCAGCTTCTTGGTGACCAGCAGCGGCAGGCTGACGGCCCCCAAAACGCCGCTCTTTCTCGGCAATGCCGGCACCGCCACCCGCTTTCTGACCGCTGCCGTCGCCACCATTGACGGCACCGTGGTCGTCGATGGCGACGAGGACATGCGCCTGCGCCCGATCAAGCCGCTGGTCGATGCCCTGCGCTCGCTCGGCATCGATGCGGAAGCCGCGACAGGCTGCCCGCCGGTGACCATTCGCGGCACCGGGCGCTTCGGCAAGGGCAGGGTGGACATCGATGCGTCGCTCTCCAGCCAATATGTTTCCGCTCTGCTGATGGCGGCGCCCTTTGGCGACGGGGCTATCGAAGTCGCCCTGGCTGGGCAGGACATCGGCGCCCGCGGCTATGTCGATCTGACGCTCGCCGCCATGCGCGCCTTCGGTGCCAGGGTCGAAGAGACCTCGCCGGGCACCTGGGCTGTGCAGCCCACGGGTTATGTCGCGACCGATTTCCACATCGAGCCCGACGCTTCCGCCGCTACCTATCTCTGGGGCATCGAGGCGCTGACCGGCGGCAAGATCGATCTCGGCGTCGCCGCCGACGCCTTCACCCAGCCGGACGCCGCCGCGCAGGCCGTCATCGCCCAATTCCCCAATATGCCTGCCGTCATCGATGGCTCGCAGATGCAGGACGCGGTGCCGACCATGGCCGTGGTCGCGGCCTTCAACAATCAGCCGGTGCGCTTCGTCGGCATCGCCAATCTGCGCGTCAAGGAAACCGACCGCATTCGGGCCGTCGCCAACGAACTCAATCGCATCCGGCCAGGGCTTGCCAAAGAAGAAGGCGACGATCTGCTCGTCGCCTCCGATCCGGCTCTGCTGGACGCGGCCCAGCGCAATGTCGCCGCGCGCATCGAGACCTATCACGATCACCGCATCGCCATGAGCTTTGCGCTCGCGGCGCTGCGGATCGGCGGCGTGACAATTCTCGATCCGGCCTGCACCGGCAAGACCTATCCCGATTATTGGGAAATGCTGGCTTCGCTCGGCGTCGAACTGGTGCCGGCCGCCTGAGCGTGATCAGGCGGCGGTGACGCCGCCCCGGTTTTCGCCGTTGATTTCAGCAAGGCTCTCTTCGGTCAGCACGCGATTGCGACCGGCATGTTTTGCTGCATAAAGACAGCGATCGGCGCGCTCGATCAGCGAACCGGCCGTGTCGGCGGCGTGGAAGACCGCGATGCCGAAGGACGCGGTGATGCGGCCCAGCTTTTCATTGGTCGAGCGCTTCAGCAGCTCCTTGCCATGAATGGCCTGGCGCACATTCTCGGCGACGATCACCGCGCCCTTGAGATCGGTATTGGGCAGGATAGCGACGAATTCCTCGCCGCCATAGCGGGCCGCAAGGTCGCGCCCCTTGATATTGGACTTGATGGTCATGGCCACGAGCCGCAACACCTGATCGCCGGTCTGGTGGCCATAGGTGTCATTAAAACTCTTGAAGTGGTCGATATCCATCAGGATGAGGCAGAGCGGATTGCCGGTCTGCCGCGCCTCGGCAATGGCGGTGCGCAGGCCTTCGTCAAAGCTCTTGCGGTTGGCGATCTTGGTCAGCGGATCGAGCAGGGACTCGCGGCGCACGTCATCGAGATCGCGTTGCAGGGCGGCAATATCGTCGCGCGATGCCTCGAGCTTTTGCTCCAGCAGGCGGTTGGTGTCCTGCATGCGGCGCGTTTCGGTCAACAGGCGCGCCGCCAGGGCCTTCAAATCCTGCGGCTCGATGTCGCGTTCGAGATCGCCCTGGGCGGCCTGCAGCGAGCCCGAATAGGCATTGGCCGTGGTCATCGCGTGGTCGATGGCCGAATGCACCGCCTCGATACGCACTTGCATGCGCTCGGAAACGGTCGACATGCGATCGTTGACGTCGGACTTCAGGAATTCGTTGTAAAGCGTTTCGGCAAGGCTGGTCGACGGCGATTCACCGGCCGCGAAAATCGCGTTGATCCGGTGGTTCAACGTCGGGTTTACGCCGGTCGCATAGGTATAGAGCAGCTCGTAGAACTGCGGGTAGGGCGGGATGCTACTCTTCTTAAGCAGATCAAGCGCTGAATTGGCATAACCCAGCGCTCGCTTGAATTCGTGATCCGACACAGATTACCCCGCGCCACGTTCCGCCGACCACCGGCCCTGAACTTTACCTTTAAGTCATCTACAAGTCATAGCGGCACGTAACACAACGTGTCGACCAACAATTTTCCGAAAACTGGCAGTATTTTACTCAGATTCCTGTTCGGCAGTACGCGTCGGCCGAAGCAGGAAGGCCGGAATAGGACCTGCATCGCCAAAGGGCGAATCGGTCACGACGTCGGCAACCGGAGCCGGGGCTTCCTTCGGACGACGGCGAGAGCCGCGGGCCGGGGCCTTCTCCGCCACAGGGGCGGGCGCGGCATCGGCAGCTTCCGGCTGGCTGGTGCGGGTCGCCGCCTTGCGGCGGGATGAACGAGCCGGACGGGCCGGGGCTTCCTCTTCCTCGTTCTGGCTTGAGGCAACGGGCGCAACGTCGAGCCATTCGATCGGCTTCTGGATCAATTTGAGAATGGCATCGAGATGCTTCTCGTCGCCCGGGGCGACGAAAGTATAGGCGGTGCCGGTGCGGCCGGCGCGGCCGGTGCGGCCAATGCGGTGCACATAGTCTTCGGCGTGCACCGGCACGTCGAAATTGAACACATGGCTCACCGCCGGAATGTCGAGACCGCGTGCCGCAACGTCACTGGCAACCAGCAATTTCAGATTGCCGGACTTGAAGGCATCGAGCGTTTCCATCCGGCTCTTCTGGTCCATATCGCCGTGCAGGCCGCCGGCGCTGTAGCCGTGGCGCTCCAGCGAGCGGGCAAGGGTCGCCACGTCGCGCTTGCGGTTGCAGAAGATGATCGCGTTGGTCAGGCCCTCGGCGGCATCGACCCGGGCACGCAGCATGGCGCGCTTCTGGTCGGGGCGGGAGGAGACTTTCACCAGCTTCTGGTCGATGGTATCGGCCGTGGAGGCCGTGCGCGAAACCTGCACATGCACCGGATCCCTGAGGAAGCGCTTGGTCAGGCGCTCGATCTGCGGATCCATGGTCGCCGAGAACAGCATGGTCTGGCGGCGCGGGGGCAGGCGGGAGCAGATCTTTTCGATATCGTCGATGAAGCCCATGTCGAGCATGCGGTCGGCCTCGTCGATGACGAGGATTTCAACGCCCGTGAGCAGGATTTTGCCGCGATCGAACTGATCGAGAAGGCGGCCGGGGGTGGCGATCAGCACGTCCACGCCGCGATCGAGCTTCTTGTTCTGATCTTCGAAGGAGACGCCGCCGATGATCAGCGCCATCGAGAGGCGATGGTTCTTGCCGTATTTTTCAAAATTTTCCGAAACCTGCGCAGCGAGTTCGCGCGTCGGTTCGAGAATGAGCGTGCGCGGCATGCGGGCGCGGGCGCGTCCGGCTTCCAGCAGCGTCAGCATGGGCAGCACGAAAGATGCCGTCTTGCCCGTGCCGGTCTGAGCAATTCCGATCAGGTCCTTCTTCTGCAGAAGGTGCGGAATGGCTTGCGACTGGATTTCAGTGGGTCGCGTATAGCCGGCCGCTGCAACAGCGTCGGTAACTTTGCTCGAAAGGCCAAGGCCAGAAAAATCGTCGGTCAACGTCAGAGATTCCACTCGCGGGTCGTCCGGGTGTCCGTGCGAACCGGAATGTTCGGTACGGCGCACCGCGGAAATCATGTGCAAGGTCCGTGCGTTGGGGCTGTGGCCCTAGACCCAATGTCGAATGGAGCGTCAGATACTTGTTTTTCTGCGCTGGCCCGTCGCCGGGCAGAGAAGATGCAAAGAGAAAAAACAGGTAATCCGGCAAACCTTGCGGCGCGGACCATAGCGCAAAGCCCTTGCGTGTCAACGGTGTTGGCCGGTTTTCGGCGCGATGCGTGCCCTTAGCTCACCTTTGCGGTGCTGGCCCGCGCCACCACACGCGGTGTAACCACGAAGTGTTCGGAATGAGAACGGCCATCAATACGCTCGATGAGCAGGCGCGTTGCTTGCAAACCAAGCACTTCGCCGGACTGGTCTATGCTGGTCAGCCGGTTTTGCGAAAATTCACAAAATACCGTGTTGTCATAGCCGACGATGGCAATATCCTCGGGGATCGACAGCCCCAGGTCGGTCGCCACGCTGATCGCTTCGAATGCCATGAGGTCGGTCCAGCAGAAAATGGCGTCGGGCCGGTCCTTGCTTTCGAGCAGGCGCCGCAGGATCAGTTGCACCTCGCGCAGCACCTGGGGAGCGCGCACGATGTTGATGGAGCCGCCGAGCCCCTGTTCGGTCATTTCCAGCCGGTAGCCCAGTTCGCGCTGGTTGATCACCGTCGAAACGGGCGCCGAAAGACTGAACATGGTGATCTTCTTGTGGCCGTTCTGGCAGAGATGGCGAACCGCCAGGCGCGCGCCGAGTTGATCGTCGTTGTTCACCGTGTCGAAGCGGGCATCGTCAAGGTCATGGTGCCCGATGGCGACCAGCGGAACGCGGTCGGCAATGTCGTTCAGCCGCTCATTGGTCTCATTGGGGCCGATCAGCACCAGGCCATCCATCTGCCGGTCAATCATCGCTTCGACAAGGGATGAAGCCGAGACGCTAACCCCTTGCATGGCCTGATACCGGGTACGCTCCAGCGCCGAATTCACGCCGGCAAAAATATCGGCGAAGAACGGGTTGCGCAGATCGGGAAAGACCAGGCCCAGCGTATAGGTGCGCCCCCGAAGCCCGCGCGCCGAAGCCAGCGGCCGGTAATTGAGCTTCTCCATCGAGGCCTGAACCTTGGCGCGCAACGCTTCGCTGACGCCATAGGCATCGCGCAGCACCTTGGAGACCGCGGCCACCGACACTCCGGCATCGCTGGCGACTTCCCGGATGGTGATACGCGGCGTTCGCGCCGGGCTCTTGTTGGTCATGGCATCCTCCGCCTCACTCTTCGCACCTATTCCAAAAAAAGCCTATTGCGAAGATCGCAAAAATGTAGAACGCTACACGTAGAACAGTTTACATCCGCGCAAAGCGGCTTGAGGAGACTACCACGTGTTGAATGAAACAGCGGCAGAGCTGGCCTCCGGCTCACGAGCTTCCACACGCGCATGGACCGCTCAGATGGTCCGCCCGCTCGTCGACAAGGGTGTCGGCACCCCGGCAAGCTTCGTTGCCAAGACCTTCACCCTCGACAGCGTTTCCGGCGCCGAAATCCTCGACATCACCGCCCTCGGCCTCTATGTCGCCTTCATCAATGGCAAGCGCGTCGGCAATGATGTGCTGACGCCGGGCTGGACGGCCTATGACGCGCGCCTGAGCTACCAGACCTACGAGGTCGGCTCGCTCCTCGTTGCCGGCGAAAACCGCATCGAGATCTGGCTGGGCGATGGCTGGCTGCGCTCGCAGCTGATGTGGGGCAAGCACCCGATCTACAACACCTGGGGCAGCGAGATTGCCGCCCTTGCCGAACTGCGCGGCCGGGCAGGGGATGCCGATCCGATCCTCGTGACCGACGCCTCCTGGGAAAGCGGCGAACTGCCGATCCGCAAGTCCGGCATCTATTTCGGCGAAACCTTTGACGCGCGCATTGCCCCGGCCGTTTCGGGCGCGACTGCGGCGATCGATTTCGACCATGCCCGCCTCGTCGCCCACGAAACGACGCCGGTGCGCGAGCTTGACGCGCTGACCGCCGTCAAGACCTGGACCGATGCCGAAGGCCGCACCGTCTTCGATTTCGCCCAGAATGTCGGCGGCTATGTCGCCATTTCGGTTGCCGGCACCGCCGGCGCCAAGGTCGTCGTCGAACACGCCGAAGTGCTCGACAAGGACGGCAATTTCTACAACGTCAATTACCGCACCGCCGAAGCGACGATCACCTATGTCCTCAAGGGGCAGGGGACCGAGACCTATCGTCCGCATTTCACCTTCCAGGGCTTCCGCTATGCCCGGGTCGCCATCGAGGGCGATGCGAAACTGATCGACATCAAGTCGATCCCGATCAGCTCGGTCACCGAGCAGAAGGCGACCTTCACCTCCGGCAACAAGCTCGTGAACCGCCTCTTCCTCAACACGCTCTGGAGCCAGCGCGGCAATTTCATCGAAGTGCCGACCGATTGCCCGCAGCGCGACGAGCGTCTGGGCTGGACCGGCGATGCGCAGGTTTTCGCCGGCACGGCCGCCTATCTCGGCGACGTGCAGGGCTTCTTCCACAAGTGGGTGCGCGACCTGATGGTCGATCAGCGCGAAGATGGCGCGGTCCCCCATGTCTGCCCCGATCCGACCCGCATGCAGCCCGAATTCTATCCCGGCTTCTATGGTTCGACCGGCTGGGGCGATGCCATCTATCAGGTGCCCTGGCAGCTTTATCTGCACTATGGCGACACCGCCTTCCTCAAGGAAGTGCTGCCGAACATGGTCAAGTGGGTCGATTTCGTCTGGTCGATCAGCGATGGCCCGATCGTGTCGCCGCCGCGCGAATGGGGCGCCCGTGGCTTCTCGTTCGGCGATTGGCTGCAGCCCAAGGGCCCGAGCGCCAAGCCGCTGCCGACCATCGGCGACGATGCGGCCGCAACGATCTATCTCCATATCGCGGCAAAGCAGGTTGCCGAAATCGCCGGCATCGTCGGCGATGCGGCGACCGCCGCCCGCCTGGGTAAAATGGCTGAGGCAGTCAGAACCGCCTTTGCCAGCGAGTTCGTCACCGCCTCGGGGCGCCTGGCCTATGACGACCAGACCTCCTATGCCCTCGCCATCGTTCACGACCTGATCCCGGCCGAAAAATACGAAGCGGCCCAAGGTTATTTCAAGAACACCATCGACCGCGCCGATCGCCGCATCGGCACCGGCTTCATCGGAACGCCGGCGCTGCTGCCGGCGCTGATCAAGATCGGGGAATGGGCTCTCGCCAGCGAAGTCTTCCTGCAGGAAGAAGTTCCGGGCTGGCTCTATCAGGTGAAGATGGGCGCCACGACCATCTGGGAACGCTGGGATGCGATCCAGGAAGATGGCTCGATCTACAACCCGCAGATGAACTCCTACAATCACTATGCCTATGGCGCCGTCTGCCAGTGGCTGCTTGAGGGCGTTGCCGGTTTCCGTCCCGACGAAAAGGACCCGGCCTTCAAGACGGTGATCTTCGAGCCGCTCATCCTGCCCGAGCTTTCGCCGGTCAATGCCGAGCACGATAGCCCGGCCGGCACGATCCGCGCCGCCTGGACCATAACCGGGGAAGCCGTGCGCTATGAAATCGAAGTGCCCGCGGCCAGCCGCGGCGTCCTGCGCCTCGCGTCCGCCTATCGCGACGCCACGCTCGATGGCCAGCCCATTGCGGCGGGCCAGGATACGGCTCTGTCGGCCGGCAAGCACGTCGTGACCTTCAACTACACAGCACCCAAGCGCGAGGAGCGCCAGAAGTCGCTGGTAAACGCCAATACGCCCTAGGGCGTCCATGGAACTTTTTTCAACCAGGGGCCCGCAAATGCGGGCCCAGCAGGGAGGTAGACTATGACCAGAACCAAACTTTTCGCCCTGACCGGGGCTAGCCTGCTCGGCCTGATGATGACGGCAAATGCCGTCAATGCCCAGCAGTCCGGCTACCTGTCCTTGCTCATCGACAACGGCCCCCAGTCGGTCGCCGTCGCTGAAGCATGGGTGGCCGCCTATACCGAGAAGAACCCCGACGTCACCATCGACATCGAAGTCCGCCCCGGTGGCGGCGAAGGCGACAATATCGTCAAGACCCGTCTCGCCACCGGCGCGATGGCCGACGTGTTCTTCTACAATTCGGGCTCGTTGTTCCAGGCGATCAACCCGGTCCAGAACCTGCTGCCGGTCACCAACGAACCCTGGCAGGCAGGCATCCAGGACAGCTTCAAGTCGGTCGTTTCGGCTGGCGGCGAAGTCTATGGCACGCCCTTCGCTCCTGCCATGGGCGGCGGCATCTTCTACAACAAGCCGATCTATGAAGAGCTTGGCCTCGAAATTCCCAAGACCTGGGACGAGTTCATGGCCAATAACGAAAAGATCAAGGCTGCCGGCAAGACGGCCGTGATCCAGACCTATGGCGAAACCTGGACCAGCCAGCTTTTCGTCCTGGCCGATTTCTACAATGTCCTCACCGAGGTGCCGGACTTTGCTGAGAAGTTCACGGCCGGTGAAGCCAAGTTCGCTACCACGCCGGCTGCGGTGAAGGGTTTCGAACGCCTCCAGGAAGTCTATGAAGCCGGCTACCTCAATGCCGACTTCGGTGCTGCGACCTATCCCGATGGCATCCGCATGATTGCGACCGGCGAGGGCGCGCACTATCCGATGCTGACCTTCGGTATCGGCGCCATTGCCGAAACCCAGCCCGATCACCTCAAGGACGTCGGTTTCTTCGCCCAGCCGGGTGACGATGCCGCGACCAACGGCCTCACCACCTGGATGCCGGACTCGGTCTATATCGCCAAGACCACTGCCAGCCCAGATCTCGCCAAGGACTTCGTCGGCTTCATCGGCTCGCCCGAAGGCTGCGACATCCGCAACGAAGCCGTGGGCGCCACCGGTCCCTATATGATCGCCGGTTGCGAACTGCCGGCCGACGTGCCGCCGGCCGTGGCCGACATGCTGCCCTACTTCCAGGAAGGCGGCCACAACGGTCCGGCTCTCGAGTTCCTGTCCCCGATCAAGGGCCCGGCTCTCGAGCAGATCACCGTCGAAGTCGGTTCGGGCATCCGCCAGGCCGCTGACGGCGCCGCTCTCTACGACGAAGACGTGCGCAAGCAGGCCCAGCAGCTTGGTCTGTCCGGCTGGTAATCGTCTCTGACCCTGCTTAGGCTCCGGAGGGTTTCCCTCCGGAGCCTAAGCGCATTGTGAGGTTCCCCATGACAGCAGCAGTTGCTCCTGCGCTGAAAATGCAGCGCCGGTCCCTTTATCCCGGCTGGTTCTACCTGCCGGCAGCGGTAATCTATTCCGTGCTGTTCCTGGCACCGACCTTTGCGTCGCTTTATTTCAGCCTGACGCGCTGGACCCTGTTCGATGCCACCTTTATCGGCCTCGACAATTTCGCCCAGTTTTTCCGTGAGCCCTTCCTCATCCAGGGCCTCGTCAACACGGTTATCTATGCCGTGATCACCTCCGGTTTGAAGGTCGTCATCGGCATGATGCTGGCGGTGATGCTGACCAGCCAGATCATGGCGCGCGGCTATCTGCGCTCGGTCATCTTCTTCCCCGTCCTGGTCTCGACCATCGGCGTCGGCATGACCTTCACGGTGCTGATGCACCCGACCCAGGGCATGATCAACCAGGCCCTGGCGCTCTTCGGCATTGCCGGCCCCGGCTGGCTGGTCGATCCCAAGCTGGCGCTGTTCTCGGTGGCCCTCGTCGACGTCTGGAAGGGCGTGGGCCTTGCCACCGTCATCTACATTGCCGGGCTCGTCGCCATCCCCAAGGATTATTACGAAGCTGCCCGCATCGACGGCGCGACCAAGCTGCAGAACTTCTTCTATGTGACCCTGCCGCTCAGTCGTCCGGCGACCGCGACGGTCATCACGCTTTCCTTCATCGGCGGCTTGCGCACCTTCGATCTCATCTGGGCCATGACCAAGGGCGGGCCGGGCTTCGCCTCCGACACCGTCGCTTCGGTCATCTACAAGCAGTATCAGGCCGGTTTTTATGGGCTCTCCACGGCCGGCAATGTCGTGCTCTTCATCCTCATCGCCGTGCTCGTCGTGCCGCTGACCATGTTCCTCAATCGCAAGCAGGGCCACGAATGAAGCACTCGCGCGCCGCTATCGCCGGTGGCATCGCCGCCATCGCCGCCACCTTCGTGGTCTTCGTGATCCCGTTCCTGTTCATCATCCTGATGGCCTTCAAGGACAAGCAGCAGTCGGCTCTGCGCGACTTCTCATGGCCCAATGGCTTTCACCTCTTTGAAAACCTCTATGAGGTGATCAAGACCCGTAACTGGATGATGATTACGGCCTTCATCAACTCCTCGCTGATCACCGTGGTCAGCGTCACGCTTCTTATTGTCCTCGCGGCCATGGTCGGGTTCGTCCTGGCCCGCCGCAAGACCAAATGGAACGGGTTGATCGAATTCCTGATCCTTGCCGGCCTGATGATCCCGCCCGCCGTCGTGCCGACCATCTGGCTGCTGCAGGGGCTCAAGCTCTTCGGCACGCTGCATGGCATGATCCTGATCCAGGTGGCCTACAATCTGCCGTTCTCGATCATCCTCTATCGCGCCTTCATCGCCACCATTCCGCGTGAACTCGACGAGGCCGCGGTGATCGACGGCGCGCGGCCATTGGACGTGTTCTTCCGCATCATCCTGCCGCTGCTCTGGCCGGTGACGGTGACCAATATCGTGGTGCAGTCGGTCGGCATTTTTAACGACTTCACCAACCCGCTCTACTATCTGCCGGGCAACCAGAACGCGACCGTGCAGCTGACGCTCTATAATTTCCAGAGCCAGTTCAGCACGGCCTACAATCTGCTTTTCACCAATATCCTGCTCATCACCATCCCGCCGCTCATCGTCTTCATGTTCTTCAACCGGCAGATCGTCGCCGGCATGACGGCCGGCGCGGTCAAGGGGTAGGGCGATGGCAACCAAAATTCTCAACGAGGAGATCTGACCCATGGCTGGCTTGGAACTCAAGAATATCCAGAAGACCTACGGCAAGGTCGAAGTCATCAAGGGGGTCGATCTCGAGATCGAAGATGGCGAATTCGTCGTCTTCGTCGGCCCCTCGGGCTGCGGCAAGTCCACCCTGCTGCGCATGATCGCCGGCCTTGAGGACATTACCGGCGGCGAACTCCACATCGGCGGCAAGCTCGTCAATCATGTCGAGCCGCGCGACCGCTCCATCGCCATGGTCTTCCAGTCCTATGCGCTCTATCCGCATATGACCGTCTACGACAATGTCGGCTTCGGT
>DATMSG010000129.1:0-7765 GCA_035565515.1 Devosia sp.
CTGCACCGCCGATTGCGCCCTGATCGATGGCCGCGACGTGCCTCCCGGCCTCTCCTGCCCCGGCATTGCGCTGATCGGTGGCGACGGGCGCAGCGTCTCGATTGCCGCCGCCTCCATCGTTGCCAAAGTCATGCGCGACCGCATGTGCGCCATCATGGATTGCGACGCGCCCGCCTTCGGTTTTGCCGGCCACAAGGGCTATGGCACCGCGGCGCATTTGCAGGCCCTCAATCTCCACGGCCCCAGCCGCCACCACCGCTCGGCCTTTGCCCCGGTCGCCGCCTTGCTGGTTCAAAAAACGACGGTCGTGATCGAGGGTTAACCCCTCGCTAACCCCTTGCGAACGCTCCATTAACCCTGACGAAGTACAAAGGCATGGTTAGTACTGCGTTAGGGATAGTTGCATGTTGCGTACCGCGCGTACGGCCCAGTCGGCCGATGCGGAGGAGGCTACCCGCCTTCCGATCGACACCATTCTCGTGGGCGATTGCATCGACCACATGAATGCCTTGCCGGCCGGCTCCGTCGATCTCATCTTCGCCGATCCACCCTATAATCTGCAGCTGGAACAAGGCCTTACCCGCCCCGACCAGTCCAAGGTCGATGCGGTCGACGACGATTGGGACAAGTTCGATTCATTCGCCCATTACGACGCGTTCACCCGCGGCTGGCTGAAAGCCGCGCGGCGCCTCCTGAAGCCCGATGGCGCCATCTGGGTCATCGGCTCCTATCACAATATTTTCCGCGTCGGCACGGCGCTCCAGGATCTCGATTTCTGGATGCTCAACGACGTCATCTGGCGCAAGGCCAACCCCATGCCGAATTTCCGCGGCACGCGGTTCACCAATGCGCATGAAACCCTGATCTGGGCCTCCAAAAGCCAGAAGAGCCGCGTGACCTTCAACTATGAAGCCATGAAGCTCGCCAATGACGACACGCAGATGCGCAGCGACTGGCTCTTTCCCATCTGCACCGGCGCCGAGCGGCTGAAAAACGAGGACGACGACAAGGTCCACCCGACCCAGAAGCCGGAAGCCCTGTTGTTCCGCATTCTCAACGCGACGACCAAGCCGGGCGACATCGTGCTCGATCCCTTCTTCGGCACCGGCACCACCGGCGCCGTCGCCAGAAAGCTCGGCCGTCATTTCATCGGCATCGAGCGCGAAGACACCTATGTCGCCGCCGCCCGCAATCGCATCGCCTCGATCCGCCCGGCGGTGTTCGACGCGCTGCAATCGGTCACGCCCAAGCGCAAGGAAACCCGCATTCCCTTCGGTTCGCTCGTCGAACAGGGATTGATCGAACCGGGCGCGCAACTTTTCGACTTAACGAAACGTTACTCCGCCATGGTTCGTGCAGACGGCTCGCTCGTCTCGGGTCCGCACCAGGGGTCGATCCACAAGGTCGGCGCCTTGGTCCAGGGTGCCGAGGCATGCAACGGGTGGACCTTCTGGCACCACGACTATCTTGGCGTCGCCGAGCCCATCGATGTGCTGCGGGCCAGCGTTCGCCAAAAACTTGATTTGCTTTCCGCCTGATCCTGACCTCCAATCACGTCTCAGGCTCTATGACTGGCCGCCGGTTTGCCCCGGCGGCCTTTTTGTTTGCATGGCTTAATCTTGTTCCTGGGCCTCTCCGGCACTAGGTTAGAACCACCCAAAGAAACGAGGCCGGAAATGAGCAGTTTCAACGATCAGGTGATTGCTGACTTCAAGCAGAGCAATGGCAAACCGGGAGGCCCTTTCGAAGGCGCGCCGGTCCTGCTCCTGCATTCCATCGGCGCCAGGAGCGGGGCTGAAAGAACCCAGCCCCTGATGTTCCTGCAAGAAGACGAAAACACCTGGTTCGTTTTCGCTTCCTATGGCGGCGCCCCCAATAATCCGGCCTGGTATCACAACGTCATCGCCCATCCCGAATTCGACATCTCGGTCGGCGACGGCAAGACCATCCGCCGCATCCCGGTCCGCGCCCGCGTGCTCGAAGGCGCCGAGCGCGACGCCACCTATGCCCGGCAGGCCAAACTCTTCCCCCAATTCGCCGGCTATGCCGAAAAAACCACCCGCGACGCCATCCCCGTCATCGAACTGACGGCGCGCTGAGTGTCTTGCCCCGGCGCGGGCCGATAGAATCTAAGGCGTGATCAGTTCGACGGTCGGAAAATAGGTCCGATACCGCCCGGCGTCGCGCGTCAGTAGCGGCAGCCGGCTCACCGCCGCATGAGCGCCAATAAAAAAGTCAGGCAGGACGCCGCTCCGCGTTCCGCCTGCCTTGCGATATTGCGCAAAGACCTTGCCGGCGAGGAACAGCGCCGGACGCGGCAGCCCGACCATTTCCAGCCTCGCTTTCGCGACGAATTCTTCGATCAGTTCGATCCGCTCGTAGCGGATGCCGAGTTCGGCATAGACGACATCGTTGATAAACAGGGCGCCGCGCAGACTTGCCGCCTCCAGCGCCGCAATCGACCAGTCGGCCCATTGCGGGTCGGCGGTTACCAGATCGAGCAGAACATTGGTATCGACCAATGTCACGGCTCGCCCCGCGTCAGTGCCATAATATCCTCTGTCGCCATGCCCTCGCCCGCATGACCGCGCAGCTGAGAAAAACGGCTAGCCGGCTTGGTCTCTGCCGCTTCGATCACGATCTGACCATCCGCGTTGCGCCGAAAATCCACCCGGCTGCCGGGCACGATTCCCAAATGGTCCCTGACGGATTTTGGAATGGTCACCTGCCCCTTGACGGTCACTGTCGCACTCATGGCCCACCTCGGTAATACCTGTTCCGCAATAGGTATTACTCCGCTCGTGAGGAATCAAGCCGGGGCCCGTCCTCCTGCATCGTCATTGCAGGGCCCATAGCGTGGGAAAGCCCCCCTACTCCAGCCCCGCCTGGGCCAGCACCTTTCTGAACAGGGTCGGCAGTGCCTCCCCTTTCAGGGCCGATGGCGGGCTCCACCAGCCCTGTTCAAGCCCGTCCGCCGAGACCGCAGAGGACCACACCTCCAGCTCCAGCCGGAAATGGGTGAAGACATGCACCACCTGCCCGCGATGCCGCCATTGGCCCGCAACGGGATAGGCGACCTCCGAAAGGTCCGGAACCCAGTCCGAAGTCGGCACCTCGGTCATGCCCCCCAGCAGCCCCTTGCCCGGCCGCGATTGCAGGTAAACATCGCCTCCCGCATCGGTCATGACAAAGGCATGCCCCCGCCGCACCGGCCGCTCGGCCTTGACCGGCTTGAGGGGATAGAGCACCGGCTCACCCTGCCGCGTCGCGCGGCAACCGGGCTGTAGTGGACAGATGAGGCAGGACGCCACGCGCGGCGCACAGATCGTGGCGCCCAGATCCATCATCGCCTGCGCAAAATCGCCCGATCTCTGCGGCACATTCTGCTGCAAGGCCGCGCGCAAGTCGTCCTTGGCCTCGCGCACTGGCACATCGAGCGCATAATAGCGCGCCAGCACCCGGTCGAGATTGCCGTCGAGCACCGCTATCGGCTCGTCAAAACAGATCGCCGCAATCGCCGCGCCGGTATAGGCGCCGATCCCTGGCAGGGTCTGAAGGCCCGCCGAGCTGGCCGGAAACACCCCGCCATGGTTTTCCACCACCGCCACGGCGCAGGCATGCAGGTTTCGCGCCCGCGCGTAATAGCCAAGCCCCGCCCATTCGCGCAGCACCGCATCGAGCGGCGCCGCGGCAAGATCGAAGACGGTCGGCCAGAGCTGGATAAAGCGTCGGAAATATTTCTGGACCGCCGCCACCGTCGTCTGTTGCAGCATCACCTCACTGAGCCAGACCCGATAGGGATCGGCCTGCACGCCCCTCGCCCGATCAGAGGGTGAAACCCGCCAGGGCAGGTCGCGGGCATGGCGATCGTACCAGGCAAGCACGGCATCGGCGTCGATGGGGTGAGGCGTAAGGAGCGGCATGGCCGATGGATATAGTTTTTCGGGTCGGGGCTTCAAGCCTGACTGTTGCGCCCAACCTCCCCATCAAGGGGGAGGTGCTGGCCGGTGGCTTTGGACGACTCCCGCGCCGTACTGGGCGCGACACCTTCCCCCTCGATGGGGGAGGCCGGGAGGGGGTGAAACCACACGTCCCGCTTGCGTGTCATTCGCCCCAGCGCTACTCCCACCCCATGGCCGAAAAGGAACTGCCCGAACCAAAGCGCCGCAACAAGACACTCAGCGTTGCTGACGTGCTCTCGGGTGCGCTCGATCCGGTGTTGAAAAAGCGCGGCTTTGCCACCCGCGACATCATCACCCATTGGCGCGTCATCGCCCCCGCGCCCTACGATCAGACCACCATGCCCGACAAGCTGGTCTGGCCGCGCAGCGCCGGCCATGGCCATGAAGGCGCCGTGCTCTACCTGCGCTGCGGACCGGGCCAGGCCCTTTTCGTGCAGCATGCGGCAAATGACATCGCCACGGCGGTCAACCGCTATTTCGGCTATCTCCTCGTCAGCGAGGTTCGCCTCTCGGCCGAGCCATTCACCCCCGGTTCAGGCGGCAAGGCGCAAAAAACCAGACAACCGAGCCAGAGCGACATCGCAAAGGTCGGCGCCGCGGTCGAAAAGATCGAGGATACGGATCTGCGGGAAGCGTTGCGGACATTAGGTCTCGCGCTCTCCGGCAGGTCGGACAAAAAGGGCAGATAAGCATGTCCCCCCAAAGTCTGGGGATCAGGACATGTCAAACGGATAGAGTGTTCACCCCCAAGTGATAATCATGCCCACTTGCCGACACCAAGCCCATGTGTAGTGTCGCGCAGAACAATAATCAGGAGCCTGACACGTGAAGTTCAACCGCCGTGAGACCCTTATCCTTGCCGCTGCCGCCTCTGCGTTGAGCCTTTGCGGCCTGAGCGGGGCACAGGCCGCCGAAGGCGATGTTGTCGACCAGGCCAAGCTGCTCGCCCCGGCCGGCGGTATCGCCGACAAGGTGCAGGGCAATCCCGACGCACCGGTCACTGTCATCGAATATGCGTCCCCCACCTGCCCGCATTGCGCCACCTTCCACAATACGGTCTATGAGCCGTTCAAGGCCGCCTATATCGATACCGGCAAGGTCAAGTTCATCCTGCGCCCCTTCGTGCGCAATGTGCTCGACGCCGCCATCTTCATGCTGGCCGAAGCTGCCGGCGAGACCAATTATCACAACGTCATCTCGACCTATTTCAAGACCCAGGGCGAATGGGGCGTTTCCGAAACCCCGCGCGATGCGATCTATACCATCGCCACCCAGCTCGGTTTTACCAAGGAAAGTTTCGACGCTGCCTTGACGAATCAGGACCTGTTCACTGGCATGGAAGCCATGCGCGAACAGGCGCTGAACGAATTCGGGCTCCAGGGCACGCCGACCTTCTATGTCAATGGCAAGACGCTTTCCGGTGACAAGACGCTCGAGCAGCTCGCTGCCGAGATCGATCCGCTTGTGCCCGCCGATTTCGTCGCTCCTGCCGGCGCCGCCGCAGCCCCTGCTCCGGCAACCGATGCCATGGCACCGGCCGCCGACGCCATGGCGCCCGCGGCTCCGGCCGATACAATGTCTCCGGTCGCGCCGTCCGACACCATGTCCCCGGTCACTCCTGCGCAGTAATCCCGGCATACTCGATCGGCACCTCCCCCTTGATGGGGGAGGTTGGGAGGGGGTGTTGGCAGGCTCGACACCCCGCTTCCTTTCTGGGGGCCGGGCCGGATGAAATTCTCCCGCCTCAAACTCCACGGCTTTAAAAGCTTTTCCGACGAGACCACGCTCGTCATGGAGCCGGGCCTGACCGGCATTGTCGGCCCCAATGGCTGCGGCAAGTCCAATCTTGTCGAAGCCATGCGCTGGGTCATGGGTGAAAACTCATATAAGGCCATGCGCGCCTCGGGCATGGACGATGTGATCTTTTCCGGCTCCGGCAACCGGCCAGGCCGCAATTCGGCCGAAGTGACGCTGGTGCTCGACAATGCCGATCGCACCGCCCCCGCCGCCCTCAACACCGCCGATGTTCTCGAGGTCACCCGCCGCATCGAGCGCGAGGCGGGCTCGGTCTATCGCGTCAATGGCAAGGAAGTGCGCGCCCGCGACGTGCAACTGCTCTTTGCCGATGCCTCGACCGGCGCCCATTCCCCCGCCATGGTCCGCCAGGGCCAGATCGGCGAATTGATCGCGGCCAAGCCGACCGCCCGCCGCGCCCTTCTCGAAGAGGCGGCCGGCATTTCGGGCCTCCATTCGCGCCGTCATGAAGCCGAACTGCGCCTCCGCGCTGCCGAAAGCAATCTCGAACGCGTCGACGATATAATCGGCCAGATCGGCACCCAGCTCGAAACCCTCAAACGCCAGGCGCGCCTTGCCATCCGCTATCGCGGCCTCTCCGGCGACATCCGCCGCGCCGAAGCGACGCTCTTTCACATCCGCTGGGTCGCCACCCGCGCCGCCGAAAAGGAAGGCGAAGCGGCGCAGGCCGTTCTCATCCGCAAATTGGCCGATGCCACCCATGCCGAGCGCATGGCGCAGAAGAACGTGGAACAAGCCGAAGCCGCCCTCGCCCCCTTGCGCGAACGCGAAGCCGTCACTTCGGCTATTCTCCAGCGCTACAAGATCCTCTTCGAGCAATTGAGCGAGGAATCGCGGCGCCTGCAGCAGCGCCGCACCGAACTCGAAGAGCGCCTGAAACAAATCTCGGAAGACGGCAGCCGCGAACGCGAACTGGTCGCCGAAAGCGAAGCCAGCCTCGCCGCCTATGCCGAAGAGCAGGAACGCATCGAGGCCGAAGAAGAAGAGGCCATAGAAGGCCTCGAAGCCGCCCGCCGCGAGGCAGAAGAAGCCCGCGCCGCCGCCGCAACCGCCGAAACGGAATCCCGTCTCCTCAGTGATCGCCTGGCCCAGATGCGCGTGCGCCGCGGCCAGGCCCAGCGCGCCGTTGCCGACGCCGATCTGCGCATCGAGCGCCTGACCCGCGAAATCGCCGGGGTCGAAGCCGACATGGCCAGGATCGCCGAAACCATTGCCGGCGACGAGGCCTTATCCCGTCATCAGGACGCGCTCGAAGCCGCCCACGAAGAAGCCGAAATCGCCGAAAGCGCCGCCCTCAGCGCCGAGGAAGAAGCGGCATCCGCCCAGCAAAAGCTCGACGAAATGCGCCCGCGCCTCGCAGAGCTCGATGCGCTGGTCACGGGCCTTGAAGCCGAAGCCTCGACACTGGGCAAAATGCTCAATGTCGGCTCGAGCCTCTGGCCCGCCATTGTCGATGAATTGAAGGTCACGCCCGGCTACGAAACCGCCCTCGGCGCCGCGCTGGGCGACGATCTCGATGCCTCCTCCGATGCCGGCGCACCGCTCCACTGGTCCATCGCCATCGAAGGCTATGACGATCCCCCGCTCCCCCAGGGCGCCGAACCGCTCTCGCGCTATGTCACCGGCACGCCGCTCCTCAAGCGCCGCCTCGACCAGATTGGCCTTGTCAGCGATGTCGTCGGCCCCGGCCTCATGCCCGCCCTCTGGCCCGGCCAGCGCCTCGTCACGCTCGAAGGCGCCATGTGGCGCTGGGATGGTTTTGTCGCTGCCGCCGACGCCCCGACCGCCGCCGCCCTCCGCCTCTCGCAGCGCAATCGCCTCGCCGAATTGGACGAGGAAGTCATGCGCGCCAAGGCCGAGCGCAATGCCTTCCGCCGCGACATTGACAGCCAGACCGCCACCCTCGACCTTGCCCGCCAGGCCGAACGCGCGCGCCGCGAAGACTGGCGCAAGGCCCAGCACGCCATCGGCCTCGCCCAGACCGAGCT
>DATMSG010000130.1:0-3745 GCA_035565515.1 Devosia sp.
CATCCGGTCATGTGCCGGATGGGCCAATACGTTTCGAATTTCAGCCGATGTGACGGCGGACCTCGCCATGGACCGGCCCCGCCAGAATCGCATGCCCGCATGCGTGGAAAGGGCGGTCTCGAGAGCGAGCCGCTCGCTCTATCCCTCGGCCCTAGCGGCGAGTGCACATCGGCTAAGTATAAAGAAAGACGCGCTTTTCGCTCGCCGGCGCCCCGATCCGCCTATTGGCTTTCGGTCTCCCCAGTCGCTTTCACAAGCCGTGTTGCGCAGCCTTGGCAAACGGTGTAGGAACCGCGCCAGTTGGGGTGTCGCCAAGTGGTAAGGCACCGGTTTTTGGTACCGGCATTCCTAGGTTCGAATCCTAGCACCCCAGCCAATCATTCTTCGTATTAGGCCTGCCAACCGTCACCGGGATTGAGTGAGGCGATAGTGGTGCGTGCCGGCGCCCAGGATGGAGAGGGGCTCCGGACTTGTCCAGCCGGCCGGGAGCTGCACCCGGCCAACGCAGTTGGGCGGTATCACGATTTGCCACTCGACCGTATGCTCGTCGACCATTGTCCAATGGCTCGAAACCTTTCCCACGTGAGCGCGGTAGCTGGCATGGCAATGCCCCAGGCGCCGGTCAAAAAGCGGGCGCAGGTTGATCTCGCGATAACCTGGCGCATCGGTGCTGGCATCGATGCCGGCGATGCGCGACCAGATCCATTCGCCCACCGCGCCATAGGCATAGTGGTTGAACGAGTTCATATTGGTGCTCTGAAATCCCTTTTGAGGGGTCCAGCCATCCCAGCGTTCCCAGATGGTGGTTGCGCCCTGGGCAATGGAAAAACCCCAACTGGGATAGGTTTCCTTGAGCAGAAGATCGATAGCGAGATCGGCAGCGCCGTTATCCGAGAGCACCGGACAGAGGTGCCGAACGCCCAGGAAGCCGGTCTGCAGGTGCCCCCCGGCCGCCTCGATCAGTGCGACGAGCCGCCTGGCGGCCGCCGGGCGGCGCGTTTCGGGCAATAGGCCGAAGTCGAGCGCCAGGAGATAGGCGGTCTGCGTGTCGCCCTTCAGGCGGCCAGAATCCTCGAGATATTCAGCGCAAAACGCCTTGGCGACGGAGCGGGCCAACTGGCCATAGCGCGCCGCGTCGGTTGCCCGTCCGAGCGTTTCAGCAATGCGAGCCATGAGGTCGGCCACGCGATGCCAATAGGCGGTGGCGACAAGGGTGCGGTCCGAAGCCGGTCCGACACTGAGCCAGTCACCGTAATTGTTGTAGACCGCGTTGCGGCGGATGAAGTCGGGGTTGGGGCGGCCAATATGACTCATCCAGGCTTCGAAAGCGGGATAGAAGCGGGCAAGCAAATCGCGGTCGCCATATCGCAGCCAATGCTCCCAGGCCATGATGATGGGCGCGTCGCCCCAGGCCGGAGCGCCGGGCTGCGGGGTCAGGCGATAGGGGTTGAGCGGCTTGGTCGGCGCCACGTCCGGAAAGGCACCATCGGGCGATTGCCCGTCTTCGAGATCGACCATCCACTTGGTCAGGAAGGCCGACACATCCATGAAATAGCCGGCGGTCTTCCAAAAGACCTGCGCGTCGGCCGACCAGCCATAGCGTTCGTCGCGTTGCGGGCAATCGGTCGGCACGGAGAGGAAATTGCCGCGCTGGCTCCAGAAAATGTTGGAAAGGAGCTGATTGACCATTGCATGGCCGGTCTCGATTTCGCCGGTCACGGGCGTGTCCGTCTGAATGGCAATGCCGGTCAGCGTGACTGCCTCCGGATCAATGCCCTCGGGCAGGGTCAGCTCGACATAGCGAAAACCATGGAAGGTGAACCGCGGCTTGAAGGTTTCTACGCCGGTGCCGGCAGCGATGAAAATGTCGGTTGCCACGGCATGGCGAAGATTGGCCACATAGAGCTCTTGGGCTTCATCGAGTACTTCGCCGTGCCGCAGGGTGAAGCGGGCGCCTTTCCCGGCCGTGACGGTCAGCTCGCAATAGCCGGCAATGTTCTGGCCCAGATCGAAGATCGCGGCGCCATTGCCTGCGATGTGCGAAAAACGCGCCGGCAATTGCGCCACTTCACGGGCCGGCTGCGTGCGGGCAGCATCGAGTTTCGGCGCGCGGGGATCGGGGGTGAAAACCTCCACCGGCTGCCAGCCGGCTTGTGCGCCAAATGCCCTCGCCCAGTCGGGCTGTTCGAGACGGGCATCATACATCTCGCCCATCAGGAAGTCGGAATAGCAGATCGGGCCCTGCCGGGTCTGCCAATGCTCATCCGTCGCGATCACCGAACTGCTGCCGTCGGCAAAATGCAGATGCAGCTGGGCAAAGAGAGCGGGACGCCCGCCATAGTGATTGCCGGCGCGGCGCTGATTGTGGCCCACACGGCCGGAATACCAGCCTTCGCCCAGAATCGCGCCAAGCACGTTCTCGCCTTCAGCGACGAAATCGGTGACGTCATGGACCTGATATTCAACCCGGCGATGATAGTCGGTCCAGCCCGGCGCCATGACATGATCGCCGACGCGGCGGCCATTGATATAGGTTTCATATAGGCCAAGCGCCGTCACATAGAGCGTCGCTCGAACCGGCCTGGTTGCGCTCGCAAAACTTCGGCGCAGATAGTCCGCCGGACGCGCCTGCCAGCGGTTGTCATAGTCGTTGTCGGCCGGCACTTCGCGGCCTGCGGGCAGGACGAAGTAACGGGCGATCCACTCCGCCTGCCAGTCTGCGTCCCCAAGACCGGTAAAGATGCGCGAGGGAGCGCTGGGACCGGTCGAGCGATGTTTTTCGTCCCATACCTCAACGGTCCAGTCGAGAACGCGGTCGCTGACCAGCGGTTCGCCGCCATAGGGCAGCAATTGCGTCTCGGCCGAAACGACCTTGCCACTGTCCCACAGCATGGTGCCGTCAGCGCTGTCGGCGACCCGAATACGATAGGCCGACTGCTTCTGGCCAAGGCCATCGCCCTCCAGCGCCCAACCGAAGCGCGGGATCGGCGAATTCAGCCCATAGGCCGCAGCAAGATGTTCGCAGCGCAAGTCGACAGGCCGCAGCGTTGACATGGATAACCTCGGGCCGAAGCGGCAAATGTCAGAGTTCGAGGGCGCGCTCGCGGGCGTTCATCATATGCTTGTCCATGGCATCCATAGCGGCATGGGCGTCGCGCGAGCGAATGGCGGCGATAACGGCGAGATGATCGGCAAAGGCCGCGGGCAATACGGCTGCCGACAGGGTCACGCGGTCGAGCTTGATCAGCCTGATGCGAATGGCATTGACGGCATAGGCCTGGCTCAAGAGGTCATTCTGCGTCGTGGCGATCAGCAATTGGTGAAAGCCGTCGTCCACATCCTGGCCGCGCTCGAAAACGTCGGGCCCGGGATTGGTCTTGACCTCTTCCATGATGGCGCGATGCAGCGCCTCCTGCTCGTCCAGCACGGCAGCGCTCAGTTTTCGCACGGCCGTCAGAACGGCTTCGCGTTCCAGCGCCATGCGCATCTGAAAGGCCTGGCGGATCATTGGCAGGTCGATCTGGGTGATCTGGATGCCCCGCTGCGGCATGACCCGCAGCAGGCCCTCGAGTTCCAGGCGCGGCAGCAATTCGCGCAGCGCGCCAATGGAGAGGCCGAGCAGGGCGACCAGTTCGCGCTGGGACACGAACTGGCCGGGCCGCAGGCGCCCGTCAAAGAGCGCGTGCCGGAATTTTTCATAGGCAGCGCTCTTTACCGAAGCGCGCTCGCCGGGAAGTTCGGCAAT
>DATMSG010000131.1:0-3920 GCA_035565515.1 Devosia sp.
GACGAGGCCAGCGCCACGTCCGATCTCGCCGGTGCCCTCGCCGGTCCCAGTTTACGCCCCTATGCGGCCGACGACCGGATCGGGGTCGAAATCGCCGGGGCGCTGAAAAATGTCTATGCCCTGGCCTGTGGCGCCGTGGAAGGCGCCAATCTCGGCGCCTCGGCCCGCTCGGCGCTGATTGCCCGTGGCTATGCCGAAATGGCGCGCATGGTTCATGCCCTTGGCGGTTCGGCCCATACCCTGACTGGCCTGGCCGGTCTCGGCGATCTGACGCTGACCTGCACCTCGGTGCAGTCGCGAAACTACCAGTTCGGCATGGCGCTCGGCGCCGGCCGCAAGACGGCCGATATTCTCACAGGCGGCGCTAAACTGGCCGAGGGTGTTGCCACCGCGCCTGTCGCAGCGGCCCTGGCCAAGAGCCTCGATGTCGATGCGCCGCTGATCGAAGCCGTGGACGCCTTCGTCGCCGGCCGCGCCGATATTGCCACCGTGGTTGCGGGCCTGATGTCCCGCCCGCTCAAGAGAGAACACTGAAATGCTCTATGCCATGATCGCCAAGGACGCGCCCGGTGCCCTGCAACGGCGCCTCGACACCCGTCCCGTCCATCTCGAACACCTGAAGTCGCTGGGCAAGAAACTGGTCTTTGCCGGGGCCCTGCTCGATGCCGACGAGCAGCCCGAAGGCTCGATCGTGATTTTTGAGGCCGATACGCTGGCCGAAGCCGAAGCCATGGCGGCGGCCGACCCCTTCGTGCCGGCCGGCGTCTTTGCCAGCTATGAGGTCAAGCGCTGGCGCATCGCCATCAACAACACATCAGCGGAGATTTGAAACCATGGCCTATTGGCTGATGAAATCCGAGCCGGATGTGTTTTCCTTCGACGATCTCGTCGCCAAGACCGGCCGCGGCGAAGTGGAAGAATGGCATGGCGTGCGCAATTATGCGGCGCGCAACAATATGAAGGCCATGGAAGTCGGCGACGAGGCCTTCTTCTACCACTCCAATATCGGCAAGGAGATTGTCGGCATCATGAAAGTGGTGGCGCCGGCCCATCCCGATTCGACCGCCGAGCTCAACACCAAGGGCGAAGTGGTCTGGGAATGCGTCGATGTGCAATCGGTCAAGCCATTTCCGCGCCCCGTCACCCTGGCCGAAATCAAGGCCACCGAAGCGCTGGCCGGGCTGGAGCTGGTGAAGCTTTCGCGCCTCTCCGTCTCCAAGGTCAGCGAGGCCGAGTGGAAACTGCTCTGCACGATGGGCGGCTTGTAAGCATTCCCGCAGGGCAATCGCTCCGGCGGAGCGATTTGGGCGAACAAGGCTCAGGAAAGCTACGCTCGAATGACCGGTGCTGCCTCCAAGAGATTCACGTGAAACGTTCCCTCGTCCTTCGCCAGGCGCAGGATGAGGTCCACTGAACGATAGGGTCCAGATCAGTCCCGTGGCACGAAGGTGAACTCGGCCTCGTTGCCGCCGGCTGGATCGTCGGTCACCTCGATCGCCAGGCCGCCCTTTTCGAGCGCCACGAACCATTCTTCCCAACTCACCAGCTGAAAGCCATCCACCCGGTCCGGTCCCTCATTGCCCTCGGCATTGAGCGCGTCCTGGCCGAAGGTGAGTTGCAGCACCGTGCGGATGCCGGTGCCGTCGGGTACATCCATCAGGACGGGATTGCCGGCCCGCGCTTCCACCCATTCGCGAATGGCCTGGCGGTCGGTGAGGATTTTGGACATGACGCTTCTCCACGGGATCGGTTGCGAGAAGAAAGCGCCATGAGGCGCAAGGTTCCGCCGTTTGCGCGAAGGCGCAACCCTGCTAAGGGTGCAACTGTCTTTCAGCCAACAGGGACCCAAAATGGCCGCGCCAGAGAACCGCATTTTGATGGGCAAGATCGGCGCCGCCCATGGCATCAAGGGCGAAGTCCGCATCACCGCCTTTACCGGCGATCCCGAAGCCATCGCGAGCTATGGTCCGCTCGATACCGACCGCGCCGGCCTCACCGTGACCATCGAAACGGCGCGCCTCAACAAGACCGTGCTCGTCGCCCGGATAAAGGGCATTCGCGACCGCAACGCGGCCGAGCTTCTCAATGGCGTGTCGCTCTTTGTCGATCGCAGCCGCCTGCCCGAGCCCGATGACGAAGACGATTTTTATCACGCCGACCTGATTGGTCTCGATGCACGGCTCGATAGCGGGGTCAGCATCGGCGCGGTGTCGGCCGTGCTCAATTTTGGCGCGGGGGACCTGCTGGAAGTGCGCGATCCGCGCTCGGGCGACACCTTTCTCTACCCCTTCACCAAGGCTGTCGTGCCGACCGTTCGTATTGCCGACGGCTTTCTGGTGATCGCTCCGCCACTCGATGCCGAGCCGGGCGAGGAAGAGCCGGATTGATGTTTTCGGCCGATATCATCACCCTTTTTCCCGATCTGTTTCCCGGGCCGCTCGGCGCCTCGGTGCTGGGCCGCGGCATGGCCGATGGGCTCTGGACCCTTCGCGCCACCCATCTGCGCGATTTTGCGACGGACAGGCACCGCACGGTGGACGATACGCCTTCGGGCGGCGGCGCCGGCATGGTGCTCAAGCCCGACATTCTGGCGAGGGCCATCGATGCGGTTGCGCCCGCCGATGACCCGCGGCCGCGTATCCTCATGTCGCCGCGTGGAACGCCGCTGACCCAGGCCCGCGCCCATGAACTGGCAACCGGGCCGGGCGCCGTCATCGTCTGCGGCCGCTTCGAAGGCGTCGATCAGCGGGTCATCGATTCGCGAAATCTCGAGGAGATTTCCATCGGCGACTATGTGCTGGCCGGCGGCGAAGTGGCGGCCATGGTGCTGCTCGAAGCGGTGGTGCGGCTGATCCCCGGCGTGCTCGGGGCCCTGGACAGCCGCGACGAGGAGAGTTTTGAAAACGGGCTGCTCGAATATCCCCACTATACGAGACCCCAGACTTTCGAGGGCGTGGACATCCCCGCCGTCCTGACCTCCGGCGACCATGGCAAAATCGCCAGATGGCGGCATGAACAGTCGCTGCTGCTGACCAAGGCAAGGCGCCCGGATTTGCTACAAGACGGAAAATAGACGGCCTCGCCCTTGGCGGCCGCTCCGCGGCACCTCGGGATGGGGGCTAATTTGGCCAAAACGCTGGACTCTCCGGCCGTTTTCTCCTATGAGCCGCCCATTCGTGCGTCCGGGATCGGACCCGGCGTGCACCAAGACCAAAAAGACTAACCTCCGTCACAACAAAGACCGGGTGACCTAGTCACCCCTAGAAAAGATCAGAACGGATCAAAATGAGCAGCATTATCGAACAGCTCAATGCCGAGCAGGTTGCCCTGCAGGCTGCCAAGCGCGAACTCCCCGAATTCACCCATGGCGATACCGTCAAGGTGTGGGTCAAGATTCGCGAAGGCGACAAGGAACGTCTCCAGGCCTATGAAGGCGTGGTGATCGCCCGCTCCGGCGGCGGCATCACCGAAAGCTTCACCGTGCGCAAGATTTCGTACGGCGAAGGCGTGGAACGCGTTTTCCCGCTTTACTCGCCCAACATCGCTTCGGTCGAAGTGATCAAGCGCGGTAAGGTCCGTCGCGCCAAGCTCTACTACCTGCGTGATCGTCGCGGTAAGTCGGCTCGTATTTTCGAATCGACCAACGCCCGTACCCGCAAGATCGAAGCCGGCGAACGCGAAGCCGCGGTTGCCGCGCGCGAAGCCCGCGAAGCTGAAAAGATCGCCGCTGCCGAAGCCTTTGCCGCCGAACAGGCCGCCAAGGATGCGGAAGCCGCAGCCGCTGCTGCAGCCGCCGAACAGGCTGCTGCTGCTGAAGGCGAAGCCAAGAGCGAATAAGCTCCCGGCGCAGCGTGAACGACTGGAGCCCGGCCTTGCGGCCGGGCTTTTTCGTTCCCATGGCATGGTGAGAGATCTGTGCC
>DATMSG010000132.1:0-18124 GCA_035565515.1 Devosia sp.
CCGCAGCCAGCTGGAATTGCCCAGTCCTGATCCCTTGAACTAACCCGAGAAAAAAGCCACCCGGGGGACCGGGTGGCTTCAAACTCAGTGGGCATCCATGACGGGGCTGCCAGTGCCGTGAGCATATTGCTCGCCGACCCCGAAGAGCCGGCCTTTTTCTGCAATGAGAATGCAGATCAATGCGAGTGCACCCATGGCGAAATAGCCTGACGCCGCCGGCACGGTGGTGCCATCGAAATGCTGGCCGGTATAGCCGCCGATCAGTGCGCCACCGACGGTCTGGATAAAGCCGAAGACCGAAGCGGCCGTGCCAGCGACCTTGCCCAGCGGCTCCATAGACAGCGAATTCATGTTCGACGAGGCCCAGCCGAAGCAGAACATGATGATCGCAAGCAGGCTGAAGAACAGCCAGAGCGGCATGAAGCCCATCAGCGCCAGAGCCAGCCAGACGCCGGAACCGATCGTGAAGACCAGAATGGCGCCATGCGACAAGCGGCGCATGCCAAGCCGGCGGACAACGCGCGAATTGGTGAAGGACGATACGGCCATCAGACCCGCCATGGCGGCGAAGGCCACCGGGAAATAGACGCCGAGCCCATAGATATCGACGTAAATCTGCTGGGACGAGGTAATGAACCCAAAGAGCGCGCCGAAGAGGAACATGCCGGCGAGCCCGTAGAAAAACGCCACGCGATTGGTGCAAACGATCCTGAAACTATCCAGAATGCCCGTGAAACTGAGCGGCCGGCGCTGTTCGACCGGCAGCGTTTCGGGCAGGCGATAGAAGGTCCAGAGCCAGAGGGCCAGGGCCAACACACCCATGAAGATGAATATGGTCTGCCACGGCCCCGTCAGCAACAGAACCTGGCCGATACCGGGCGCGATGATCGGCACGGCCATGAAAACCATGAAGGTCAGCGACATGACTTCAGCCATTTCGCGGCCCGAATACCGGTCGCGCACCACTGCGGTGGCGATGACGCGCACACTCGCAGCGCCCATGCCCTGGATAAAGCGCAGGATAAGCAGGGTTTCGAAATTGGGGGCGAAGGCGGCGAGCACCGTTGCGGCCACATAGACCCCGACACCGGCGAGAAGCGGGGCGCGGCGGCCGAAACGGTCGGTTAGCGGGCCGAAGCCGAGCACGGCAATGCCCATGCCGAGCATGTAGGAGGAAACGACGAACTGACGTTCGTTCTCGTTGGCGATACCCAAAGCTTCGCCCATATAGGGAAGCGCCGGCAGCATGACGTCGATGGCAAGGGCATTGAGCGCCATCAGAGCCGCCATAAGGGCAATGAATTCGGGGCGCGAAAGCACCCGAGTAAAATGGTTCGACATGATTATTGCTCAGTATAAGGGCGCCCGGGGGAGGGGCGGCAGAATTACGGCCGGACCATGAACCTGTCCGGCCACATTGGCAAGTCTTTATCGGCAGATGCCGATAGTTGCGAATTTATCCTCAGGCCGGCTTCAGCGAGAAGTTGGACACGCTGCGCTCGTTGATCGGAATGTGCAGTGCCGCCGAGGCGAGGCCCAGGAGGATGCCGAGATACCAGACAAGATCGTAGGAGCCGGTCATGTCGAATGCGAAGCCTCCCAGCCAAACGCCGACGAAGGAACCTAGCTGATGGCTGAAGAAAGCGACGCCATACAGCATTCCCATATATCGGGCGCCGAAGAACAGGCTGACGAGACCCGCGGTAAGCGGCACGGTCGAGAGCCAAAGCAGCCCCATCGCAGCGCCGAAAATGTAAGTCGTGGTCGGATTGGGCTCCGTCAGGATGAAGGCGGCAATGGCGATGGCCCTGAGAAAGTAGATCGAGGCCAGCAGCATCTGCTTGGGCAGGCGGGAACCAAGATAGCCCGCCAACAATGAGCCCGCGATGTTGAAGAGGCCGATAATGGCAATTGCCCACGACCCGACCTCCGGCGACATGCCGCACAGCACGAGATAGGCGGGCATGTGTACATTGATGAAAGCCAGATGGAAACCGCAGACGAAGAAGCCGATCACCAGGAGCCGGTAAGAGCCGTGGCCCCAGGCCTTGGCGAGGGCTTCCATGAAGGGAAGATCGGCGTGCCCCACCGGATTTTCCGTGCGGCCGCGCAGGGCGTAACTGAGCGGGATGATCAGCAACAGCGCCAGGCCGAGGTAGATCAGGGCCGATTGCCAGCCGAAGGCGTTGATGAAGCCCTGGCTGATCGGCGCGAAAGCGAATTGGCCGAAGGAGGAGGCAGCGGTTGCGACGCCGAAGATCAGCGAGCGTTTTTCGGCCGGCACCGACCGGCCGAAGGCGGCCATGACCACCGAGAACGAACAGATGGCAATGCCGACCCCGGTCACGACGCCGGCAGTCAGCGCCAATATGCTGGCTGTAGGCGAAAACGCCATGGCGAAGACGCCGAGCGCATAAATGGCGGCGCCCACGGCAATCGTCCGGCCTGTGCCAACCCGATCGGCATAAGCGCCGGCGAAGGGCTGCGCTATGCCCCAGGCGAGGTTCTGGATCGCCATGGCCATGCCCCAGCCCTCGCGCGACAGCCCGAGGTCGCCCGTCATCGGCAGCGTGAAAAGGCCAAAGCTGGTGCGGACGCCATTGCCGATCGCGGCAACGACACAGCCGGCAATGATCAGGACGAGCAGCGGCACGGCGGGGCGAAGGGCGGAAGTATTCATGGCGAGCATCCGGACGACAGGTCCTTTTAGTACGCCCCGGCCCTCATCACGCAAAGCGATATTCTCGAATGGGCTCCATCACTTCCCGTGATGGGTTGACGCTAGGGACGCGGGATGGGAACAAATTGCATGAACCTTATCGAGCTTGATCCGAAAGACTACTGGCGCGTCAAAAGCCTCGGCGCGGCGGCTAGTGAAATTCACCTCAGCGTCGCGGCAGTCATCGACGGAGCCGCAGAGGGCGAAATCCACGTCGATGACGTGGCACACCCAACTCTTGCCGTGCTCGACGGGCCGGAGGGCACATATCTGCTCTCCGAGGGCGCGCTGTCGCCGCGAGCCGTGCAGGCATTGGCCGATCACCTCGAAGATTGGGCATATCTCCACGTCACCGGCTCCGAGCCACCAGGCATGGCCCTGCCAAATGCATTTATGCTCCGGCATCCCAGACTGGTGTTCTCGCTGCCGCTCGATGTGTCACCGCCGCGGGCCCTGCCATCGGGATATGAGGTGGTCCGAGAAGCAGATGGTTGGGGCCACCGGGTCTACCGGGGCGAACAGGAGGTCTCGCGCTGCCTGCCCGATGTCATTTTGGACGATAGGGCGGAAATCGGCGTCTGGACGCATGCAGATCATCGCCGCCGTGGCCTTGCGAGCCACGCGCTCAGTGCCACCCTCCTCGCTGCCGGCGCGGCCGGAATTTCGCGTATGGGTTGGCATTGCCACGCCTCCAATGCCGGATCCATCGCACTTGCCAGGAGCGTGGGCGCCGCAGACCCAATGTCCACCTTGGCCTATAGCGCTTCGCTGCCGGCCGAAAACCGGGGCGATCTGACCGAGAACGAGTGGCGCGATCTCGCCCGGCATTTCCTCTCCGGACGGGACGAGATCACCTGGCTTGGCTTTCACGCCGCGGGCGCGTTTGCCTGCGCGGGCGAGGCGGACCTTGCGCTCGACGCGGTCGACCGGCTCGTCGATGACCGCTGGCACGGCCAACCCTCTTGGCTGGCTCACAACTGGGCTTTGACGGGCCTTGCTCGGCAGCCGCGCATGCTTGCGGCCATCGCCCGGCTCGAAAAGCAAAAGGCCCCGCCGGGTTAGGGCAGGGCCTTCAAATTCTCGAAAGCGAGCGATCAGGCGCTCTGCTTGACCGCGATGCCGGCCTGCTGGAGATGCGTCTGCAGCTCGCCAGACTGGAACATTTCGCGGGTGATGTCGGCGCCACCGATGAACTCGCCCTTCACATAGAGCTGCGGAATGGTCGGCCAGTTGGAATAGGCCTTGATACCGTCGCGCAGTTCGGCGCTTTCGAGCACATTGGCGCTATCGTAGTCGACGCCGAGATAGCCCAGGATTTGGACGACCTGGCCGGAGAAGCCGCACTGCGGGAAATCGGGCGTGCCCTTCATGAAGAGGAACACGTCGTTGTTCTTCACCTTGTCGTCGATAAAGGCGTTAATATCGGTCATGGGGAGGAGCCTTTCAGTAAACCGGGGTCAAGGCCCGGGGGAACTCGCACATTAAATAGGACAGGACTGTGGCGCTGTCGAGATCAGCCATCGGCGTCTGACGATGTTTGTTATGACGCAGCGCCAAGGCGTTCGGCGATCCAGGGATGGGTGGCGCAATCGTCGATCGTCTCGAACAGCACGGCTTCCCAGCCATGCGCCTTCGCCGCGTCGATGACCTTCGGCGTGTCATCGAAGAACAGGGGCGGCAATTCGGACGAGGGCATTCGTTCCTCGGCCATCTCGAAGAATTTTTTATGCGCCTTGGTCCGGCCGAACCGGGCGGAATAGAACATGTCTTCAAAGCTGTCCCTGAGGCCCAGGCCTTGCCAGAGAAACTGCGCGCGGCTGTGGTCCTGATTGGTAGCGAGATAAAGCCTGACCTGGGGATCTGCCTTCAATTTCCGAATGAGCTCGAACATGGCCGTGTTCGGAAAACAGTCATGGCTCATCCAGAGGTCGAGCACGGTCATGGTCGAGCCCCTGTAGCCAAAGGCCTTCAGCCGGCGGTCGAGCGCCTCGACCATGGGAACCTCGCCGATCAACACCCGCTTCATGAAGATGTCGTAGATGAATTCCCGTTGAAACCGGTCCGCATTGATGCCCAGGCCGCGAAGCTTCTCGTCGAAGGTTTCGTGCAGGTCGGGCCGTGCGTGGTAGCCGTGGACGAGAACGCCATCGACATCAAAGACCAGGGATCGCGTCACTATCACCGCCGCGCCGGCTTGGCTCCGAGGCCAATGAGAACTTCGGCGGGAATGGCGAGTGCTTGAATGACGTCCGCGTGCCGGCGGAAACCGACAAGTTCGCGCTGCACGAAATAGGACCAGACAGCATCCCGCGCTTCGTCGAGCGCGGCTTCCCGATTGGCGGATGCTTCAGCGAGCGCTTGCAGCGTCTTCAGCACGCGCGCTTCCGCAGCGCCGAGCGAACTGGCCTGTTCGGCGACGATTTCATGGTTGATCGCGGAAGTGCCGGCCTCCGGTCGGACCATGCCGATGAGGTCGAGCGATTCGCGCAGGCCCGCCATTCAGCTTATTCGGGGATGCTGGTCTGGAGAGCCAGCGCATGCAGCGCCCCGCCCATGTCCCCTTGCAGGCTGTCATAGACCATCTTGTGCTGCTGCACGCGGGTCTTGCCCCGGAAACTCTCGGAAACCACGGAAGCGGCCCAGTGGTCGCCGTCGCCGGCAAGATCGCGAATCTCGATTTCGGCATCGGGCAGGGCAGCCTTGATGCGGCGCTCGATCTCGGTGGCGTCCATTGGCATGTGCAGTCTCCCGTGCTCGTTTCTGCCGTTTCCGGCGCATGTCCCTGATATGGCACGCGAGTGCGGCAGCTTCAATATCGGGCCGGTGCTATTGCGCCGGCGCGGGATCCGGTTCGGCCGTTGCCCCAATGCAGCATTCCGCGTCGGAGCGCGTCGCGAAATTGGCCACGATGAAATCGACGAGCGGACGAATCTCTTCGGCAACGGAGGTGGCGTAGATGCAATCGAGCGCATAGCCGCGCCCCGAAGCGACGGTCTCGGTGTGCATGAGCGTAACCGGCACGTTCATGGGCGAGCTTTCGCTGGTGCCTTCATAAAAGAGCGCAGTGGCGTCCTGGTATTGCGTCGTGCCGGTCTGCCCCAGCACGAAGCCCGGGAAGGTTTCCGCCCACGAAGCCGTCACAGCCGCCGTGTCGATCGCCGAAACCGCGGCCTCTGCGCTCCACTCGGTATCTTCCACCGGTACAATGGAGAGGTCGCATTGCAGGGGCGCATTGGGGTGGTTGATCACCAATGGTTCGCCCGCGCCGCCGCTGGCGATCATTACCTCGGGGTAGATCAGGGTATAGGGCTGATCGGCGAAGATGGAGCGGGTCACCGAAACGCTCTGGCCAAGCGCTGCAATCGGCATGGCCGCCGCACCCAGACCCACTACGATCGCGAGATAACGCTTCGATCTCATCAGAGACGCTCCAGAAAATACTACGCCGCCCTTTGGCATCCCAAAGAGCGGCGATCATATGGCATGAGCCAGAGTTAGGCCAATCAAGCCGACATATAGTTGGGGAACCAGCCTTCATGGGCGGTGGTGAGCGCTGCCACAGAAACCGGCTTGGCCTTGCCCAGAACGAGGTCCGTGCCGCCGGTCGTGCCGATCCAGGGAGCCTCGATGCCAAGCGCCTTGGCTTCCGCCCAAAGCGCTGCGATCTCGTCGCCCTGCGGATCGAGGTTGAGCGTCAGGAGATAGCGGCCCTGATCCTCGCCGAAATACTGCAGCAAAGGGTCGTGCCCTTCGACATCGACCACGGTGGCGCCGAGGCCGCCCGCAATCGCCATTTCGGCCAGCGCGACACCGAGCCCGCCATCCGAGAGATCATGGCAAGCGGTAACCACGCCCGAACGGATCAGTTTCCGCACGAAGTCGCCGGTCTTGCGTTCGGCGGCGAGATCGACATGCGGCGCGTCGCCATCGCGACGGTCGAAGAGATCGCGCAGATAGATCGACTGACCGAGATGCGTGCCGCGCAGGGCCGGACCGCCGACCAGGAGGATCGGCTGGTTGGCCGCGGCAAAGCCGATGCGAACGCTCTTCTGCCAATCGGGCAGCAGGCCCACGCCGCCGATGGTCGGGGTCGGCAGAATGCCCTGGCCATTGGTTTCGTTGTAGAGCGAGACATTGCCCGACACGATGGGGAAATCCAGCGCCCGGCACGCTTCGCCAATGCCGCCCACGGCCTTCACCAGTTGTCCCATGATTTCCGGGCGCTCGGGATTGCCGAAATTGAGATTGTCGGTCGCGGCTAGCGGCTCCGCACCGGTAGCGGTCAGGTTACGCCAGCATTCGGCCACGGCCTGCTTGCCGCCCTCATAGGGATTGGCTTCGCAGTAGCGCGGATTGACGTCCGAGGTGAAGGCAAGGCCCTTGCTGTCATGGCCCAGCACGCGGATCACCCCGGCATCGCCGCCGGGACGCTGCACGCTATTGCCCTGGATCATGGTGTCATATTGCTCATAGACCCAGCGGCGCGACGAGCACTGGTGCCCGCCGATGAGCTTGAGCAGTGCGTCGGCCACATCCATCTGCGGCACGTCATCGGCAGCCAGCGCCGCCGGAATTTTCGGCTCGACCCAGGGACGATCATATTCCGGAGCCTCGTCGCCGAGCCCCTTGATCGGCAGATTGGCGACCTCCTCGCCCTTCCAGAGCACGCGGAAGCGCAGGTCGTCGGTGGTCTTGCCGACGGTAGCAAAGTCCAGTTCCCACTTTTCGAACACGGCGCGGGCTTCGGGCTCTTTTTCCGGATGCAGCACCATGAGCATGCGCTCCTGGCTTTCCGACAGCATCATCTCGTAGGCCGTCATGTGCTCTTCGCGCACCGGCACCTTGTCGAGGTTCAGCTCAATGCCGAGGTCACCCTTGGCGCCCATTTCGACGGCAGAACAGGTGAGGCCTGCGGCGCCCATGTCCTGGATCGCGATGACGGCGCCCGTGGCCATCAACTCAAGGCAGGCTTCGAGCAGGCGCTTTTCGGTGAAGGGGTCGCCAACCTGCACCGTAGGGCGCTTTTCCTCGATATCGTCGCCGAATTCGGCCGAAGCCATGGTGGCGCCGCCAACGCCATCGCGGCCGGTCTTGGCGCCCAAATAGACGACGGGCAGGCCGACGCCTTCGGCCTTCGAATAGAAGATCTTGTCGGTATCGGCGAGGCCTGCGGCAAAGGCGTTGACGAGGTTATTTCCGTTGTAGCGCGCGTCGAATTCGACTTCACCGGCAACGGTGGGCACGCCGAAGGAATTGCCATAGCCGCCAACGCCGGCCACGACGCCATGCACCAGATGCCGGGTTTTTTCGTGCTCGGGCGCGCCAAAGCGCAGGGCGTTCATCGCCGCCACGGGACGCGCGCCCATGGTGAAAACGTCGCGCAGAATACCGCCCACGCCGGTCGCCGCGCCCTGATAAGGCTCGATGAAGCTCGGGTGGTTGTGCGATTCCATCTTGAAGACGACAGCCTGGCCGTCGCCAATATCGACCACGCCGGCGTTTTCGCCCGGCCCCTGGATGACGCGCGGCCCGGTGGTCGGCAGCGTGCGCAGCCATTTCTTCGAGCTTTTGTAGGAGCAGTGCTCGTTCCACATGGCCGAGAAAATGCCGAGCTCGGTATAGGTCGGCTCGCGGCCGATCAGGTCGAGGATCTTCTGATATTCATCCGCCTTGAGCCCGTGGTCGGCGACCAGCTGCGGGGTGATTTCGATGTCGTTACGAAGGGTCATCGGGTCGTTCCGTAGGGGGGCTCGGGATAATATTCCATGACACGTTGCGTCTCATGGGCGAGGTCGTGGCCGAAAAGGTGACCCACGAACCACAGCGACATGTCGATGCCGGCAGAAACGCCGCCGCTGGTCACCACGCTGCCGTGGCGCACATAGCGCTCGTCGGCGGTAAAATAGGCTTTTGGCGCCATGCTGCGCACCCAGTCCATGGCAGCGTGATTGGTCGTTGCGCGCTTGCCATCGAGAAAACCGGTCTGCCCCAGCAGCGCCGCGCCCGTGCAGACCGAAGCCTGCCATTTCGCGCCGGCCAGGTAGTCGCGCAGCGTGTCGATAAAGGCGTCTTCCATGATGATCGTGCGCGTCCCTTTGCCGCCCGGAACGATCACCAGATCGGCATGGGGAGCATTGGAAAAATCATGGTCCGCTTCGATGCGCAGGCCCTTGGCGCAGCGCAGCGTCTTTTCGGGCCAGGCCAGGGTAAAGGCGTTGAGCGGGGCGCCTAGTTGGGCGGCCATGGTGAAAACTTCCCATGGCCCCACGAAGTCGAGTTCTTCGACGTCGGGGAATACGACGATGGCGATATTGAGCGGGTTGTTCGCGTCAACCATGGTTCACTCCTGCCTCATGGCGTGGCCGCGCGCTTCAGGCCGCCTTGTCGAGAAGGGCGGCAAACAGCGCCCGTCCATCCACGCCACCATGGGCGCTTTCGATGAGGTTTTCCGGGTGGGGCATCAGGCCCAGCACATTTTTTTCCGCGTTGAGAATCCCGGCGATATTGTTGATCGAGCCATTGGGATTGGTGCCTTCGGCATAGCGGAAGGCCACGCGGCCGTCGCCTTCGAGCGCCGCCAGCGTTTCCGCATCGGCAAAATAATTGCCGTCGTGGTGGGCCACGGGACAGCGGATGATCTGGCCCTTGGCATAGCCGCTGGTGAAGGCATTGTCGGTATTGGTGACTTCCAGCTTCACTTCGCGGCAGACGAATTTGAGCGAGGTATTGCGCATCAAGGCGCCCGGCAGCAGGCCGGCCTCGATCAGGATCTGGAAGCCGTTGCAGACGCCGAGAACCTTGGTGCCTTTGGCGGCACGTTCGCGGACTTTGTCCATCATCGGCGAGCGCGCGGCGATGGCGCCGCAGCGCAGGTAGTCACCGTAGGAAAAACCGCCGGGAATGACGATCAGGTCAACATCGGGAATGTCGGCGTCCTGGTGCCAAACCACGGCAGGCGCCACGCCCCCGATCTTGGTCAGCGCCGCGATCATGTCGCGGTCGCGATTGAGTCCGGGAAACACGATGACGGCGGCCTTCATCGGGCGATCCTTGCTGTGTCTGAGCTGATGCGAGGCCTTGTGATCGGTCTTGCTCGAAAAGGCAAGGGGGCAGGGGAATTCGCCGCGACTTTGTGACAGCGGTGCCACCATCGATCCACCCACGATGTCATTCCGGTGAAACCGGGAATGACATCGTGCATGTGGATGGGGCGTACTATTCTGCCGGAGCCGTCACTGGCCGCGCTGGTTGCGATCCCGGCAGATGTGCCCAGGCCGGACGCTCGAACAGGAACTTGCCGAAGCCGCCCTTTTCCGTGATCCACCACAAGACCAGCGGCGAACCGATCGCGACGACCATGATAATGAGGCTGACGAGGTTCGGCTCCTCGATCCCCACAGCCAGCAGCAGCGTGCGCGCAATGCCCATGGGCAGGACGAAGGCGACATAGACGACCAGCGACTTGCCGCCCATCCAGCGCAGCCAGTTCATCCATGGGAGGCGTACCAGAAGCGCCGAGGCGATGCAGATTGCTACGGCACCGGCGAGGGCCGCAAGCAGGTGAACGCCGGGCAGGGCGCCCCAACCCATCTGGATGTGTACGGGGTCGAGCCGGAAGCCCGGGGAGAAGACGAGCACGGCATTGACCGCGGCCCATGCCGCCAGCACGCCAAGCGCCGCGCTGGCATTGCTGGCCGACCAATCTGCAATCCGGAAAATCTGCGGCGCAAAGACGTAACCGGCGTAGAAATAGACGAAATAGGCGCAGAACTGGTCGATGAGATAGCTGCCGGTATGCACTCCCGCCATCTGCAGCACCGCACCAACCAGCAGCGCCGCCCAATGAGGCACCTTGAACTGGTGCAGAACTTTGCTCGCGAGCCCGAAAATGCCCAGCATATAAATGAACCAGAGCACTCCATAAGGCTCGACGATCGCCCAGGCGAGATAACTCAGCGCGCCCGCGGGATCGCGGCCGACCAATGCCACTTTGAAGACGATGTGGATCACGGCCCAAAGCGCATAGAAATAGAAGTAGTGGACGATCCGGCGATCGGCATAGGCGCGCCATGGCCGGTCGATGACCTGGCTCAGGAACAGCCCGGAAATCAGGAAGAATTCGGGCATGCGGAAGGGCATGGCAAAGGCGATGGTCCAGTGCAGGAAACCGGTCTGGCCGGTGTCCTCGCCCACGCTCGATGCACAATACATGATGACGACGAGAAAAATGGACAGGCCCTTGGCCATATCCACCCAATCGAGTCTTTGCTTGCCCACAACCATTGTCGCGCTCCCATGCGATTTGACCGCAGGATAGCAAAAGCCTGACACCAGCCCGTTAAGGTCTGCGATCAGCTTCTAGACAATTGCTAGCGTGGTAAGAAATGCCCTAAGGCCGCTTACACCGGTACCGAGGCATAGGCCGCGAACAGCAGGCCGAGCGAGGCGAAAAACATTACTGAGAGAGCAATCTGGGTTTTACGCATGTGCATACAGTCCTACGCCAAGCCCGGCGCGTCATCAGTTATCGCAATTAAGCGTTAATTGGAGATTTCGATCTGGTAGTTTTCGATCACGGTATTGGCCAGCAGCTTTTCGCACATGCCGGTCAATTGCGTCCGCGCGGCATCCACATCGGTGCCATCGAGAACTAGATCAAAAACCTTGCCCTGGCGGACGCCCTTGACGCCGCCAAAGCCGAGAGAGGCCAGGGAGCCTTCGATGGCCTGGCCCTGGGGGTCGAGAACGCCAGCCTTGAGCGTGACGGTAACGCGCGCTTTCATGGTGTCTTCCCGAAACTACTGAACCAGACGCGGACCGGTGGTCAGCGCATTGTCGTTTTCAACGAGGATGCCGAGGCGCTGGGCCACTTCGCGGTAGCTTTCGACGAGACCGCCGAGGTTTTCGCGGAAGCGATCCTTGTCCATCTTGTTGCGAGTCTTGATGTCCCACAGACGGCAATTGTCCGGGCTGATTTCGTCGGCCAGCACGATGCGCATCAGGTCGCCTTCATAGAGGCGGCCGCATTCGATCTTGAAGTCGATGAGCTGGATGCCGACGCCCATGAACAGGCCGGTCAGGAAATCGTTGACGCGGATGGCAAGGCTCATGATGTCGTCGAGCTCGGCCGGGGTAGCCCAGCCGAAGGCCGTGATGTGCTCTTCCGAAACCATCGGATCGTTGAGCGCATCGTCCTTGTAGTAGAATTCGATGATCGAACGGGGCAACTGCGTGCCGGGCTCGAGGCCGAGGCGCTTGCAGAGCGAGCCGGCGGCATAATTGCGCACGACGACTTCGAGCGGGATAATCTCGACTTCCTTGATCAGCTGCTCACGCATATTGATGCGGCGCAGGAAGTGGGTCGGGATGCCCATGGTGTTGAGCTTGGTGAACACGAATTCGGAGATTCGGTTGTTCAGCACGCCCTTGCCGTCGATGATTTCGTGACGAGCGCCGTTGCCGGCCGTGGTGTCGTCCTTGAAATACTGAACCAGAGTGCCGGGTTCCGGACCCTCGAAAAGGATCTTGCCCTTGCCCTCATAGATTTTGCGTCGACGATTCATGGGGGTTTCCGCTGCCGTGAAAAGGTCACCGTTTAGGCGCGCTTCATGCGCCACAATGGCACGGAATTGCAAGCTCTTTCGTGTCGGGGCCGGTCGGCAGCGCCGCCGACTGTGGTAACCGCCACACAAGGTCGCATGTCACCCGCCTCCCGTTGATTTGCTCGGCCCAACCGCCTATGTCGGTGGGGAATGGCCGGGGGACCGGCAGGCAAGCCAAATGGGAGAGACCATGAGCGGGTTCGACGATCGTCAGAAGGGCCAGGAAGCCAAGTTTGCTTTCGATTCCGAAAAAAAGTTCAAGGCCGAAGCCCGGCGCAACAAGCTGCTCGGCATCTGGGCGGCGGAACTGATGAGCCTTTCGGGCGATGACGCCAAGGCCTATGCCGCCGAAGTGGTTGCCGCCGATTTCGAGGAAGCGGGTGACGAAGACGTGTTCCGCAAGGTTTCCGGAGATCTCAAGGCCAAGGGCATTTCTATCGGCGAGGACGTGATTCGTCAGAAGATGGCGACTTTGGTTGCCGTGGCCAACGAGCAGATCGCCGCTGAAGGCTGATCTGGCCCCTAAGCCCCAATAAGAAGGGAGCCGGCATTGCCGGCTCCCTTTTTGTTATCCGATGGTGACGTTGGTCGCCTCGTACGCATTTCCGTTCTGTTTCCAGTGCACGGTGATCTTCTCGCCGGCCTTGAGGCCCGGATCCTTGAAGGAAGCGGGCAACTGGTAAACCTTCCCGTCCGCCAGGGTCAGGCTATGCGCCTTCAGGTCGAAAGCCTTGACCGTGCCCGAAGTGGACTGCTCCATCTGCGAGGTTGCAGCCGGCTTCGCCGCTGGCGTTGCATAGGTGGCCGCGAAGGCGGACACAGGTGCAACGGCAGCGAGGGCAATGAGGAGGGGAGCAACGAATTTACGCATGATTGTCTCCATGCGATACTGGGCAAAATGCCCGGACAGCTGGTTTTCCGGAAACGTCGCGTCGCGAATGTTTTCGTCATTCGCCGGCGTTTCCAAACCAGCGACGAACGGTTTAGGTCCGCGTCGCTGCCTTCTCAAGTTAAGAAGATTTAATTCTCGCAGACGCTTTTCCGTCTGAATTTCAGTGAGTTAGGCGGAAGTCGGGCAGATTTCCGGCGCCCCCGCCCAAGGTATGGCGTCAGCCTCTCGTTACGCGTGTTGCCATGCCGATCGAGGCGGGCATGACGGGCTCGAAGCCATATTTGCCATAAAGATGCCGCGCATCGCCGTCGGCAATCAGGCTGACATAGGCGCCGTCGGGAGCCTCGCTGTTGAGCCTGTCCATCAGTGCCGTCATGATCCGCTTGCCGAGGCCCTTGCCCTGATGCGCGGGCTCCACGGCAATGTCGACGATCTGGAACGCCGTGCCGCCATCGCCGATGATTCTGCCCATGCCGATGGCGCGGCTGTCGAACATCAAGGTGACGCCGAACCAGCTATTGGGCAGGCCGATGCTGGCGCCTTCGCGGCTTTTGGCGCTGAGGCCGGCGGCCACGCGCAGGCGGAGATAGTCGTCGACTGCCGGTATTTCAGGCACAAGGCGATAGGGGTCGGTCATAGCCGCTGCATCAATCGGGTGAACATAAGCAGGCCTTCGGGCCAGGGGCCGTGGCCCGATTGGACATTGATGTGTCCGGCCTCGCCGGCCTGGTGAAAATCCGATCCCCAGCAGTTCGCGAACTCCACCGCGCGTTCGAGGCTCACATAGGGATCGTTGCTCGAGGCCACGACCATGGATGGAAAGGGCAGGGGATCGCGTGGAATCGGCCGGAAAACATGAATCGCTTCCGGCGCCGCCGGGCTCAATTCGACATCGGTCGGCGCGACGAGAAACGCGCCGCGAACATTGTCCGGCAGCCGGGGCGCGGCATGCACAACGGCCGACACTGCGGTCGAATGCGCCACGAGAACCACTGGCCGCACCGTCAGGCGGCAGGCCTGGTTGATCGTTTCGACCCAGTCGTCGGCATCTGGCTCCCACCATTCGGCCTGTTCGAGAATTGCGGCGGTCGCCATCTTCTCGGCCCAGCGCATTTGCCAGTGTCCCGCCTTCGGGCCGCCGAGACCGGGAAGAATCAGAATATCGGCTTCGGCTATTCTCATGCCCCGAAAACCCGGGCGAAGATCGTATCGACATGCTTGAGGTGGTAGGCGTCGTCGAACATGGCGTCGATCTGCGCATCGCTCAGTGTCACATCGGCATCGGCCTTGAGGTTTTGGGCAAAAAGGCCGGTGCGGTCGCCGCGATGTTCCCAGACCTTCATGGCATTGCGTTGCACGGCGGCATAGGAATCTTCACGGCTATAGCCGGCCTGGGTCAGGGCCAGCAGCACGCGCTGCGAATTGTGGAGGCCGCCGAGCAGGTCGAGATTTTTGCGCATGTTTTCGGGATAAACGACCAGCTTGTCGATCACATTGGTCAGGCGCGCCAGGGCAAAGTCCAGCGTCACCGTCGCATCCGGCCCTATCATGCGTTCGACCGAAGAGTGCGAAATGTCGCGCTCGTGCCAGAGCGCCACGTTTTCGAGCGCCGGGGTCACCATGCCGCGCACGAGGCGGGCAAGGCCGGTCAGGTTTTCCGTAAGCACGGGGTTACGCTTGTGCGGCATGGCCGACGAACCCTTCTGGCCGGGCGAGAAATATTCCTCGGCTTCCAGAACTTCAGTGCGCTGCAGGTGCCGGATTTCCACGGCGACGCGCTCGATCGACGAAGCGATCACGCCGAGCGTTGCGAAGAACATGGCGTGACGATCGCGCGGGATCACCTGTGTCGAGACCGGCTCGATCGAAAGCCCCAGCTTCTCGGCCACATATTCTTCCACCTGCGGATCGATATTGGCAAAGGTGCCGATGGCGCCGGAAATCGCACAGGTGGCGATTTCATCACGCGCCGCGACGAGACGTGCCCGGTTGCGGCTGAACTCGGCATAGGCTTCGGCGAGTTTTACGCCAAAGGTGGTCGGTTCGGCATGGATGCCGTGGCTGCGGCCGATGGTGATGGTGTTCTTGTGCTCAAGCGCGCGGCGCTTCAGCGCGGCCAGCAGCGCATCGATATCGGAGAGCAGAATATCGGCGGCCCGCTTCATCTGCACCGAGAGGGTCGTGTCCAGGATATCCGAGGACGTCATGCCCTGGTGCACGAAGCGCGCGTCCGGCCCGACGATTTCCGACAGGTGCGTCAGGAAGGCGATAACATCGTGCTTGGTGGTGCGCTCGATCTCGTCGATGCGCTCGACGTCGAAGCCATAGTCGCCTTTTTCGGCCTTGCGGGCGTTCATGACGTCCCAGATCTTGTCGGCGCTTTCCTTAGGCACGACGCCCAGCTCCGCCAGCTTGCTCGTGGCATGCGCTTCGATTTCGAACCAGATGGCGAAGCGGGTCTCGGCCGACCAGTTGGCCACCATTTCGGGACGGGAATAGCGCGGAATCATGGTCTTAGCCTCGGCAGTTCACAATTGGAGTCAGGCGATACGGCCGGTCGCCGCATCACGAATGGCCGCAATGCGGCCGGCATAGGTTTTGGGATCATTGCCGCCATAGACAGCAGAGCCGGCAACGAGCACATTGGCCCCGGCATCGACAATCGCGCGGGCATTCCCGGCGCTCACGCCGCCATCGACTTCCAGGTCTATATCGCGCCCACCGATCAGCGCCTTGGCCTGGCGGATTTTGTTGAGCGCCTCGGGAATAAAGCTCTGGCCGCCAAAGCCGGGATTGACGCTCATGACCAGCACCAGATCGACATCGTCGATCACATGCTGGATCGTGGAAACCGGTGTCGCCGGATTGAGCGCCACGCCGGCCTTCTTGCCCAGGCCCCTAATGGCCTGGAGCGAGCGATGCAGATGCGGTCCTGCCTCGGCATGAACGGTAATTATATCTGCGCCGCCATGGGCGAAATCCGCCAGATAGGCATCGGTCGGCGCGATCATCAGGTGCACGTCGAAGATCTTGTCCGTGACGCCGCGGATCGACTTCATGATCGGCGCACCAAAGCTGATATTGGGCACGAAATGCCCGTCCATCACGTCGATATGGATATAGTCGGCGCCGCCGGCGATAATGGCTGCCACCTCGTCTCCAAGCCGCGAAAAATCCGCCGACAGGATGGAGGGGGCGATGCGAAGAGGACGGACCGACATGAACAGGCACCTCAGCGACAGAGCGTTTTCAGGCAATCGGTCTGGCTATAGGGCGGCAGGCGCGCTTGGGCAAGAGAACTCTGGCTCGCCTTTGGTGGCAGTCGGGGTTCCTGCGCCGGCGAACGCATAGCTGTTGAAAAGGCCGAGCTTCGGCAGGACTCCGGCGTCGTTGGCGGGTCATATCCTTGTCTTCCCGCCTGCGTGAGGACCGATCATGGAATGGAGCCGCCTGATTTCCGAGGAGCGTCTCGGCGACAAAACCCCGGCGCCAGGCATCAGCCGGTCGATTTTCGTGCAGGATCATGACCGTATCATCTTTTCCGCGCCCTTTCGCCGTCTTGCCAACAAGACCCAGGTTCAGCCGCTCTACGAGCATGACCATGTTCACCATCGCCTGATCCACTCGATAGAGGTCAGCAGCGTCGGCCGGTCGCTCGCCATGCGCATCGGGCATTGGCTGGTCGAGCAGCAACTCATAAAGCCCGGCGACGAGCACAGTCTCGCCAATATCGTGCAGGCCGCCAGCGTTGCCCACGACATCGGCAACCCGCCCTTCGGCCATTCCGGCGAGGATGCCATGGGCGCCTGGTTTGCCGAGCTGTTTGCGGCGGGCAGGGGCCTTGCCGCGGATGTCGAGGCAGACCTGCAATCGGAATTCACCGCATTTGAAGGCAATGCCCAGGGTTTCCGTATTCTCGCGCGCCTCGAAATGCGCCGCAATGACGGCGGCATGCGCCTTTCCAAGGCCACGCTTGGCGCCTTCATGAAATATCCCGTGACCGCCAGAGCCCGCGCGGCGGTCAAGGCCACTTCCGAGGCCAGCTATGTGGGCCTTAAAAAATTCGGCGTGTTCAGCAGCGAGCTTTCCCTCTTCGAGGATGTTGCGACTTCGCTCGGCCTGCCGCAGGAAAATATCGGCGCCGAAAAATGGTGGCGGCGCCATCCGCTGGTCTTCGTCGTCGAGGCTGCGGACGACATCTGCTACAATATCGTCGACATCGAGGACGCCTTCACCACCGGCGAACTATCCTACAAGGAGGTCGTCGAAATTCTGGTGGCGGCGGCCAAGCCGCGCGATGCGAGCGCGGGGGACAGAAGCCAGGCCGAGCACGTTGCCATGCTGCGGGCCATGGCCATCGGCAAGGCCATCGATAGTTGCGTAGCCGCCTTTCAGACCCATCACGAAGCGATATTGGCGGGCACATTCTCCGGCGCTTTGACGGAGGTTTGCCAGATGGCGCCGATCTTTGAAGACATGCGCAAGCTGTCTTCCGATCATATCTTTACCGCCCGCCGCAAAACCGAACTCGAAATCTCCGGCCGCCGGATCATCAACAATGTGATGTCCGGCATTCTCCCGGTCTTTGAGGATTTGGCTGCGGTGGATTGGAACGCGGATCTTCTGGGTTCGCGTTCGCAGCAATTGGTGCGCGCGCTCGATCTCGATCTGCGCAATCTGTCATCGCCGGCCGAGGCCTTGCATTCCCTGGCCGATTACACCTCGGGCATGACGGATCGCTACGCGCTGCGCATTTCCAAGATGCTGTCTGGGCACTGAAGCGGGCCGGTCACATCCCTGCGATGCGACCGGAAGGCCAATTGCTTTATGCCGCCCCCGCGCTACACAAGGCCCGAAGTTAGGAGCGTCGCCTTGGAATTTTCTCTGCCTCTGGTGATCGGTGCGGGCATT
>DATMSG010000133.1:0-15137 GCA_035565515.1 Devosia sp.
CGTTGATCCACCTCCTCTTTCGGCGTCTTCATGAGCTTCAGCCCAAAGGCCATGTTCTCATAAACGCTCATATGCGGATAAAGCGCATAGGACTGAAAAACCATGGCAATACCGCGCTGCGGCGAAGGCACATCGTTGACCACCCGGCCGCCGATGGAAATGTCGCCCCCCGAAATCGGTTCGAGCCCGGCAATCATGCGCAAAAGCGTCGATTTCCCGCAGCCTGAAGGCCCGACGAAAACCACGAATTCCCCGCTCTTGATATCGAGATCGACCCCATGGACCACCTCCAGCGATCCATAGGATTTTCGTACCTGCCGCAGCGTGACATCGGCCATGAAATCCTCCTCAGATTTCTACCAGGAGCGTAACGATCTCGAACGGGCGCAAGCTCAGAGAAACGCTATTATCCTTGATTTCCAGGGGTTTGCTCGGCCCTTCCTCCATCAGGTTGACCGTTCGTACCCGCTTCACCTCAAGGCCAAAGGAGATCACCGCCTCGGCCCGGATATTGGCGTGCTCGAAGACGCGCAGCACCAGTTCATCCGATTTTTCGGCCTTTTTCACCGTCTCGATGGTGACATTATCCCCGCTCACCTGCGCCAGGCTAAACTGCTCGAAGTTTTGCGCCGCCTGCGCCTGGGGAGAGGTCGAGCCGATAACGGCCAGAGGATTGTTGAACCGCTCCGCCGCTCGATGCACCTGCGCCAGGTCGGCAATGCCCTCGTGCACAAATAGCGCATAGCGAATGCGATGCTCGCCGAGGTCGGCATCCGGGCTCGGGAAGGTCGAGCCGCGCACCAGCGTCAGCCGCACCGATTGCTCATGGCAATCATAGGCATATTTGCTGTCATTGATCAGCGCCGCACCGAAATCGGCTTCCGATATATCCACCCAGCGATGCATCGAGGCCTCGAACCGCGCGCGGTCCCAGGTGGTGTTGCGATGGGTCGGGCGCTTGACGTGACCGAACTGAATTTCCGAGCGGATTTCGGAAATGTTGAGATCGAACGGGAACTGCGCCTTGATCACCTGCGCCCGCTCCTGCCAGTCGATAAAGGTGTCGAACTCCACCTGCCGCGCCCCGGCGGCGAGCGAAATGACCTGTACGATCAATGATTTCTGGTACTTTCGCTCCACACGGATCGCCGCGCGATGCGGCCCGGTTTCGACCACGGAAATTTTCGTCGGGTTATCGGCCAGCGGCCAGAACTGCTCTTCGAAATAGCGGTCGATGTCCCAGGCATCCCACTCCATCGGCTTGTCTTCATAGGCAATGAGCCGATTGGCCGCCGCACCCGGTGCCAGCACCTCGCGCTGCCGCGTCTTGTCAAAGACCGAGGTGATTTCCCCCGCCTTGTCGAACGCGACCTTGATCAGCTCGTTCTCGAGATGGTTTTCGGAAACCGACAGCGTGCTCTTGGCCACCGGTGCCGAGGAAACAACCTGTGCCGCCGTCCAGCCGAGCGCCGCGATATTGCCCATCGGCGCGACATTTTCCGTCGTGCCATCGGCCCGCGTGATCTTCTGCACAGCTGCAACGCCGCCGGCGCTCGCTAGCCCATTGCCTGTCCCGACATCACCAAGCCGCACCAGTTCCGACCGGTTCTGGCTGGTGAAATTCAGCACCCGAAGCTGATCGGCGCCAGGCTTGGCAAAAGCCTGCGCCGCCGCATGCCAGGGCCCGTTCTGGGAGGAAAGCGTCGAGAAAATCTGGGCATATTCGCCGTCGCTATCGACATAGACTTCCGGAATGGACGTGCCGGGCAGGATGTCGTGGAACTGGTTGATCAGCACCAGCTCCCAGAATTCCGCCAGGGTTTCAGAGGGATAGGCATGCCCCGCCTGGCTCAGTGCCATCGCCCCCAAAAATTCGAGCTCGCGCAACCGCCGTTCGGCATTGCGATTGTTCGCCTTGTTCTTGGCGACCGAGGTCAGCGTGCCGCGGTGATATTGCAGGTAAAGTTCGCCATTCCAGGTCGGGAATTTTGCCGGATTGGCATCCATCGCCTTGCCCAGGCGATCAAGGAACGGAACGATGCCTTCGAGCTTCACCCGCGGCGCGCCCGGAATACCGCGCTCGAGCCGCGTACCGCGCTCGATCATCGCCCGCGTCGGCCCCCCCCCGCCATCGCCATAGCCATAGGACATGACGACTTCATTATAGGCGGCCTTGGGTTCATAGCGCTTCCACGCGCCCATGGTCTCGGACACCGACAGGTCGCCGTTATAGGTCGTGAAGATTTCCTCGCTGTCATATTTCTGCGCGGTGATCAGCTGCGCCTTGGTGACAGTCCCGTCGATGCCGCGCCAGAAGAAGGTGTCATAGGGATGCCGGTCGGTATCGTTCCAAGAGAGCTTGGACGTGACGAAATATTCGAGCCCGGATTTTTCCATGACCTGCGGCAGGTTGGCCGAATAGCCGAAGGTATCCGGCAGCCACACGGTCTTGGGCGTGACTCCGAAATGCTCGATGTGGAAACGGCGCCCGCGCATGATCTGGCGCACCAGTGATTCACCCGAAGCGATATTGACGTCCGGCTCCACCCACATGGCGCCTTCGATCTCGAACTGCCCGGATTTTACCCGAGCCAGCATGCGCTCCCAGATTTCGGGATAGTCCTTTTTCAGGAAATCGAAGAGCACCGACTGGTTGTACATGAAGATAAACTGCGGATATTCCTCCATCAGGTTAAGCACGGTGGCAAAGCTGCGGCCGGTCTTGTCGCGCGTATGCATGACGCGCCAGAGCCAGCCGACATCGAGATGGGTCGAGCCCACGGCGGTGATCTGCGGCTGCACTTCGGTATCGACGAGATCGTAGATTTCCCGAGCGATCTTTTCCGCCGCCGGCAGCCCGGCCTCGAAAGCCTCGGTATGCCCATCGCGCCGATCGAGCGCGCGCAGCGCCCGCTCGACAATGTTCAAAATCGCCTGCCGCCGCGGATCGTTCTGATAAAGCCGCACCGCCACATCAAGCGGGGTCTGCAGGTCGTAATAGAGCTTTTCGGCGCGCTCATTGCGCACGAAAAAGTCCACTTCAAACCCCACCAGCGGCCGGTCGAAAAACGTAAAGGCATTGACCAGCAGCACATGCTTATTGCCCGGCTTGGCATCGCGCTCGATCACCAGTTCGGTGTGATTGCCGTCCAGCGCCTGGGCAATCCTGCCATCGAGATAGGCAAGGCATTGCGGGTCGGTCGAGCCCGGCCGGTCCTGCCATTGGCTGGTGAAATGGGCGACGAACACCTTTCCCCGCACCTCTTCCGGCACGGTGATTTCGGCGGCAAACCAGGTGTGCTCCTGGTGTTTGGCCCAGACCGAATGGCGGCCGAATTTTTCCCAAGTCTTCCAGTCGGCCTTCAGCGCCTCGGCGGCCGAAAACCCGTCGGCGCGCTGCACGTGCCATTGGAAGGGCACATTGGCGATGGGCGTGCGGATCTTGCTTTCAAGATCCTTGCAAAGGCGCAGCAGCTTGCCTTCTTGTTTGAGGTCGTCGTCGAGAAGACCGAGTTTGCTAGATTGAGGATTGGAATAGGTCATCCTTTGACTCCGACACCGGCGAACCCTGTGTTCATGTTCCGCCGCAACAAGAAATAGACGCCGATCGCCGGCGCTGCGTAGAGAATGGAAAAGGCCGTCAGGAAGCCGTAATTGATGGCGCCCTGCTGCCCGAAAGCGGCGTAAAGCCCGACCGACATGGGAAAAGCGTCCTGCACGCGCGCAAAGATCAGCGGCAGCAGGAACTCGTTCCAGGCCCCGGTAAAACTGAAGAACCAGACCACCGCGATTCCGGCCCGCGACATGGGCAACACGATTCTCGTGACGATCTGAAAAAGGCTCGCCCCTTCCACATAGGCCGCCTCTTCCAGTTCGATCGGCACGGTATCGAAGAAATTCTTGAGCAGCAGCAGCGTGAAGGGCAGGTTCAGAATGGTCAGCGCAATGATGACGCCGAGCTGGTTGAGCAGGCCCGACCGCTGCGCCGCAAAATAGAGCGGCACCAGCACGCCCGCCGAAGGCAGCATGCGCAAGAGCACCAGCGTCCACAAAAAGGCATTGCGCCCCGGAATCCGCAGCCGCGACAGCGGATAGGCGGCCGAAATTCCCACGACCACCGACAGCGTCGCCGTGCCCGCCGCGATGATGATCGAGTTGAAGAACTGCCGCCCGGCATTGCCGCTGACCGCCAGCCCAAAGTTGTCGAAGCCAAAGGCCCGGGGAATTTCCAGCTGGCCCGTCGAGAGCGGGTTGAAGGCATTGAGAATGAGCCAGGAAAATGGACTGACCCAGATGACGGCCATGAAGGCGAGGGCAATCGCGGTCAGGCGAGAGGGCTGGTTATCCATCATTTAGGCTCCCGCAACAGGCGCAGATAAAAGAGCGAGAGCACGCCGACAATGAGCAGCATGGCGACCGAAATGGCCGAGCCGAAGCCGAGATTGCCGCGCGAAAAACTCTGATTGTAGAGAAAGACCGCCAGCGTTTCCGTCTGCCTTCCCGGCCCGCCGCCGGTCATGGCGAAGATCAGCGGGAAATAGGTGAAGGTCCAGATGGTGATGAAGAGCATATTGGTGGCGATATGCGGCCGGATGATCGGCAGCTGCACGAGCCAGATGCGCTGGAAGGGCGTTGCCCCATCGACCTTGGCCGCCTCCACCACTTCGCGGCTCACCGAATCGAGCGCGGCCGAAAACAGCAGATAGGACCAGGCCGTGCCCTTCCAGATATTGGCGATGGTGACCACCGGCAGGGCATAGCTATTGATGAAATTGATCGGCGGAAAGCCCAGCGGCACGACGATCAGCTGATTGATCAGCCCGGTCTGGCTGGTCGTTGCCGACCACAGAAAGGCCGCCACGATATCGGGCAGCAGCCAGCCGAGCATGATGCAGACTTCCACCACGCTGCGAATGGTCGATTGCGTGCCGCGCAAAGTGGCCGCCAGCAAAAAGCCCAGCACCGACTGGCCGACAATGGCCGAGAAGAACACGAAGATGACGGTGGTCCAGAGCGATTCCAGAAAGCCCCGCCGGGTGAACAGCCGCTCGAAATTTTCCAGTCCCACCCAGCTCCATTCGACGCTTTTCCGCCCCACCAGCGCCAGGTCGGTGAAGGAAAAGGCAAAGGCCCAGGCGGTGAAATAGAGCAGCGCCCCGATCAGCACGATCGCCGGCAACATGCCGAGCACCAGGACATAGAGATTGCCGGTGAGCCAGGGATTGGCCTGGTTTTTCATGAACGCACCTCGATCTAGGCCCGACCAGTAGACCGCATGTGGAGCCGGCCTCGCGGTTCGGCCGGCTCACCATGGGATCTTCGAAAACTCCCGTCACGGCGGCACCCGGAGGACATTTCGGGCGCCGCCGCGTCGGGAGGACTCCTGCCTATTCGTAGGTCACGACATTTTCTTCGCCGAACTCGTCGACCAGCGCATCGTGATAGGTCTGGATCACCTCATCGACCGGTACGCCATCGACGAGGTCGGAGGTTGCCTGCTGGATCAGCGCCGAAACCGTTTGATAGCCGGGCACGGTGTCGCGGCCGGTCGTATCGGCAGCCAGGCCCGTCGCCTTGGCGAGGAAGGGATCGGCCATATATTCGGGCGATTCCGAAATATCGGTGCGCACCGCCATGCGATGGGTGGAGAGCGTCCAGGGCTTGAAATTGCTCTCATCGAAGATCGCGGTCACGAGCTTGAAGGCCATGTCCTTGTCGGCGGCATTGGCATTGACGCCCAGGGTCCAGCCACCCGAAATATTGGTGGTCGCCTTGGTGCCCGGTTCGCCCGAGCCTGGCCATGGGGTCCAGGCGACCTCGGCGTCGCGCTCTTCGCGGCTGGGGGGATTGTTGCAGTCCCACAGGCACGCATCTTCCCATGAGCCGGAAGCGAGAATGCCGAGCTGGTCATTGGCCAGCGCCGCTCGCACCGCCGCGCCGATATCGGTCGCATAGTTGAGATCGGCCGGGTTCAGCTGCTTTTCGGCATAGACCTGATGATAGAGATCGAAGGTGCGGCGTAGGGCGGGGCTGTCGCCGATCCACTGATTGGTGTCGCGCTTCAAAAGGCGATTGCGGTCGCCCTCGGGCACATCCGCGCCGAGCAGCGCCATATAGACGCCCTGCATGGTTGCGGCCTCGGCCTGCTTGGTGCCGGCCGGCAGCTGGAAGGGATATTGCACCCCCGCATCCTTGAGCTTTTGCGCCGCATCGAGAATGTCGGCCCAGTTCTTGGGCTCCCAGGGCGTGGGAATGCCGGCCTTTTCGAAATTGGACAGGTCATACCAGAGCATGCGCACATCGGTATCGGTCGGCAGGGCATAGACATTGCCCTGATAGGAGGCGACTTCGAGCAGGCCCGGCAGGTAATATTGGAACTGGTCCCAGCCGGCGAGCTGGGCGTCGAGCGGTTCGAGATAACCGGCCGAAGCCAGTTCGCTGACCATGAAGGAGTCTACCAGATTGACGTCGGCGGCGGTTCCGGCGCTGAGATCGAGCGCAATGCGCTGGTCATAGCCCTGGCCCGGCAGTTTTATGGCATTGACCTTCTCGCCGGTCTCCGCCTCGAACTTTTCGATGCCCGACTCGACGAGGGCCCCGAAGGCTTCCATGTACATGATCGAGACTTCGGCGCGCGCCGGAATGCTGGCGGCCGCTACCAGGGATATGGCGGCAACCGTCGTCAGAAAACCCGTCCTGAGCATCAACTCCTCCTCTGCTGCTCGCTGCCGCTTATCGGTACGGCATTGCCCGGAACCTCCTCGCTCCGAACGCAGGAACGTAATCACATGCTATGCAACGTTGCAATTCAAAATCCAATATCGTCACCATTGCTGACATATCTGATTTTTTAGTTATTTATTTCAATGACATACCGATTGTTGTATCGATTTCAGAATCGTCAGCCCAAAACTAAAACGTTGCAAAAAATTCGCATTGGTTTGAACGCCGCCCCGTGTAAAATCGCCCCCGGGGACAGCAACGCAGCAAGAGACGACGACGAACACCATGGCCAGCGGCAACCGGCGCGTGACGCTCAAGACCATCGCCGAAATGACCGGACTTAGCCTTTCCACCGTATCGCTCTCCCTGCGCGGCGGCACCACGCTCAAGCAGGAGACCCGCGACAAGGTCAACGAGGCCGCCAGAGCCCTCGGCTATGTGCCTGATCGGGCTGGGGTGCGCCTGCGCACCGGCAAGACCAATGTCATCGCCCTGGTGCTCGATGGCTCGGAAGACTCCATCGATTTTGCCCGCAACATGATCCAGGGCATCGGCCATGCCATTCACGGCACGCGCTACCACCTGACGGTGATCCCCGAATTCGAGCGCCATAACAGTACCGAGACGATCAACTACATTCTTGCCAATCGTACCGCCGATGGCGTCATCATCACGCATACCGGCCCGCGCGATCCGCGCGTGCAGATGATGATCGACGCCGATTTCCCCTTTGTCAGCCATGGGCGCACGGAGTTTTATACCCCTCACGCCTATCACGATTTTCACTCCGAGGAATTTGCGGCCCTGGCGGTAAAGCGCCTCGCCGCCAAGGGCTGCAAGGACATCCTCCTCGTCATCGGGGACGACAGCACCACCAATTACCACAATATCGTCACCGCCTATCGCAAGGAGGCGGCGCGCGCCGGCATCGAGGCGCAGGTGCTCGAGGGCACGGCAAAATTGAGCCCGGCCGAAATGCGCCGTGTCGGCCTCGATCTTGCCCGCGCCCCCGGGGGACCTGACGGCATCATTTCCGACAGTGAAATGCGCACCATCGCCCTGGTCGGCGGCCTTACCGAAGGCGGTGCGGCGCTTGGACGGCAGGTGCAGCTGATCTACAAGCAGACCTCGGGCATCCTGCCCACGCTCTTCCCGCAGATGGACAGTATCCGCGAAGACGTCTTCGCTGCCGGCGGCGAACTGACCCGCCTGTTGCTGAAGCGCATCGAGGGCGCCCCGATCAGGGAATTGCAGACCCTGGCCGAACCCCAACCCCATTGGCGCAGCGGCTAGATCGTTTCTTTATGCTCTGAAACACAATCCAGAAGCCCCCATGGTGAGACGCTTTGCCCAGCAAAGCCTCGCGTCTAAGCCCTGGCCCGCGCCACAGCCGCCTTCATCGCCACCGTATGGTTGAGCGCATAGGCCAGCCCCACCTGCACGGCCAGGCCCACGACGATGATCGCCGCATCGGTCAGCATGCTGTCGGGCACACCGGCCTTCACCGCCTGGAACAACAGGCTCAGGGCCGTGCCGGTGGCAAAAACTGCCAGACCCTGCCGCCCCATGGCCCGGAAGGGCGCGGCAAGGCGCGAGGCGGCAATGCCCTGCATGGCTGGAATACAGGCCAGCACATAGAAGAGGCACAGCGCATGCAAGAGCCGCGGCAGCGACAAAAAGGTCTTGTCGAAGGAGTGGATATGGAAGGGCGCGCCGACCTGCCAGAACCAGCGCAATATGCCATTGCCCATGGCGCCGACCGGCGACACCTTCATCCACAGGATCGAGAGCAATAGAAAGCCGAGCGCGGCGAGAAAGGCGATGGGATGGGCGGGAAAAGCGCGCTTCCCCAGCTTCATCCCCATGCCGGCAACGAGCCCCAGCACGAACACCAATTGCCAGGAGAGCGGATTGAAAAACCAGCCGCCCGAATTGGGATAGTTCGGAAAATTGAGCCTGAACGTGCCGGCCAGAAACCACAGCAGCACCGAACCCGCCACCAGCCAATAGGGCTTTTTGAGCCCCAGAACGATCAGCGGCGGCGTTGCCAGCAGCAGCGTCAGATAGAGCGGCAGGATATTGAGATAGCCGAATTGATGCGTCAGCAGCGGAATGCCGATCAGCACCGCCAGCGGCTCGCGCGCCAGCGCCCGCAGATTATTGGTCTCGAGCAGTTCGTAAAGCCCGAAGAAATGCGCCGCCGCGGCAAAGGTGCCGAGGAAGATGAAGGTCAGCGTCAGGTGCACGAAATAGAGCTGTCGCGCCCGCGCCCAGGGCCGGGCAATGGCGAGCCAGAGCGGCAGTTTTTTGAGAAATGCCCCCGAATAGGCCAATCCGGCCGCCACGCCCGACATGAACACAAAGGCTTCCGCCGCGTCCGAAAAGCCGAAATTGCGATTGGTGAAAGCCTCGAATGCGGTGCCCGGCACGTGATTGATGAAGATCATCACCAAAGCCAGGCCCCGGAACATGTCGAGCCGCTCGTCGCGCCCGCCGGGGGGCAGGGGGGCGGGGCCCACCGCAATGGCTCTGAGCCCGGGAATGCGGTGCCAGACCGACGGCTTGCGCTCAAGCATGGACGGCGACTTCGGCAAGGCTGGTCGTCAGGACCGGCTCGCTCGCCCGCCAGCTTGCAAGGATCGCTTCGGCCTCGACGATGATCGGGCTCGGGGCGCGTTCATTGGCGGTCGAGAACAGCCAGGTGCTGACCGGACGGTCCCCGCCGCGCGCCGTGGCCCAGATGACGAAGGGCGCCAGCAGCGCCGGCCCCGCCACCGGCAGCAGCCAGGGCAGGAATGCGGGCCCGGCATAGGCCATGAAGACCAGCGCCGCCAGCGCCGTCAGCACGATCCACCAGCTCGCCGAAAAGGCCGTGCGCAGCGGCACGGCCCGTGCATCGCGCTCGGTTGCGGGCCAGCCGCCATCCATGCCGAAAAGAATCTGGAACACGGCGCGGCTCTGAAAGCCGAGCAGCACCGGCGCCATGATCGTTGAAATGACGATCTCGCTCAGAACCGAAGGAATGATCCGCCAGCCCCCAAAGGCCGCATTGGTGCCGTCCGTGGCGCCGCGCAGCGCAATGGCGAATTTGGGCAGCAGCAGCGTTGTCAGCACGCCCACCCCGATGATCCAGGGCGTCGCCCCCCAGCGATCCCCGCCGCTGTCGGGAATAAGGCTCGACAGCAGGCTCGCCGCCAGGAGCAGGAGCCAAAGGGGCGAAGCGAGATAGGCCATGATGCCCTGAACGAAGGTGAACCGGCTCCAGAATTTCAATCCCGGCGCCGCGATCAGCCGGCGATGCTGCAGATTGCCCTGGCACCAGCGGCGGTCGCGCTTGGCATATTCGATGAGGTTTTCCGGTCCCTGCTCGAACGAACCGCCAAGGCCGGGATCGACCTCGACCTTCCAGCCGCCCCGCGCCAGCAGCGCGGCTTCCACATAGTCGTGGCTCAGAATATGCCCGCCATAGGGCGGCTTGCCCGAAAGCACCGGCAGCCCGCAGCACGAGGCAAAGGCGCGCACCCGCACAATGGCATTATGCCCCAAATAGGGCCCGTCCTCGCCCTGCAACAGGGCGGCGCCACGCGCAAAATAGCGCGAAAAATACGCCGACGAATAAGCCATCATCCGCCCGAACAGGGTCCGCGCGGCGATCACCACCGGCACGGTCTGCAATAGCCCGAGTTTGGGATCGCCATCCATGCGCCGCACCATGGCGAGCATGGTATCGGCCTCCATCAGGCTGTCGGCATCGAGAATGATGGCATAGTCATAGGCCGCGCCCGAATGGGCGATGAAATCCTCGATATTGCCCGCCTTGCGCCCGATATTGCGCTCGCGGCGGCGATAGAAGATACGCCCCGGCGCTTCGGGCTCGACGATCAGCCGTTCGAATTCGCTCACTTCTTCGGCCGCAACCTCGAGCGAGGTGCTGTCCGACAGGATAGCGAAATGAAAATGCTCGCCCAGCCCCTTGGCGACGATCTGCCGGTTCATCGCCGCGATGCGGGCAAAGGTCTCGACCGGGTCTTCATTATAGATCGGCACCAGAATGGCGGTCTTGCCCTCCGGCCGCGTCAGGTCGGGCTGGCGCTTGGGTTTGGGCGACAGCGCGCCCAATAGGCCGATCGTGCCGCCCCAGACGAGCCAGAAGCCCGTCAGCACCAGCAAGATCGTGCGCAGCCAGTCGAGAAAGACCGGGCGATTGCCCCCGATCAGATCGAGAAACGCAATGCCGGCGGTCAGGCTCACGGCCGCGGCGAAGCCCAGCGTGAGCAGCCGCAGCCACCCAGCCCGCCCCGTGGTTAGCCGATTACCCATTCACCAGTCCTAGTTGCGCTGCCAGACGAGAAAGAAGGCCTTGAAGAAGCCGCCGAGAGCCGAGCCGCGCTCAAGCGTCTGCTTGGGCATGGCGAGCGGGGCATTGGGCAGGCCGTCTATGGGCTGAAAGGGCTGGTGCTTCATACAATCTCTCCGCGCCACTGATAGAGCCAGGCTTCCGTCAGCGGTTCGCCGCCTGAGCCGATGCTGGCCCGCAGCTCGATAAGGTTCTGACCTTCGGTGTCCACATCGAGCACCAGGCGCCACAGCCCATTGGCCTCGATCTGCGAGAAGGTCGACGATGTAATTTCACCCGCCGATGCCGTGGCATCGACTTCGAAGACCGTGTCCGGCGACAATTCCGCGAGCCGTCCGCCATCGAAATCGATGACGAATTTCCTCAAGGTTGCCGCATGTTCGACCCCGGAGACACCACCTTGGCCGCTGCGGGTTTCCACCACATGGGCCAATTCGGCATCGTCCTTGGCAACGAGGTCGCCCCAGATCAGGCGATAGCCATATTCGCGTTCCTGCCCCGCCTTGGGCGGCTCGTTCGGAATCCAGAACGCAGCGATGTTGTCATCGGTTTCCGACTTGGCCGGAATTTCGATGAGACGCACCTGGCCCTGGCCCCAATCATGGGTCGGCTCCACGCGCATGGAGGGGCGGCGCTCGTAATGGGCGCCGGCATCCTGATAGTTTTCGAAGTCGCGATTGCGCTGATAAAGGCCAAAGGCCTTCATATTGGCATCCCAGAAGAAGGAATTGCCCAATTGCGGGCTATTGTTGAGCTGGCGCCATTGCGGCAGCCCGGCCTCCGGCTCGAAGACCAGCCCGCTGCAATCGTGCACCTGCGGCCGGAAATCATCGAATTCGTGGCGATTGGTCTCGGCAAAAAGGAACATCGAGGTCAAAGGCGCAATGCCGATTTCCCCGATATCGCTGCGGAAATAAAGCCGGGCAGTGACATCCATCACCGTTTCCTGCTGATCCTCATTGGCAGGCGAGATCAGGAAACGATAGGCGCCGGTGACGCTCGGGCTTTCGAGCGCGGCATAGACCGTCAGCGGGCCATCGCCGGTGGGGCGTTCCACGTAGAATTCGGAAAAGCGCGGAAATTCTTCCGGGCCTTCGCGCCAGGAATTGATGAGCAGCCCCCGGGCGCTCGAACCGTAGATATTGCCCCGCCCGAGTGCACGGAAATAGCTCGCGCCGAGAAAGGCGACCAGTTCGTCGGCCAGATCCGGCCGGTTGATGGGATAGTTGATGCGAAAGCCGGCAATGCCCGGAAATTCTGCCGTTTCGATCGCCTCGCGCTCTTGGGCGTCATCGAAGTGATAGATGAAGTCGTCGCTGTCGAAGGCAAAAGGATGCGCGTCGCCATCGGTGATTTCATAGACCGAGACGGTTTCCTTGAACAACCAGCCGGGCGGAAAGGCCTGGATTTGAAAGCCGTGACCGTCGCCGCGCCAGCGCGCCTTGTCGGTGTTGAACTGCACGCGGCGATAGCCGTCATAGTTGAGGCCTGTATAGGCCGGGGAATCGATGAGAACCGGGCTCTGATAGGGCTGGCCCGCCAGTGCCTTCATGCGGGCCGAAAAGCTGTCGTAATCGAAAGCGCCGGACATGGGCTCGATAGCGAAGATCTTCTGGGTCAGCGATGTGGTTGTCAGCAGGGCGACGGAAGCGGCGGCGCCGGACAAAAAGGCGCGGCGAGACAATCGATTGTTTGGGGCGGTGAGCATTTGTGACGCTTGTTGTTCTTCGCTATCCATCAATTTCCGGCAACGTCGCCAAGCCGGTAAAGTTGTCGCATGGCGGGCATGCAGCAAACGCATGGCGCAATGCTGCCAAAAAACCGCCTTGAAACCGTCTTCACCGTCTCGTGATGAGCAGGCGAGGTCTGGCTAAGGGGCAAATGGGGCGAAAGACTGGCGCTCGGAAAAATCGTTAAAAAACTGTCACATGGCGAAAAAGAAAAACCCCGGAAGCCAATGACTTCCGGGGCGTGAGAGCTCAATTTGTCGCAGCTCAGGAGGGCAGCTGACTGACGCTTGCGCCCTTGCCGTCCCGGTTGAGCAGGCCCCGAACGGTCCCGAAAATGGCGACGCCCCAGATGAGCAGTGTCGCTACCCCGAAAAATGCCGCCACCGGCCGTCCGAAGAAGCCCAGCAGATTGCCATCGGCGATCATCATCGAGGTGGTGAAGTTGGTTTCCACCAGCGGCCCCAGGACGATGCCGAGAATGATCGGGGCAATGGCGATCATCCGCGCTTCGAGCACATAGGCCACGATTCCCGCGCCCAGCATCAGCCAGACCCCGAACATGGAATTGTTGATCGAATAGGAGCCGACGATGCAAAAGAGCAGGATGGCGGCATTGAGCAGGGCGCGCGGCACTTCGAAAATCCAGCGGGCCGATTTCGCGGCCACCCAGCCGAGCGGCAGCATCAGCACATTGGCGATCGCGAAGACGATCATCACCGCATAAAAATTCTGCGGATGCAGCGTCATCAGCGTCGGGCCGGGATCGAGCCCCTTCATGACCAGCACGCCCACGGCAATGGCCGTCACCGCATCGCCGGGAATGCCGAACACCATGGCCGGAATCCAGGAGGCACTGAGCGCGGCATTATTGGTCGCGCCGGCCTCCACCAGCCCTTCGGGATGCCCCTTGCCGAACTTTTCCGGTTCTTTCGAGGTGCGCTTGGCCAGCGAATAGGTGATCCAGGCCGCAAGGTCGCCGCCGACGCCGGGCAGGGCGCCGAGGAGCGAACCGATCACCGAGCCGCGCACCTGGTTCTTGCGATACTTCCACAGCGCCTTGAGCGTCCCCTCGAAGGGGTTTTTTAGGTTCATCTGCGGCACTTCGGCCATGGCCCGGCGTCCGGCCCGCATGATTTCGGACACGGCGAACATGCCGATCATGATCGGAATGAAGCTGATGCCGCCCATCAGTTCGAGATTGCCGAAGGTAAAGCGCGGCGTGGCGGTCAGCGGGTCCATGCCCACCTGGGCGATGAAGAGCCCCAAAAGCAGCGCCAGCGCGCCCTTGACGAGGCCGCCCGAAGAAATCAGCGCGGCGCAAGACAGGCCAAGCACGGCGAGCCAGAAATATTCAAAGCTCGAAAAGCCCAGCGCGGCCTTGGCCAGCATCGGCGCGGTGAACAACAGGAACAAAAAACCGAAGAGCCCGCCGAGCACCGAGCCGACGACGCCGATGCCGATGGCAAGGCCCGCCTTGCCGTTCTGGGCGAGACGATAGGAATCCTCCACATAGGCGGCCGATGCCGGCGTTCCGGGAATGCGCAGCAATGTGCCGGGCAGGTCGCCCGCCGTGATCGCCATGGCGGTGCACGAAATGATCGCGGCAATGGCCGGAATGGGCGCCATATAGAAGGTGACGGGCACCAGCAGCGCCGTCGCCATGGTGGCGGTCAGGCCCGGAATGGCGCCGACGAAGAGGCCGAACACGGCGGCGAGGAAAATGGTCAGCAGCGTTTCGAAGTTGAAGACGAGGCCAATAGCCAGAGCGAATGCGTCCATGATCGGTTATCCCAGGATGCCGCGTGGAAGGGGGACCCGGAAGCCCGACATGAAGAGGTAGTAGATGCCCGCCGTGGCAATGGGGCTGAAGATCACGGCGGAGAGCCATTTGCCCCCGCTCATCAGCACCACAATGAAAGAAAACACCGTGCCGACGACGAGGAAGCCGAGATAGGGCATGGCGAGAATGGCAGCGGCGAGGGCCGCGACAATGCCCAGGGCAAACCAGGTGACGAGCGGCTGGGCCTCGTCCTCGGCCGTGTCGCGCACGATCCAGCCCTGGATGGTGAGCGCCACACCCATAATGGCCATGCCGGCGCCGACGATCGACGGGAAGAGGCCCGGACCGACATTCATGCCGGGAAGGGATGGCATGGCGAGCGCCTGCTGCAGGACCGCCGCGCCGCCCAGCGCAAAGACCACGCCCAGCGCGCTGTCCATTGGAAATGACTGCCTCATGCGCTCCTCCTGAAAGCACTTGGTGAGGCGCAGCGGTTCGGGGCAGAACCGCCGCGCAAAGGAAAATCCAGAGCGCCTGACCTCGAGGG
>DATMSG010000134.1:0-12583 GCA_035565515.1 Devosia sp.
TCGATGCCGATGACGTCCTCGATCTGCTGCTTTACGCGCGGAATGTCGGCGGCGGGCAGGTCGACCTTGTTGAGGACGGGGACGATCTCGTGATTGGCATCGAGCGCGTGATAGACATTGGCAAGGGTCTGCGCCTCGACGCCCTGGCTGGCATCGACGACCAGCAGCGAGCCTTCGACGGCGGCCATGGAGCGGCTGACTTCATAGGCGAAGTCGACATGGCCGGGCGTGTCGATGAGGTTGAGGACGTAGGTCTCCCCGTCCTGCGCCTTGTAATTGAGGCGCACGGTCTGCGCCTTGATGGTGATGCCGCGCTCGCGCTCGATATCCATCGAATCGAGGACCTGTTCCTTCATCTCGCGCAGGTCGAGGCCACCGGTCATCTGGATGAGGCGGTCGGCGAGCGTGGACTTGCCATGGTCGATGTGAGCGACGATGGAGAAATTGCGGATATTCTTGAGCGGCGTGGTCATTCGCGCCTGATAGCAGAAGGCGTGGCCGCGAGAAAGATGGTTTCCGTGGGGTAAACGGCAACGTTCGCATGCGAAACCGCGTTTAACGGGTCATGGCTTTTCCCCTTCGCGCTATCGCCGCTCTTTTGGCCCTCTTGCCGGTATCCGTTCCGGCGCAGGATATTTTGAAACCACTCGAGGATTTTGTTGAGGATCTGGTGCCGCAAAGGGCGCCGGCGACGAGGCTTGTGCCAAAGGCCGTGGAGGTGAAGGAAGAGGCGGAAACGCCGCCGCCTTTGCCAAAACCGCGGCCGGAGGGACTGGGGGAAGAGGCGCCGGCGGAGCCTGTTGAGGCCGAACCCGCGCCTGAGCCGGACGTGGCGCCAGAGCCGGAACCGGAACCGCCTGCCGAGAAGGAGACCGTGGTGGATGACCGAATCTACCAGACGGCCTGCCCGGCGGTGATTTCGGGGGCGGTGGTTGCAAAAATGCTGCCGCCGATTGCCGAGGGGGTCTGTATGGCGCAGTCGCCGCTTGAGGTGACTGCGCTCAACCTTAACGGCAAGACAGTGGAGCTTACGAGTCCGATCCAGACTAATTGCGAGATGGCGACGGCGCTGGCCGATTGGGCCGGGGAAGTGGATGCCTATGCAAGGGCGGCGCTCAAAAGCGAGCTTGCCGCGTTACAAACGGGCACGAGCTATATATGCCGGGCGCGCGTCGGCGGGGCGGAACAGTTCACCTCGGAACACGGCTTTGCCAATGCCCTCGATGTGGCCGGTTTCACGCTGGCCGACGGCCGCAGCATTGCGGTGAAGGACGACTGGCTGCCGGCGACAACACCAGAGGCAAAGCTGCTCCGGCAATCACATGGCGCGGCGTGCGGGACATTTACGACCGTGCTCGGGCCCGAGGCCAATGCGGATCATCGCGATCACCTGCATTTCGACCTCGGCTGTCACGGTCAGACCTGCACGGCGCAGATCTGCGAGTAGAAATCAGGTGCCGGAATAAACCGCGATGACCGCTTCGGTCTGCTGGCGGTCGGGGCTGCCTTCGGTGCAATCGATGCCGGCCTTTTCGACATCGGCCTTGACCGTGTCATAGGCCTTTTGCGCGGTTTCGCCTTCGAGATGAAATTCGCTTTCGAGCTGGCGGCGATGCGCGTTCATCGCGGTGACGCCGGGCTCGGCGACGGTGATATTGCACAATTCGATCGTCGCCTGGGTGGCGTAGAGCCCGGTCAGCAGCTGGCCCTGCTTGGGCATGGCATCGACCACGGCACTGGGATCGACGGTGATCTTGGGCGGCGTGGCCGGGGCGGGCGCGGCCTCCTGGGCGAGGGGCGCGGCAATGGTAAGGGCAAGAACGCAAAGGGCTGGGACGAAGCGGGGCACGTGGGCACTCCATGCTCGGGAAAACATTTCCCGCCATTCTCAGCCCGATTATGGCTTCAGCACGGCGTGCCATCGGCTTTGGGATGATGCGGGGGCAGATCGGCCCAATCCCGCGCACTCATTTCCGGTTCCATGGGCGATGCGGCGGCGGGGGCGTTGAGCCAGGCCAGGACAAGGCGCAAAAGCTCGTTCAGGCGGGACATGGCGGTCTCCTCTGCACTAAAATTGCGGGGCGGTGTCGATGTGTCCCTACCTTGCGCCCGAGGCCCCCTCGCCGCAATGGACAAGGTTTTTAGCTCGGTATAGAAAATCTATATGAGCAGCCCCTTTCCCATTCCGCTCAATGCCCTCAGGGCAATCGAGATCGTGGCGCGGGCCGGTGCGCTGGCCCCGGCGGCCGAAGAGCTGGGCGTGACCGTGGGCGCGGTCAGCCAGCACCTGCGGCGGGCCGAGGAGCGGCTGGGCATGGAGCTGTTTTCGCGCACGCCGCAGGGGCTGAAACCCGTGCCGGAACTGATCGAAATCCTGCCCCAGCTTTCCGCGGGTTTTGCGTCATTGCGCGATGGGCTGGCGACGCTGACCGGGGCGCATGAGGGCGTGCTCAATGTCACCGTGGGCAGCGTCTTCGCCTCGCGCTGGCTGATCTGGCGGGTCAACAAATTCTCTTCGCGCCATCCCGGATTGGAAGTGCGGCTGACGGTGACCGGCGCCATGCTCGACCTGACGCGGCCGGACCTGGATTGCGGCATTCGCTTCGGCGATGGCAATTGGCCCGGCGTCTCGGTCAGCCTGATCGGCGGGCAGGATTTTCAGCCGGTCTGCGCGCCCGAATTTTTGCGCCGTTTTCCCGATATGTCCGACCTTGGGAAAATTCCCGTGATCGCCGACCAGACAAGCATGCTCGACTGGCCGCTCTGGCTCGAGGCGGCAGGGTTCGATCCGAAACTGAAACTTTCAGGGCCGGTCTATTCCGATGCTTCGCTGGCTTTCGATGCCGCCATTTCCGGCCAGGGCATTCTGCTCGCTGCCGATATGATGAGCGCCGACGCGGTCTGCGACGGGCGGCTGGTGCAGCCCTTCAAAAAGCCGGTGACCGGGGCGCATGGCTATTATCTCGCGACGGCCAAAGGGCGCCGGGAATCCAAGAAGCTAAAACTGTTTCGCGACTGGCTGGCCGAGGAAGTGCCCGCCAGCGCCAGAGGCTATCTGTTCCAGTCCCCGCCGGCCGCCAGCTAGGCGGGCGGATGGGGCCGAAAATTCGTCAAGGAGGCGAATATGCAAGACGTCCTGATCCTTGGAGCCGGCATTGTCGGCATTGCCACCGGGATCCATCTTTTGAAGCGCGGGCGCAGCGTTACCCTCATCGACAAGAACCAGCCCGGCCGCGAAACCTCCTATGGCAATGCCGGGATCATCCAGCGCGAAGGGGTGCGGCCGCATGCCTTTCCGCGTGACCTCCATACGCTGATGCAGGTGGGGCTGCATCTTTCCACCGCCGCCCGCTATGAACCCCTGGCTTTGCCGCGCCTCGCCCCGCCGCTGCTCAAATATTGGTGGGCCTCTTCGCCCGAACACTATCGGCAGGTGGTCGAAAACTACGCGCCGCTGATTGCCCGCTCGATCGAGACCCATGCCGAGTTGATCGCCGAGGCAGGGCCGGAGGCGGAAAGGCTGATTTCGAAAAAGGGCTGGTATCTGGTTTTCCGCACGCTCGAAAAGCTGCAACGCGAGGCCGCCAAGGCGGAAGAGGACCGGGCACGATTCAATATCCATCACGAAGTGGTGGATTGGGCGGGGCTCAAGTCACTGGAACCGAGCCTGATCGGCGGGCTGGCCGGCGGCATTCACTGGACCGACCCCTGGACCGTCAGCGATCCCGGCGGGCTCGTGACGCAATATTTCAAGCTGTTTGAAAAGCTCGGCGGCACCTTTGTTTCGGGCGAAGCCTCGGGGCTGACGCAGGACGGGGCAAACTGGCAGACGCGGGTCGGTGGCACGCTCCATACGGCGAAACAGGCCGTGATTGCGCTCGGGCCCTGGGCGCCGGAAGTGCTCGACAGGCTGGGCTATCGCCTGCCGCTCTTCGTCAAGCGCGGCTATCACATGCATTACAAGCCGGCCGAGGGCGCGGCGCTCAATCACCTGCTGCTCGACGCCGAAGTCGGCTATGTGCTGGCGCCGATGGCGCGCGGCATTCGCCTGACGACGGGCGCCGAATTCAACCTGCGCGATGCGGCGCCGACGCCGGTGCAACTGGGCAAGGCTGAACAGGCGGCAAAAGAAGTGTTTCCGCTCGGCGAACGCGTCGATCCGCAACCCTGGAAAGGGGCGCGGCCCTGTACGCCCGATATGATGCCGATCATTTCCAAGGCGCCGAAACATGAAGGGCTTTATGCCGGGATCGGCCATGCCCATCATGGCTTTACGCTGGGACCGGCGACGGGCGAGCTGCTTGCCCAGATGATGACCGGGGAAGCGACGGCGATCGATGTGAAGCCGTTCCGGATGGAGCGATTCCTCGGGCATTGAGGGGAGCCTTGCTGGGTCCTAGCCCAGCGCCACCACCGCAAGCACTCCGCAGACAAAGCCGATGGCGACGAGCAGGGCGATATTAAGCGCCTTGCCACTGCCCGGCTTGGCGAAGGGCAGCGGCGTCTTACTCTTTGCCTGCGGCGTCCTTGCCCTCAGCTTTTCCGGCGCGCCCCATTTCAGCCGGCGAAAGGCGTAAACATTCGAGCGGCGCCTTTGGGCTTGGCGCATTGCGTGATCTGGCTGGTCGCTGGACATGGTTTTTCCCATTTGAGCCAAGGCAGATGGGAATGGACCGGGCCCCTGGCAATGGCCGAGCGCGCAAAGCGGAAGGAGCGGCACCATCGCGGGCGAAAGCCCCTTGCTCGAAGATTAGAACAGTTCTAAACATTGTTTGGAATAGTTCTAAACTTTGAGGCGGACATGTTTACCCTATGGCCGGACAATCGACGCGCTTTCGACACGCTGTCGGAGCGTGAAATCCTGTCTTTGGCGATTGCGGCCGAGGAAGAGGATGGGCGCATCTATTCCGAACTGGCGACGCGGCTGGGCGAGACCTATCCCGGCACGGCGACGCTGCTCGAAGCCATGGCGGCCGAGGAAGACGATCATCGCCGGCGGTTGCTCGACATCTATGTCGAGCGGTTCGGCAAGCGCCTGGTGCCCATTCGCCGCGAGCATGTGCGCGGCTTTCTCAATCGCAAGCCGGTGTGGCTCCTCAAAACCCTGACGCTCGAACAGGCGCGCCAGCAGGTCTGGGAAATGGAGGAAAGCGCCTATCATTTCTATCTCGAGGCGGCAAAACAGGCCAATGACGTGGGCATTCGCAAGCTGCTGGGCGATCTTGCCCGGGCCGAGCGCGGCCACGCGGCGACGGCCACCAAACTCGATGAAAAGCTGCTGGGGGAGACGGGCCACGATACGGAAAAGGACGAGGCGCATCGCCAGTTTCTTCTGACCTATGTGCAGCCGGGTCTTGCGGGACTGATGGATGGATCGGTGTCGACGCTGGCGCCGGTTTTTGCCGCGGCCTTTGCGACGGGGGATACGCACCAGACCTTTCTGGTGGGCCTGGCTGCGGCGGTGGGCGCCGGTATTTCCATGGGCTTTACCGAGGCCGCGTCCGACGATGGCAAGCTGACCGGGCGCGGCTCGCCGATCATGCGCGGTTTTGCCGCGGGGATCATGACCGCCGTGGGCGGGCTGGGGCATGCCCTGCCCTATCTGATCCACGATTTCTGGACGGCGACCTTTATTGCCGGGGCGGTGGTTCTGCTCGAACTGTGGGCTATCGCCTTCATCCAGAAGCGGTATATGCAGACCCCGTTCTGGCGGGCAGTGCTGCAGGTGGTGCTGGGCGGCGCGCTGGTCTTTGCCGCGGGCATTCTTATCGGGAGTGCGTGAGGCGGGGGCCTAAACCCCCGCGACGAGACTCGCCGCCTTCGAGCCGATCGCCATGGCCGGGGCATTGGTGTTTCCGGAGACGATCTGCGGCATGATCGAGCAATCGATGACGCGCAGGCTTTCGATGCCGCGCACTTTCAGTTCGGCATCGACAACCGCGGTCGGGTCGTCGTTGCGGCCCATGCGCAGCGTGCCGACCGGGTGGTAATTGGTTTTGACCGTCTGGCCGCAATAGCGGGTAAGGGCCTCGGGGTCCTCCATCACCTGTTGGCCGGGAAGCAGTTCGGTGTCGATCTTGTCGGCCAGGGGCGCTGTTTTAAGCAATTTTCGCGCCTCGTGGAGGGCCGCGATGGTGAGGCGGAGATCGTCGGGATCGCCGAAGAAATTGCAGTTCACCACCGGCTGATCGGCGGGATCGGCCGAGCGCAGGGTGACGCGCCCACGCGCCTTGGGGCGGAGCAGGCAGGAGGTGAAGGTGACCCCATAGGTGGGTTTGGCCGCCGAGACGTCGCGGTCGAGATAGACGATGGGGGCGCAATAGAGCTGGATGGTCGGGCGGCTGCCGCCATCGGGATCGAAGAACAGGCAGGCTTCGATGCCTGTGGTGGTGACGGGGCCGGAATTGGTGAGGAGATATTGGAGACCATTGCGGATCATGTTCCAGCCGCGGTCCTGCCCGAAATAGCCCGATTTTTCCCTGGTCGTGGCGATGACGGGGACTTCGTGATGGTCCTGCAGGTTCTGGCCGACGCCGGGAATGTCGGCGGTGACATCAATGCCGTGCTGGCGCAGGTGATCGGCGGGACCGATGCCCGAGAGCATCATGAGCTTGGCGCTGTTATAGGTGCCGGCGCCGATGAGCACTTCGCGTTCGGCGCGGACGGTGTGGGTTTCGCCGTTCCTGGTATAGACAAGGCCGGTGGCGCGGTGGTTTTCAACGAGGATGCGATCGACGCGGGCGCCGGAAACGATGGTCAGCCGGCCATCGGCCTTCAACGGGTCGAGGAAGGCTTTTACGGCGTCGGAGCGCTCCTTGTAGCGGCCCCATTGCCCATAGGTGTGCTGCATGATGCCGACGCCGAACTGGGAGGCGCCGTTGAAATCGGGATTGGCCTTGTGGCCGAGCGCCTCGGCCGCGGCGATGAAATCGTGGGTCGTCTCTGTCGTATAGCCGGGGTCGGAGACGCGGAGGGGACCGCCCGTGCCGTGAAAACCGTCATGGAGGCGGGCGTTGTCTTCCACGGCCTTGAAGTGAGGTAATATGGCGTCATAGGACCAGGTGGGATCATTGCCGAGGCTTTGGGCCCAGCCGTCATAGTCCTCCTTCTGGCCGCGCATATAGACCATGGCATTGACCGAGGAACCGCCACCCAAAACCTTGGCGACCGGCACGATGGGGGCGCGGCCGCCCAATTGGGGCTGCGGCACGGTCTTGTGCATTTCGAGGAAGGTGTCTTGGCCCAGATATTTCATATAGCCGGCGGGCATGGCCATGATGCGATTGGTGCGGGCGCGGCCGCGCTCGAGCATCAGGACGGAAAAACCGAATTCTTTGACAAGACGCCAGGCCGTGACCGAGGCGGCGGAGCCGCCGCCGGCGATGATGAAGTCATATGTGGGCATAATATCTCCTCTTGGCGGGAGATTAGGCGGCAGCGAGCAGGTCTTCTAGTCGGCTATCGAGGATAGTGCCCACTCGCGCGCATTCCAGCGCAATTTCCCGGATGAAATCGACCAGCATGGGGCGCTCGAGCGCGGCGAGCGAGCGCACCACCATGGCGGTATCGCGATGGAGCGGCTCAACATCGACAGGCCGGATTTCAACGAGGCGTCCCGCAGCGATATCGTCGGCAACGGCGGAATTGACGAAAAAGCCGATGCCTTCGCCCTTGATGGCCAGACGCCTTGCGGGGCCAGTGGGCAGTTCGACGCTGGTCGGGGCGCGGCGGGTGAGGGCGGTGGACGCTTCCGGGGCCACCTGCCACCAGATCAGCGAAATGGCGCGCGGCACCAGGGCCAGCACCTCCTCGATCTCGGGCGAGGCGCCGAGCTTTGCCGCCTTGTCCGCCGAGATGACGAGCGGCACGCGCTCGCGCATGGTAAGCAGCGGCACGAGATCGACCGCGAGCGGTTCGAGATTGGGCCAGCACAAAATCCCCAATTCGGATTCGCGCTCATGCAGCATTTCGGCGATCTGGGCCTGGCGGCCCTCATGCACCACCACATCCACCGCCGGATATTTTTCCTGAAAGCGCAGGAGGCTTTCGGTGATGAGCGGCGAGACGAGACTGCGCAGGGACGCGATGGCGATGCGGCCGCGCTCGACCCGGCGCAGCGCCTCGCGCGCTTCCTGCGCCGTGCCGACGATGCGGCGGGCAAAGGGCAGGAAGGTCATGCCCTGATCGGTGAGGGTGACGGTGCGGCCGCGCACGAAAAGCGTGACGCCGAGGAGCTGTTCGAGCGCCCGCATGCGCATGGAGGCGGTGGCCTGGGTGATATTCAGATAGGCCGCCGCCTTGGTAAAACTCTGCTCGCGAACGATGCGGTCAAAAGTGCGAAGCTGGTCGAGGTCCATTGGATCGGCTTATGCAAGAGCGATCGATAAGCCGGAATATGGGTTGTCGCATAGAACTTGTCTATGCGTTGAATGGCGCAGACGGCATTCAGCCGTCTTCGTTGCGCGCGCGAGACTCCTCGGCCAGCGCCTGCTTCCGGGCCTTGGCCCTGGCGGCGATTTCGGCGACGGCGTCGCCGAGATGCGCCGTGCCGCGCTTTCTGGCGAGGTCCATCTGCTTCTGCCGTTCGGCGGCCGCTTCGTGCTTGGCCGTGTCATGGATGCAATAGGGGCAGGAAAGGCCCTCGGCAAAGTGCTCGTGGTTTCGGTCGGCTTCCGTCAGCGGATGGCGGCAGGCGCGGCAGAGGGTGGCATTGCCCAGTTCGAGCCCGTGACCGACCGAGACGCGTTCGTCGAAGACAAAACATTCGCCGGCAAAGCGGCTTTCTTCCTTGGGCGTCACTTCGAGATATTTGAGGATGCCGCCCTTGAGGTGAAACACCTCCTCAAAGCCCTGACTAAGCAGGTAGGACGAGGCCTTTTCGCAGCGGATGCCGCCGGTGCAGAACATGGCGACCTTCTTGTCCCGGGCCGGATCGAGGTTTTTGGCGACGTAATCCTTGAACTCGACAAAGCTCGCCGTCTTGGGGTCGAGGGCGCGCTGAAACGTGCCGAGGCCGACTTCATAATCGTTGCGGGTATCGACCAGCACGACGTCGTTGCGCTCGATCAGCGCATTCCAGTCTTCGGGCTCGACATAGGTGCCCACCCTTGTGGACGGGTCGGCTTCGGGTGCGCGCAGCGTGACGATTTCGGGTTTGAGCCGCACCTTCATGCGCAGGAAGGGCGCGGTATCGGCAAAGGAATATTTCGTTTCGGCACCCAAAAGGCGCGCGCCGAAGGGCCCGGAGACGAACAAAAAATCGGCAAGCGCATCGACGGCCTCGGGCGTGCCCGCCACGGTGCCATTGATGCCTTCGGGGGCCAGGATAAGCGTGCCCTTGATGCCGGACGCGCAGCAGAAGGCGGCGAGCGGGGTTTTGAGCGCTTCCACATCGGGCAGGGAGGCGAATTTGTAGATCGCCATCACCTTGTATGGATGATTGTCCTGTTGCACAGTGGGGTCGGATTTTGGGTTGAGCGCGGTCATGGCGCGCTCATACCACTGGCCGGGCCCGGCGTCACGGGCGGCCGCAAGCAAGACATCGGGAGGACGACTGATGACCTATCGGGCGGATAACGCACGCTATGACACCATGCCATATCGCCGCTCCGGGCGATCGGGCCTGAAACTGCCCGTTCTCAGCCTCGGGCTCTGGCAGAATTTTGGCGGCACGCGCGACTATCCCGGCGCCATGGAAATTTTGGGCTATGCCTTCGATAGAGGTATTACCCATTTCGACCTCGCCAATAACTACGGGCCGCCGGCGGGTTCGTCCGAGGAACTGTTCGGCCAGGTGATGGCGCGCGATTTCCGGCCCTATCGCGACGAGATGATCATTTCCACCAAGGCCGGCTACAATATGTGGCCGGGCCCCTATGGCGAATTCGGCAGCCGCAAATATCTGCTGGCAAGCCTTGACCAGAGCCTCAAACGGCTGGGACTCGATTATGTCGATATTTTTTACTCCCATCGCTTCGATCCGGAAACGCCGCTGGAAGAAACCATGGGGGCGCTGGCCCAGGCGGTAAAAGCGGGCAAGGCGCTTTATGTCGGGGTCTCATCCTATCCCGAAAAGGAGACGCGCGCGGCCCATCGCATCCTCAAAGATATGGGCGTTGCAACGACCATTCACCAGCCGAGCTATTCGGTGCTCAATCGCTGGATCGAGAATGATCGCACCATCGATGCCTGTGGCGAATTGGGCATCGGCATCATCGCCTTTTCGCCGCTGGCGCAGGGCGTGCTTTCCGGAAAATATTCTTCGGGCGGGGACAAGGCCGGCACGCGCGGGGCCAATCCCAATGGCTCGCTGCGCGCCAGCCATGTCGAGCCGCGCGTGCTCGAGGCGGTGGACAGGCTCGGCGTCATTGCGCGGAACCGCGGGCAGTCGCTGGTGCAACTGGCGCTGGCCTGGGTGCTGCGGCGCCAGGAGGTGACCTCGGCGCTGATCGGGGTGCGCACGCTCGAACAGCTCCGGGACAATCTCGGCGTCATCGATAATTTGGACCTGAGTGCCGAGGAAATTTCGGCGATCGATGAGGCCACGAAGGACGGGCAGATGGAACTGCAGCCGCGCCCGCAGGGGTGGTTGCGGTAGGGGGAGATCGGGGCAGCCTTAAGGGAAGACTGCCCCTTTCGCGGAATGACACCGGGGCCGGGATGCCAAGCCGGTGCCGAAAGCTCAGACCATCATCGATTGCAGCGCGCCCATGGCGGCCAGTGAGCCGGTATTGGTGGCAAAAGTCACCGAATGCATGCCGGTGACCAGGTCGCCGGCGGCAAAGATACCGGGGCGCGAGGTCAATTGCATATCGCCGACCGCAAGCATGATGCCGGTCGGCGTTTCCCTGGTTTCGAGGCCGAGTTGCAGATGCAGGTCCGCCGAGGGCCGATTGCGCGGATGGGCATAGAGGGCTTCGAGTTCGATTTGTGACCCATCGTCCATGGTGACGCCGGACAGGCGCCCGCCCTGGTGCTGAATGGAAGCCAGCCTGCCGTCGACAATTCTGACGCCGCGCTTTTCGAGCTTGCTGCGTTCTTCGTCGATGATCTCGTTACCATCCAGAATCAGCGTGATGTCGTCGGTCCAATTGGCATAGAGCGCCGGTCCATGGAGAGACATGGGCGAGGAATAGACGAGGCCCCAGCGCGTTCCGGCCACTTCATAGCCATGGCAGAAGGGGCAATGGATGACGGTTTTGCCCCAGCTTTCGGCAAAGCCGGGCACGGCGGGGAACTCGTCGACAATGCCATAGCCGAGGATCACGCGGCGGCCTGCGATCTCCTCGCCCTCTGCGGTGGTCACGACAAAATTGTCGGGCTCGCCGGCAATGGCGACGGCGCGGGCCGACACCTGTTTCACACTCGGATAATGCGCCACCTGGGCGCGGGCCGCCTTCAGCAGCTGGGCGGGCGGCGTGCCGTCATGCCCGAAAATATTATGGGCGGCTTCAGCATAGCGGTTCCGGTTGAGACCGGTATCGAGCACGGTGACCTGGCGACGGGCGCGGCCGAGCTGCATGGCGGCGGTGAGGCCGGCAAAGCTGCCGCCGATGATGATGACATCCCGCATGGGAAAGATCTCCGTTCGTCGCAATGACATCTGCAATGTAATAACATAACAGCGTTGTCAAGCACGGTTTCGCCCCCTGCCCGTTTGACCTAAACTGCCGAGGCCGTCCCTTGGGAGAAAAATATGCGCCGTCTTTTAGCTTGCCTTGTCCTGGGTCTTTTGGGGCTATCCGCCGCCTCGGCCTTCGAAGCCGGAACGCAGGATGTGCTTTCTCGCATGAAGACCGGCAAGCTCATTCCCATTGCCGATGTGGCAACGCTGATGCGCGAATCCGAACGCTGGTGCTATGCCGAGGAGGCGGGAAACTGCTCCTGGTCGGACATCTATCTCGAGGTGAGCGACGCGGGCGCGACCTTCGAGATCGGCAATGCCTGGAACGCGGATTACGATGTGATCATCACCGATCACGGCACATTCGAAGAGGGCCGCTATATCTGCGAGACCGGTTATGACTGGGTGCCGACGCTGCGCGCCATCGATCGCGCCGACGGCACGGCCGTCAATGGCCGGCCGCTGTGGAAGATCAAAACCCGGATCGCGGAACGGCGCAGCCCCGGCGCGGATTGTTTCGACTATATCCTCGAGGGCTCGGACAGCCAGACCGAAACCATCACGCTCTTGCAGCGCCTCTATACCGATGGCGTCACCGACCCGCTCAACGACGTGACGGTGACGCTGCATTTCAACGCGGACACGGCCGCGGAACTGGGCTGGTATTAGGGATTGCCCTGGGCGGCGAGCCAGGTGGGATCGGGCGGGATCGGCGTGATGACGTCGAGCAGCACGCCATTGGGATCGCTGGCGATGAAATGGCGCTGGCCGAAAACCTCGTCGCGCAAAGGCTGGGCGAGTTTTATGCCCCTTGCCGCAAAACGCTGCGCTTCGGCGGCGGCATCGGCCACTTCGAAGCTCAGAATAAGGCCCGTGGTGGGCTTGCGCCCCTCGGGGGGAATGGTCTCGTGGTCATAGGCGATGATCGCGAGTTCCTGCGTGCCATTGGGGGCGCGCAGA
>DATMSG010000135.1:0-31393 GCA_035565515.1 Devosia sp.
GCCCGATTTTGCCGCGCGGCTCGCCACTGCGGTGGGCACGGCGCATATTGGGCTCGACGTCGCCGCCAAGTCCGCCAATCTCAGAACGGCGCGCGATCTGGTCGAGGGACAGATCGCGCGTGCGCGGGAGCGCCTCCTGGCGCTGGGCGAGGCGCTGACCAGCCTGCGCGCCGCAAGCGCCATCCCGCCCGACGAAACGCCGACCAATCTGCGGCCGCAAATTACGTCCACCCTGCGAAGCCTCGATCTGGCGCGCGAGCAGTATCAGCGCCTGTTGCAGCGTTCGAGCGAGCTTGAAGAGCAGGCCGAGCTGCAATTGCCCGATGCGCGCCTGGTTGCCGCGGCCTTTCCGCCCGCGGATGCCGGTTTTCCCGACAGGAAAACCACGCTCGGCGTGGCCGCGCTGGTCGGGCTGGTATCGGCCCTGGCACTGGCCTTTGTCTTCGATGGTCTGGCGAGCGGGGTGCGTAGCACCGATGAACTGGCCGAGGCCACCGGGGTTGCGACCGCGCTCGCCATGCCGCGTCTCAATGCAAGCCGCTTTGACGGCACCAGCCATGCCGATCAGGTCATCACCGCGCCACTCTCGCCGTTTTCCGAAGGCATGCGGACCCTGCAGGTCAATCTGCAGCGCAGCCTCGCGCTGGCGGCGAGGGGGCAGGTCGTCTTCGTGCTCTCGCCCGGCGATGGAGAGGGCAAGACCACAACGGCGTTGGGATTGGCCCGCGCCTTCGACGCCGCCGGGCGCAGCGCGCTGCTGATCGATGCCGATGTGCGCTCGGCCGCGCTTCATCGGCATGTCGATGTGCCGCTGGCAGGCGGCTTCGAACAGGTCCTGTCCGGCGATGTGGATATTCGCCAGCTCGCCGGCATGGTGCGCCGGGATCCGCTGTCAAAGCTCTCCGTGCTGGTCAATTCCGACCGCAGCGCGGTTCCGGCCGAAGCGCTGTTCGGCGGCTCGACCTTTGCCAATGTGCTGCGGGGTGCCAGGGCCAGCTATGATATTACCGTGGTCGATATGCCCTCGCTCCATTGGTCGGCGGAGGCGGCCTATACGCTGCCCCATGCCGATGCGGTGGTGCTCGTCGCCAGCTGGGGAAGGACCGAGCGGACCAAGCTGCGCGAAGCGCTGGTGGCAATCAGACAGGCCAATCCCATACCGGTGCCGCTGGTGCCGGTTCTGGCCTTGCAGCCCAATGTCGCCAGATGGCCGGCGCCCCGCTACGAGCCGGGCTATTCCTCGCGCTAGGACTGATAATAGGCCGAATACCACTCGACAAAGGCGGCAACGCCGGCTTCGACGCTCGTCCCGGGGGCAAAGCCGGTAAGGGCTTTGAGGAGGGCCGGCGCGGCGTGGGTCTGCTCTACGTCGCCCTGCTGCATGGGCAACAGGTTTCGCCGGGCTTTTTTGCCCAGCGCCGCCTCGACCGTATCGATGAAGGGCAGAAGGCCGACGGGTTGTCCGCCCCCGATATTGACGCTGCGCCAGGGCGCGACCGGGGAGAGGGAATCGGCGCCGCCCGGCACCATGACAGGCTGGCCTTTCACCGGCGGCAGCGGGATCAGCCGGGTCAGCGCTTCGACGAGATCGTCGATATAGGTAAAATCGCGCTGCATCCGGCCTTCGCCATAGACATCGATCGGCTCGTTCCGCCCGATGGCCGCAACGAATTTGAACAGCGCCATGTCGGGCCGGCCCCAGGGGCCGTAGACGGTGAAAAAGCGGAAGCAGGTGGTCGGCAGGTCAAAGAGATGGGCATAGGCGTGGCTCATCGCTTCGCCCGCCTTTTTGGTCGCCGCATAGAGCGAAATGGGGAAATCCGTGCGGTCGATTTCCGCAAAGGGCACGGATGGGTTGCCGCCATAGACCGAGGAGGTCGAGGCGAGGAGCAGGTGCTGCGTGCCGGCATGGCGCAGCACTTCGAGCAGGTTGAACGTGCCGGTGAGATTGGAGTCGTGATAGGTCTGCGGCGCATCGATGCTGTATCGAACCCCGGCCTGGGCCGCGAGGTGAACGACCACATCGGGGGCAAAATCACCGACCGCCGTTTCGAGCGTGGTGCGATCTTCGAGCATGGCCTCGGTAAAGGAAAAGCTGTTCGACGGGGTGAGCAGCGCCAGGCGCGCCCGCTTGAGCGACACGTCGTAATAGGCGGTCATTCCATCATAGCCGTGGACACGATGGCCGTCCGCGAGCAGGCGCCGCGCCAGGTGATAGCCGATAAATCCGGCCGAACCGGTTATGAAGATCTTCATTCTTTTCCCGCGCCCCGATGCACATCCGATAGCGCAAAACGCCTGAAAATGCAGCTCTTTGTCCGCGGCCGCCGCATGGGCCGATATGGCACCAAAACGGCGCCGCTCGGGTGAGGGCGCCGTTCTGGCTGGCGATTCTGTGCTTCAAAACGCCTAAAACGCGTCCCAGTCATTGGCCACGGCGGCATTGCCCTGGCTCAGATAGGGGGCCTGAGCGGGCCTTGACTTGATGGATGTCGCGGACGTTGTGCGGCGCGGCTGCGATGTTTCCTGGGGCTGGGCGCCCTGGGCGATGCGGAAGACATCGACAATGGTGTCGAGTTCGTTGGCGCGGGCCTCGGTCTGCTCGATGGCCGCGTTGGTCTCTTCCACCAGGGCCGCATTGTGCTGGGTCATTTCGTCCATCTGGCGCACGGCGACATTGATCTCTTCGATCGCCTGAGCCTGCTGGCCGCTCTCGCGGGCGATTTCCGCCATCATGGCGCTGTTGCCGCGCATGGCTTCGAGCATGGAGCCGAGCTTGCCGGCGGCATCCGACACCAGCTTGGCGCCGCCATCGACTTCCCTTGCGCTCTGCTCGATCAGGGCCTTGACGTCAGAGGAGGCTTCGGCCGCCGATTGAGCCAGGCGCCGCACTTCGACGGCAACCACAGCAAAACCCTTGCCCGCTTCGCCCGCGCGGGCCGCTTCGACCGAGGCGTTGAGCGCGAGAAGATTGGTCTGAAAGGCGATGTCATCGATCATGCCGATGATGTTGGAGATCTTCTCCGAGGCCGTGGTGATCCGGCCCATGGCGGCGGTCGCCTCGTCCATCACCTGGCCGCTCTGCACGGCCGATTGCGTCACCGCTTCGGCCGCAGTGCTGCCGCGTTGGGCCCGTTTGGCGTTTTCGGCAACGGCGGCGGCGAGCTGTTCCATCGTGGCGGAAGTTTCCTCGATGGTGGCGGCCTGGCGCGTCGTGCGCTCGGACAGATCATTGGCGCCGGCAAGGATTTCGCCCGTGGCGATCTTGACGCCGCGCGAGGTGGTGCGCAGGCGCGTCACCACATCGGTCAGCGTATCGGCCACACGGTTCATGTCGGTCTGCAGTTCGAGGAAGGCGCCCTGATGCGAGCCGGTCATGCGCTGGGTCAGGTCGGTATCGGCAAGCGCGGCCAGCACCGAGCCGGCATCGGCAAGGCCCATGCGCACGCTCGACACCATGGCGTTGAAATTGCGCGCAATGCGGGTGATGTCGTCATCGTCGAATTGCGTGGTGATAGTGCGGCTGAAATCGCCGGCAAGGGCTGCTTCCACCACATCGTCGAATTCGCCCTGGAAGGTTTCCATGGTCCTGGTGCGCGCCGCAGCGCGCAGGGCCGCGGCCTGTTCCTCCGCCGTCATGGAAGCCATCTTGATGCCATTGTCCTTGAACACTTGCACCGCCTCGGCCATTTCGCCGATTTCGTCGGCGCGGTTGAGGCCCGGCACGTCGGTTTCGAACTTGCCTTCGGAAAGGTCGCGCATGGCCAGGGTCAACTTGCCGATGGGCCGGCCAAGCTGGACGGTGCCGAGATAGAGCGCGGCAGCGGTGCCGGCAAGAATGCCCAGGCCCGCGGTCACCAGCAGCAGGGTCCGCATCGTGCCCTGGAAGCCGACGATCTCGGCCTGGATGGCTTTGTAGGCTTCGAGATCGGCGGCAACGATGGTGTCGATTTCCGCCTGGAATGCCTTGCGATTGGCGCGGTTGGTCTCGTTATTGCCCTGCACATTGGCTTCGGCGGGATCGACTTCGCGGCCGAGGCGGGCGATCTCGGTGCGGAAATCCTTGAACTCGGCCGAACGGGCAACCATGGTCTCGAAGGTCGCCAATTCGCTCTGTTCGACCAGCGGGCGCCAGGTGGCGATGACCTCGTCGATCCGGCCGAGCTGGGTGATGATGCCTTCGGCGAAAGGGGCCGCCTTTTCGGTATCGGCGGCGGCATAGATACCGCGCGATTCCATGACCACGGCGGTGACCAGCCGGTTCATGGTTTCACCGTAAAGGGCGCGTTTGGACGAGTTGTCGAGCCGTTGAATCTGATGGTCGTATTCAGCCACGACATAGAGGCCGATGCCGGTGATCAGTGCGGCGACGACGCCCATGATGCCGACGATAGACAATACCTTGCCGCGAATGTGCATGCGACAATACCTTTTCAGTCTTCGCCGTGGGGCCACGGCTTGGGTTTTTCCGCCGCTTATTTCATTTTCGTGACAATGCACGTTCTGATCGCGAAGCCGGCGGTTTACCCGGGCAATGTAAGTGTTTTCCTCTTAATGTATGGTGAAGTACTTATGAATTGCCTAAATCATAGGCAGATCAGACACTTGCAAAGCGTGCTTTTGCTTGGCCGATTGCCGTCTTGAGTGCGGCAACGCGCGCGCCATCGGTTTGGCGGCGGCCGGGGCTGACAAAGCCGAGGCGTCTGGCCGGTGCGCTATCGCCCTCGGCCGGGCCCGAGCAGGAGCCGTGAATGGCCCCGAGCGGGGCTGCGGCAAGTATGGTGCCGACATTGTCCGCATGGATGCCGGCGCCGGCCATGATGGTGATGCGCCCCGCAGCGAGCTTGTGGGCGAGAACGAGGTTTGCAAGCCCCGCGGGAGCCGAGGCGGCTTGCCCCGAGGTCAGGATCGTATCAAAGCCCAGCGCAATGGCCGCTTCCACGGCCGCGCCGATATCGGGGACGAGATCGAAGGCGCGATGCAGCGTTTTCCGGAGCCCGGGGCTTGCCTCCACCAGCGCGCCGAGCAGGTCCATGTCGAGGCTGCCATCGGCCCGGTTGGCGCCGAGCACGACGCCTTCAAGACCCAGGGCGCGCACGGCGGCAATATCGGCGCGCATCATGTCGAGATCGTCCGAGGTGAATACAAAATCGCCGGCGCGCGGACGGATCATGACGCGGGCGGTGACGCCCATGTCGGCGGCCAGCGCCATCAGCCCCGCCGTCGGCGTCAGCCCGCCCAATTCGAGCGCCGAACATAGTTCGATCCGATCGGCGCCGCCGGCATGGGCAGCGCGGAGGCCGGCGGCGGTATCGACGCAGATTTCCAGAAGGGTCATGCCGCGTCTCCAGCAAGGCCGAGCGCCGCGGCGCCGATCAGCCCGGCATCGGCGGTCAGTTGCGCCGGCACGACCAGGGCCCGGTCGAGTTTTCTGAGGATGCGCGGGCGCACCGCGGCATCGAGACGGGCAATCAGTTCGGGACTATTCCCCAGCCCGCCACCCACCGCGATAATATCGGGGCCGACAATATTGACCACCAGCGCCAGGGGCTGGGCCACCAGTTCGATAAAGAGATCGACCGTGCCTCCCGCCTTCGCGTCGCCGGCAAGCCAGTTCGAGACCACCTCGATGCTGGCAAGATCGGCGCCGTGCAAAAATCTGTGCAGCCTTTCCATGCCACGCGCCGCGCCCACGGTGTCGAGGCATCCCGACAAGCCGCAGCCGCAGGCAAAATGGGGCAGGTCATAGGGCGGCACGCTGACCTTGGTCGCAACGATCGTGCCGTGGCCCCATTCGCCGCCGAGCCCCGCCGCGCCGGGGTGAAGACGCTTGTCCACGACAATGCCGCCGCCGACGCCCGTGCCCATGATGGCGCCAAAGACCACGCGATGCTCGCGTCCCGCGCCGGCCGTCGCCTCGGCCAGCACGAAACAGTCGGCGTCATTGGCGAGGAAAACCCTGCGCCCCAATTGCCGTTCCAGGTCCTGGGAGAGGTTTCGGCCATCGATGCAAGGAATATTGGCGCAGGTGACGTTTCCGCTCGCGGCATCGACCACCCCGGTCACCGAAATGGCGATGGGCGCGTCATCGGGGGCGCCGCCCTTTTCGATCAGCCCGGCAATGGCGGCGACGAAGGCGGGAAAATCCTCGCGCGAGGTTGGCACGCGGCCGAGCGGGGTGAGGCTGTCCGGCGCGGTGGCGGTGGCGCCCTTGATCGTCGTGCCGCCAATATCAAAGCAGGTGATCATGGATTTGGTTCTCTGAATTGGGCAGACCTTAGCCACTCCTTCGCACCGGTTCCAGCAGCGGCTGGCGGCTTTCCCGCATGTGCTCACCTTGCGCCATCGAGCGGAAACTGGCTAAGGATCGCCCTTCATGACCGGAAGGACAAAGCGTGCATCAGGTGGCGATCATTGGCGGGGGACCGGCCGGCCTGATGGCGGCGGAAGTGCTGGCCGATGCCGGCCTTGCCGTAACGCTGTTCGAAGCCATGCCCACGGTCGGCCGGAAACTGCTGATGGCGGGAAAATCGGGCCTCAACATCACCCATGCCGAAGATCACGCGGCGCTCCTCACCCGCTACGGTGCCGCCCGTCCGCGCCTCGAGCGGGCTCTTGATGCCTTCACCGCGGAAAATCTCAGAACCTGGTGCGCCGGGCTTGGCGTTGAAACCTTTGTCGGCTCCTCCGGCCGGGTTTTTCCCAAAGCCATGAAGGCGTCGCCTCTCCTCCGCGCCTGGCTCGGCCGGCTCACCGAACAGGGCGTCACCATCCATACCCGCCATCGCTGGACCGGGTTCGAGGGCGCAAGGCTGCGCTTTGAAACACCAGAAGGCCAAAAAATCCTCGCCTTCGACGCCGTGCTCCTCGCCTTGGGCGGCGCAAGCTGGCCGAAACTGGGTTCGGACGCGGCCTGGCTGCCGTGGCTAAGTGAGAAGGGCGTGGCGATCGAACCATTCCGGCCCGCCAATTGCGGTTTCGATGTCGATTGGAGCGAGAGTTTTGCCTCTCGCTTTGCCGGTGCGCCGCTCAAATCGGTCACGGCGACCAGCAGCATCGGCACGGTCCCCGGCGAATTCGTCGTCACCCGCTGGGGCGTGGAAGGCAGTCTGGTCTATGCCCATTCCGCAGCCCTGCGCGATGCCCTTGCCGCCAGTGGCTCCGCCAGTCTCGACATCGACCTGATGCCCGGCCGCTCGCGCGAGCGTCTCGCCAGGGACCTTGCGCGGAAGCCGGCAAAACTGAGCTTTTCCAATCGCCTGCGCAAGGGTGCCGGACTCGATCCCGTCAAATCGGCGCTGCTCCGCGAATGCCGGCCCGATGCCAATATGCTCGATCCCGATGCGCTCGCCGCGGCGATAAAATCCGTGCCGATCCGCCCCCGGCGCCCCCGGCCCATCGCCGAGGTCATCTCGTCCGCCGGCGGCGTCGCCTTTTCGGCCGTTGACGGGTGCTATATGCTCAAAACCCTGCCGGGCGTCTTCGTCGCCGGAGAAATGCTCGATTGGGAAGCGCCCACCGGGGGCTATCTGCTCACGGCCTCCTTCGCCACCGGCCGCGCCGCCGCCGAAGGCGTGCTGGCCTATTTGCAGGGCTGAGGCGGACCTCACCGCGCTATTTTCAGCGATAGCCCGCGGCCTGCAATTCGAACAGCTCGGAATAGCGCCCGCCCTTGGCCAGCAATTCTTCATGCGTGCCCGCCTCGAGAATGGCGCCATGCTCCAGCACCAGAATGCGGTCGGCCATGCGCACGGTCGAAAAGCGGTGCGAGATGATGACCGCCGTCTTGCCGCTCGCCAGCCCCTTGAAACGGGCAAAGACTTCGGCCTCCGCCTTGGCGTCGAGTGCCGCGGTCGGCTCGTCGAGAATGATCAGCTCGGCATCGCGCATATAGGAGCGGGCAATGGCCACCTTCTGCCATTCGCCGCCGGAAAGGTCGCGCCCCTGCTTGAACAGCCGCCCCAATTGCTGGTCATAGCCCTGGGGCAATTTGGCGATCACCGCATCGGCAAGGCTCTGCTCGGCCGCGGCATCGATCCGGGACTGGTTGTTTTTCTCCTCGACCCGGCCCACCCCGATATTGTCGCGGGCGGAAAAACTATAGCGGATGAAATCCTGGAAAATGACGCCGAGATGGGCGTGGATTTCGGCCGGCGCCATATCCTTCAAACTGATGCCATCGATGCTGATCTGCCCTTCGCTCGGGTCATAGAGCCGCGCCAATAGTTTGACGATCGTGGTCTTGCCCGCCCCGTTTTCGCCTACCAGCGCCAGTGTTTCCCCGGCCTTGAGCGTGAAGCTCAGGTTCCGGATCACCCAGTTCTCGGTTTCGGGATAGCGGAAGCCGACATTGTCGAAGCGGACGCCCTCGCGGATCGGCACCGGAAAGGCCTTTGGATGGGCCGGCGGCAAGACGGTGGGCTCGATCTCGAAGAAGGAAAACAGATCGTCGAGAAACATGGATTGCCCGGCAATCTGGGTAAAGCCGAGCAGGATCTTTTGAAAAAGCCCGTTGAGCCGCAGGAAGGAGCCGGAGAGAAAGGCGAGATCGCCGATGGTGAATTCCCCGGTAATGGTGCGCCAGACGATGAAGGCATAGGCGGCGTAATAGGCGAGGGTGGAGATGGTGGCAAAGACCGCGCCCCAGCCGGCCCGCAGGATGGCGATGCGGCGGTTCTCGATGAAAATGCCGTGGGCGAGCGTCTTGAACCGCCCGATCAGAAAGCCGCCCAGGCCGAAAAGCTTGATTTCCTTGGCGGTTTCGGCGCTGGCCCCGATATAGCGCAGATATTCGAGTTCGCGCCGCTCGGGCGTGCGCCAGCGGCTGACCATATAGGCCATGGTGTTGAAGCGGGTTTCCCCCCAGATCGAGGGGATGAAACTCAAGGGCAGCAGCAGGATCAGCCAGGGGGCGTAGACGAAAAGACCGGCGGCCAGGGTCAGCACCGTAATCATGTCCTGCGCCTGGCCGAACATCTGGCTCAAAAGCGCATTGCGCCCGGCGGCCTGTCGCCGCGCCCGCTCCAGCCGGTCCTGATATTCGGCCGATTCGAAATGCATCAGGTCGAGCCGGGCGGCATGGGCCATCAGTTCGGTGCTGACCTGGTTGGAATGCAGCTCGGACAGGATGGAATCGACCAGCCCCGTCGCCCGCCCGATGGCGTCATTGGCCAGCACCAGCGCCATTTCGATCAGCAGATAAAAGAGCACCGGGGTCAGCAATCCGGCATTCCACCAGTCGAGAAGATTGGGGCCGGGCGGGGTGACCGAGGTGAGGTGCACCACCTCGTCGACGATCAGCTTGGCCGCAAAAAGCACGGCGATAGGCTGCAGGGCCGCGATCAGCCGCAGCCCGATACTGGCCGCGGTCATGAGGCGGCTCGTGCGCCAGATCTGTGCGATCAGCCGCCCGAGATGGCGAAGATTGTCGAGCCGCTGTCTTAGGGTCGGGGTCTGCTCGGAAATGGGCGGGGGCCGCCGCCCGGGAAGGTCGGTCATGTCCCAATCATAGCGCTGCCGGGCCGCGCCGCAAATATAAGACTTGGTAATGTTTTGGCGGTGTCAGCTGGCGCGCAGGGCGCCCCCGCTTCACCGCAACCCGCGCAGAAACCCTGCCAGGTCGCCCGTCACATGATGCACATGCGGTCCACTTGCCTGGCCCAGTTCCCAGGCCTCCACCTGCTCGTGCGCAAAGCCTTCGCCCGCCACCACCTGCACCGTCGACATGCCCATTTCGTGCGGCACGACGAGGTTCTTTTCCAGATCGTCGAACATCACCGCCCTGGCCGGGTCGATGCCATGCCGCGTCAGAAACCCGTCATAGGCCTCGCGATGCGGCTTTGGCACATAGGTCATGGCGCGGATGTCGTAGACATCCTCGAACAGGTCGGCATCGCCCAGCCGCCCGAGCACCGAGCGGGCATGGCCGGTATCGCCATTGGTCAGGATGAATTTCCGGCCGGGCAGGGCGCGGATGGCCTCGATCAGCAGGGGATGAGGCGCGACCGGCGAATAGTCGATGGCGTGGACGGTATGCAGGAAATGATCGGGGTCGATGGCGTGCCGGTGCATCAGCCCGTTCAGCGTCGTGCCGAAATCGCGGTAATAGCTCTTTTGCAGCGTGCGGGCAGCGTCGAAATCGAGCTTGGTGACGTCCATCACATAGTGGGTGATGCGCACATCGATCTGGGCGAAGAGATTGCACTCGCGCGGATAGAGCGTGTTGTCGAGATCGAACACCCAGTCGGTGATGTGGTCGAGATTTTTGGGAGCAGCAGAGGTCATGGCTCCATATTGCCACAGAGCGATCGAAACTGCATCCGGGGATGCGAGCCTCCCGGGGGAGGCTCGCAGAAGCGTGTTTATTCGGCGGCGGGCTGATTGGCCGTCACGGCAAGGCCCAGGGCCGAGATCAGGCCGGCCGGGTTGGCGGCAGCGGCGCTGAGAACGAGAAGCGTCGTCGGGCTTGCAGGACGCACCGCGACTTCCAGGCTCTGCGGATCGTCGAGGAAGGCATTGGCGGCCGGAACGACGAGATCGGTCAGGGCCGGAATGCCGGCCTGGCCGACAAGCTGGGGCACCATGGCCTTGAGGCCTTCGACGAACTGGGCCCGGTCCGCACCCGATTGGGCGGCGAACATGTCGAGCAGTTTCGGGGCAAGACCGGCATCGTCATAGCGCAGGCTCGAACCCGTCAGGGTCAGGGCCTGGAGCAGTTCCATGCCCACCATCATCTGCTGGGCCTGGGCTTCTTCGGGCGTTGCGCCATGCGAAGCGGCTTCCACGGCATAGATCTTTTCGAGCACGGCCGGGGTAAAGCCGGAAATGTCGGCCTTGAAATTGATGGCGCCGATATCGGCGAAGTCGAAGAGGAAGTCATCGACCACCAGATGGCCGTCGGTCATGCCCCAGGTCATGGACTGGCTGATATTGCCGTTGATCTCGGTCAGGCCCAGAGCCTTGATCACGGCGCCGGCTTCGGCGTCTTCTTCCGAAACGGTCGAAAGATCGGCCCAGATGCCGTTGACGGCAAAGGTTGAGGCAATGTCGGTCAGCGCATCGGCGTCGTCATAGGTGAATTCGTTGGCCGCTTCGAGGGAGTCGTAGGACATCACTTCGGTGCCGTCGCGCGTCACCGATAGCGGGCCGGTGGTCAGGCCGCCGACGGCTTCGAGAAGCGCGGTGACATTCACCTTGTCCTCGGGCGGCAGATAGATGTCGGTGGCGGAAATATCGACCAGCGACAGATGGCCGGCCGGATCCTTGGCGAATTCGGTATCGACATCGGGAATGGTCAGGGTATCGGCGGTGAAGCTGCCATCCTCGCCTTCGGCAACGCCGCTAAAGGTCAGTTCGGTGTCGATGGTCCAGGGTTCATCCACACCGGCAACACCGACAGTGGCGCCATCGACGGTGATGGTGGTGCCATCGAGCGTCGCGGCGCCGAACTGAATGTCATAGCCGCCGAGCTTGTAGACCGCAGCGATACGATCAACGAAGGTCTGGGCGTCGAGCGCCATTGCCGGCTGCATCAGCGCGAGCGTGGCCATGCCAGATGCCAGCATCAGGCCCTGGATCTTGTTGATTTTCATCATGGTCTGCGTCTTCCTCGATGTTGTGAAGGGCGCGGTCGCCGCTGTCGAAGCCCGCGCTGTCCCCCGTTCTTGATAGGCCCTAGGGCAGTGAATTGCAGTCGATGTACGGCGGAATTGCGTCAAGGCTTATAGTGACGCTTTATTTCGCCTGCATGTCGAACTCGTCTTACCCAAATGGGTTCAATTTGTTTCAAGAAATTGCCGGTAGGCCGGATTTTCCGTTTCGTTCCAATAGGGAAAGCCGATTGCGTCGATATGGGCATAGAAGTCTTCGCGCGTTTGTTCGGGCACCTCCACCCCCACCAGTACCCGGCCATAATCCGAGCCATGATTGCGATAGTGGAAGAGCGAAATGTTCCAGGCGTCATTGAGCCCTTCAAGGAAGGTGAGCAGCGCCCCAGGGCGTTCGGGAAACTGAAACCGGAACAGCATTTCGTCGGCCAGACCGGCGACGCGCCCGCCCACCATGTAGCGCACATGCAGCTTTGCCAGTTCATTGTCGGTCATGTCGGTGACGCCCAGCCCATTGGCGGTGAGAAGATCGACGATCTCGTGCTTCTCCTTGTCGCCCTGGGCGAGTTTGACGCCGACAAAGATATGCGCGGCGCTGGCATGGGCGTAGCGATAGTTGAATTCGGTGATCGCCCGCCGGCCCAGGAGCCGCATGAAGGCGCGGTAGCTGCCCGGCCTTTCGGGAATGGTCACCGCCAGGAGAGCCTCGGCCCGTTCGCCGATTTCGGCGCGTTCGGCGACATAGCGCAGCCGGTCGAAATTGACATTGGCGCCCGAATTGATGGCGATCAGTGCGCCCTCTGGCGCTGCCCCCGTCTCGACATGGCGGCGCAGCCCGGCCAGTGCCAGCGCGCCGGCCGGTTCGGCAATGGCGCGCATGTCATCGAAAATGTCCTTGATGGCCGCGCAAATCTCGTCATTGCTCACGGTGACGATATCGTCGAGCAGGTCCCGGCAGAGCCGGAACGTTTCCTCGCCCACCTGCCGCACCGCGACGCCATCGGCAAAGAGCCCGACCTCGTTGAGCGTCACCGGCCCGCCCGCCGCGATTGCCGCCTTCATGCTGGCGGCTTCTTCGGGCTCGACCCCGATCACCCTGATTTCGGGCCGCAGGAATTTGACGAAGGCGGCAATGCCCGCAGCCAGCCCGCCGCCGCCGATGGGCACATAAATGGCGCCGATCTCGCCCGGATGCTGACGCAGGAGCTCCATGCCGATCGTGCCTTGCCCGGCAATGACATCGGGATCATCGAACGGATGGACGAAGACATAGCCATGCTGCTCGGCCAGCCCTGCCGCATGAGCGCGCGCCGCGTCAAAACCATCGCCGGACAGCACCACCTCGCCACCGAGCCGGCGCACCGCATCCACCTTGATCCCCGGCGTCGTCGTGGGCATGACGATCACCGAGCGCACCCCCAGGCGCGTTGCCGAAAGCGCCACGCCCTGTGCGTGATTGCCCGCCGAAGCGCAGATCACGCCCCGGCTGCGTTCCTCCGCCGTCAACTGGCTCATGCGATTATGCGCGCCGCGGATCTTGAACGAAAAGACCGGCTGCAAATCCTCGCGCTTGAGCGAAATTTCCCGGCCCAGCCGTGCCGAAAGCCGGCGCATGGGGTCGAGCGGGGTCTCCTCGGCGACCTCGTAAACCGCTGAAGTCAGGATTTTTCGCACATAGTCGGTCATGGCATGGCTTCCCAGAATATGGGGCTGATGGACGCCTGCTGACAGCAAATGTCAACGGCCCGGCCTAGCAGGGATGCATGCGTTTCCGGCATGGCACAGTTTCTCAATCAAATGATTGATTGATGTTCGCGCCGGGTATATTGAACTGCACCCGATCCAGATGCCGAACCCTCCATGTGTCCCGAACAGCCCCAGATTTCCAGGCGTGAAAGCGGCGACGAGCGGCGTATTGCCATCGCCCGTGCCGCCCGCGCGCTCATCATCGAAAAGGGCCTCGAAGGGCTGCGCACGCGCGACATCGCCGAGCGCGTGGGCATCAATATCGCTACGCTCCACTATCATGTCCCGAGCAAGGAGGCCTTGGTGGCCCTCGTTGCGGCTTCCCTGCGCAATGATTTCAAGGCCCAGGCGCTGCGTCATCCCAAGGCGGGCCTCAAGGGCGGCGAGCAGCTGCGCCAGGAATTCAACGAATTCCGCGAAACCGTTGCAGACATGCCCGAGCTGATCGGGGTCCTCAGCGAACTCGTCGATCTCTCGCGGCGCGATCCGTCCATTGCCGAGATCATCCTACCCATGCAGGCCTTCTGGACCGGCCAGTTCACCAGGATTTTCCAGACCGGCGTCGAAGACGGTTCCTTCCGTCGGGATATCGACCCTGCTGCGGCCGCCATAGTCACGACCGCCGCGCTTTCCGATTGCTGGCGTCCCCATCGCCGCGCCGCGCTCGAACCGGTCATCGCCGAGCTCGAGCGCGCCTTTTTCCTCCCCGTTTCCAATCAAGGCTGAAACCATGTCTTCCCATCCCTCTCACGCGGCCGATGCTGCGCCCGATCCACGCCGCTGGATCGGCCTTTTCGTGCTGCTGATCGCCAATTTCATGAATCTGATCGACGTCACCATCGTCAATGTGGCGCTGCCCTCGATGCGCGAAAGCCTCGGGGCCACCGACAATCAGATCGAATGGGTCGTTGCCGCCTATGTTCTCGCCTTTGCGCTCGGGCTCCTGCCCTTCGGCCGGCTCGGCGACATTCTGGGCCGCACGCGCCTCTTCCTCTGGGGCGTCGCCGCCTTCACCGCCGCCTCGGCGCTGTGCGGCATGTCCTCTTCGATCGAAATGCTGATCGTCGCCCGCGTCATCCAGGGCCTTGCCGGCGCCATGATGACCCCGCAGGTCCTCGCCATCGCCACGGTCACCTTCCCCCCGCATGAGCGCGGCCAGGCCTTTTCGCTCTTCGGGCTCACCGCCGGGCTTGCCTCGGTCTGCGGCCCGATCCTGGGCGGCCTGCTCATCGAGGCGCATATCTTTGGGCTCGATTGGGAGCCGATCTTCCTCGTCAATGTGCCCGTGGGCATTGCCGCCGTCATTGCCGGCTGGTTCCTCATTCCGCGCCTGCCGGGCCATCCCGATCTCAAGAACGATTTTGTCGGCATTGGCCTTTTTGGTCTGGGGATCGTCGCGGTGGTCTTTCCCATCGTCGAAGGCCGCGCCTATGGCTGGCCGCTCTGGGCCTTCGGGCTTATCGCGGCCGGCCTCGTGCTGATCGGCCTTTTCACCCTCTGGACCAAGCGCCGCGCCGATGCCGGCCTGCCGCAGCTTCTCAACTATGATCTCCTCAAGAACCGCGACTTCATGTTCGGCGCCTTCGTCGTCACCGTCTATGCCTCGGGCATTCCGGGCATGTTCATGATCATCTCGCTGCTGCTCCAGAGCGGCTTTGGCATGACCCCGCTCGAATCGGGCCTGACCAATACCCCGTTCTCCATCGGCGTATTGCTGGCTTCGCTGATTGCCGGCCGCTTCGGCTCGCACTATCTGCGCGCCCGGCTCGGCGTGGCCGGCCTGATGCTGGCTGGCGGTATCGGGTCGCTGCATTTCATCATCGGCGCCGCCGGGGATACCATCAATAGCTGGAGCTTCTTCGTCCCGCTGCTGATTGCCGGCATCGGCCTTGGCACCGGCTTTTCCTCGCTCTTCCAGCTCGTCTTGCGCAATGTGCCGCCGCGCGATGCCGGGGCCGGCTCGGGGGCGCTGCAGGCCTTTCAGCAGGTCGGCGGCGCGCTGGGTGTCGCCCTGATCGGGGAAATCTTCTTCACCCATCTCGGCGATGCCTTTGCCACGGGCAGCACGGCGACGGCCGCCTTCGGCAGCGCCGCATCGCTGGCGCTCTGGTATCAGGTGGTCAGCTTCGGCCTCGTTTTCTTCCTCGCCTTCGCCTTCAAGCGCTCGGGCGGCCAGAAGCCGGGCAATGCACCCCAGCCGGTGCTGGTGGAAGCCTAAACGGAAAGGGCCGCTCATGCGGCCCTTTTTCATGCCGCCTTGAACAGCAATTCCCAGCTCTGATAGGCGGCCAGCGTCACGATCAGCATGCCCACCAGCAGCATCAGCCGTCTGGCCGGCAAGACCCGCACCACGAAACCGGCCAGCGGCGCGGCCAGAATGCCGCCGGCGACCAGCCCGGCCACCGACCACAAATGCTGGTCGATACTTTCGGCATCGGCCCAGTGCCCGGTCAAAAGGGCGGTGATAAAAGCCACCGAAACCGCCGTCGTGACGAAAAATTCGACCGTATTGACCGTGCCCACCACATAGCGCGGCGCCCCGCCCGAGCCGATCAGGCTCGAGGTCACGATGGGGCCCCAGCCACCCCCGCCCGCCGCATCGACAAAGCCGCCGGCAACCCCGAGCGGCACGACGATCTTGGTCTTGGGCTCGTGATAGGGCCCGCGGGCCCTCACTGCCCGATAAAGGATGTAGACGCCCAAAAGCCCGAGATAGATGGTGACGAAGGGGCGGAGCATGGCCCCGTCCACGGCCGTCAGCACATAGGTGCCCAGCACCCCGCCGACGATGCCGGCCGGTGCCAGCCGCCAGAACAGGCGCCAGTTCACATTGTGGTTGCGCACATGGCTGGTGGCCGAGGCGGCGGTGGTGAACATTTCGGCAGCGTGAACGCTGGCCGAAGCGGCCGCCGGCGGCACGCCGAAGGAGAGCAGCATGGTCGAGCTGACGACGCCATAGGCCATGCCCAGCGCGCCATCCACGATCTGGGCCAAAAAGCCCACCAGCGCAAAAATGAAAAATTCGGAGCCCAAGACGCCTCACTGGTCGGAATACAAAAGGCCGAAACACCGCGCGCGAGGAACGGGTTCCGGCCTTCAAACTGTCAGTCGGGCGGCCCCGGTCAGCGGACGATCAGCGTGCCGGCGCCGAATTCGGTGAAGAGTTCCACCAGGACGACATGGGGCATCTTGCCATTGAGGATGACGACGCCTTCGACGCCATTGTCGAGCGCTTCCAGGCAGGTTTCCACTTTCGGAATCATGCCGCCCGAGATCGTGCCGTCGGCAATCAGGGCCTTGGCATCGGCCACGCTCAGTTCTGGAATGAGCTTGCCATTGCGGTCGAGAACGCCGGGAACGTCGGTCAGGAACAGGAGGCGCTTGGCGCCGAGCGAGCCGGCAATGGCGCCGGCAAAGGTGTCGGCATTGATATTGTAGGTATTGCCGTCGCGGCCCGGGGCGACCGGGGCGATGACCGGAATCATTTCCGAGCGGGCAAGCAGATCGAGCAGGGTGCGGTCGACCTCGACCGGCTCGCCGACAAATCCGAGATCGAGCACGCGCTCGATATTGGAGCCGGGATCCTTCACCTTCTTTTCCGCCTTGCGGGCGAAAACCATATTGCCGTCCTTGCCGCAAAGGCCGATGGCCCATTCGCCTTCGGCATTGATCAGGGCGACGATTTCCTTGTTGATCGAGCCGGCCAGAACCATTTCGACCACTTCCATGGTCCGCGCATCGGTAACGCGAAGCCCGCCTTCGAACTTGGATTCGATGCCCAGATTTTTCAGCATCGAGGCAATCTGCGGCCCGCCGCCGTGAACGACGATGGGATTGACCTTGGACTGCTTGAGCAGCGCAATATCGCGGGCAAAGGCCTGGCCGAGTTTCAGGTCGCCCATGGCATGGCCACCATATTTCACCACGACCGTCTTGCCTTCATAGCGCTGCATATAGGGCAGGGCCTGGGCGAGAATGCCGGCATCGTGGCTGAAGCGGTCGTTCGTCGTATCTTGGTCAGACATGGGCGTGGTGGTTTCCTCAAGAAGACCTGCGGACGGGCCAAGGGTCTAGTCCATTTTGGCGCGGGTTTAAATCATTCTGAACGATAAAATCATGGCCATTGATCCATTTCTCCCCGATTTGCGTTGCAAGAACGATGGGCGCGTTCAACTCTGGGGCGCAGAGGGGCCGGGAGGCATATCCGGACACATGTCAAGGCCAGCCGATGTCAGCGCCATTGCGGACCTCATCGCCCGTTGCGCCCTGCGCGACCGCGCCGCGTTCCGCCAGCTCTACCAGCGCACCAGCGCGAAACTTTTCGGGGTCGCCCTCCGTATCTTGAAGGACAGAGCTGAAACCGAGGAAGCGATCCAGGAAATCTACGTCAAGATCTGGCAAAAGGCCGACCGCTATGCGGCCGGTCAGCATAGCCCGATCAGCTGGCTTGTCGCGGTGGCCCGCAATCATGCCCTCGACAGGGTGCGGGTCAAAAGACCGGCGAGCGAAGACATCGATACCGCCCTCGACATCGCCGATCTCAGCCCCAGTCCCGAACGGCAGCTGGAGCAGGCCGAAGACAGTGCGCGCATCGCGCATTGTCTGGGCACGCTCGAGCCCGATCGCGCCGAGGCGGTGCGCGGCGCCTATCTCGATGGGTTCAGCTATGAAGAACTGGCCCAGCGCCATGCCGTGCCGCTCAATACGATGCGGACCTGGCTGCGGCGTAGCCTTGCCAAGTTGAAAGAGTGCCTGACCTCATGAGCAAGAGCGATAGTCACCAAGGGGACGATGGCCGCGCCGTAATCGCGGAATATGTCCTTGGCCTGCTCGATGCGGCTGCGCATGAGGCGGTGGGCCGGCGGATTGCCGGGGATCCGCTGCTGCAGCGCGAACATGATTTCTGGGTCAGTCATTTTTCCGGGCTCGACGAAGAGTTCGAGCCGGTCGCCCCGCCTGCCCACCTCCTTGCAAAAATCGAAGCCCGGCTCTTCGGGTCGCAAAAGCCCGTGTCCTGGTGGGATAGTCTGGCGCTTTGGCGTTCGCTTGCCGCAGGGGCTCTCGCCGTTGCCGCCGTCGCGGTCGGCTTTTCCGTCCTGCAACCGCGCCCGGATTCCTCCGCCCTCGCCACTCAACTGGTGGCCGCGCTCAGGGCCGAGGGCAGCGATGTACAATTCCTCGCGCTATATGACGGCTCGGGCGCAGTGCGGCTGACCGCCCTATCGGGCGAAGCGCTCCCCAATAACGACTACGAGCTTTGGGCCATCCAGGGCGGCGGCGCGCCCATCTCCATGGGCGTTGTCCCGATCAATGCCCGCAGCACGGTCGAACTGTCCGCCGCCGTTCGCGCCGGCTGGGGCGAAGGCTCCGTCCTTGCCATCACCCTCGAACCCAAGGGCGGCGCCCCCGCCGGCATTCCCACCGGCCCGATCGTGGCACAGGGCGCGGTCACCAGGATTTAGATTTACCGAAATAGAAACCCGCTCTCCTCCTCCCCACCAAGGGGAGGCGTCGGCCGTCCCGCTATTCGCGCATACGAAATCGCCGCCAAACAGTTTCAGCACCTGCAAAAAATATACCGCCCAAAATCCTGAAACTCGTCCCGCGCTCCGTCCGTAACTCCCTGTGACCCGCAAATGACCGGGCAAGACTAAACAGGAAGGAACTCCCATGACCATTTCCCTGCGCGCCATGTCCATAGCCGCCATTCTGTCCTTCGGTGCCCTCAGCGGCGCCGCTTCCGCCCAGGACAATCCCACGGTGGGCGGCGCAGCCATGTTTGCCGACAAGAACATTGTCGAGAACGCCGTCAATTCGGCCGATCACACGACGCTGGTCGCAGCGGTCAAGGCAGCCGGCCTTGTCGATACCCTCTCGGGCCCGGGCCCCTTCACTGTTCTTGCCCCGACCAATGAGGCATTCGCGGCGCTCCCGGCCGGCACCGTCGAAACCCTGCTCAAGCCGGAAAACAAGGACATGCTGACCAAGATTCTCACCTGTCACGTCATCCCGGCCAAGGCGCTGTCGACCGACATTGTCGGCATGGTGGAGGCCGATGGCGGCGAACATGTCGTCGATACCGTTGGGGGCTGCAAGCTGACCCTCAAGGCGGCTGACGGCAAGGTTACCGTGACCGATGAAAATGGCACGACCGCCAATGTCACCATTGCCGATGTCATCCAGTCCAATGGCGTCATCCATGTCATCGATAAGGTTCTGACGCCCAAGATGTAGCCTTTTCGGTCTTTTACCCAATGAGGGCCGAGGCTCCGCTTCCTCCGGGCGGGGCCTCTCTATTTGTTGACGCCGGGCCGGCGTGGTCTGGTCTATAATGGCGGGCGGGGCAGGAGAAAACAGATGCGGATAACCCGGCGCGCAGTTCTTTTGGGTGGCACGGCCATGGCCGCGCTTTCGGCCTTTTCGCTCTGGCGCAGCGGCAATGCGCCGGTCGCCAGCGAAGGCGATTTTCCGTTCAAGCTCAGTGACGAGGAATGGAAGCAGAGGCTCGACCCGGCCGCCTATAATGTGCTGCGCCACGAAGGCACCGAGCGCGCTTTCACCTCGCCGCTCAATGACGAACATCGGGCCGGGACCTTTCATTGCGCCGGCTGCGATCAGCTGCTTTTTGACTCCGCCAAGAAATTCGACAGCGGCACCGGCTGGCCGAGCTTTTGGGATTTCGTTCCCGGCGCCATCGGCTCGACCGAGGACAATAGTTTCGGCATGGTCCGCACCGAGGTCCATTGCAGCAATTGCGGCGGCCATCAGGGGCATGTCTTCAACGATGGTCCGCCCCCGACCGGGTTGCGCTATTGCATCAATGGCGTCTCGCTCAAATTCATCGCTGCCTGACACCGGCATGGCTGGCTTGAGGCGATGCGGTCTTGATCTCTAGCGCCGAACCTCGCTAGGTGGGGCCACCCTTCCGAACGCCGAAATCCACATGCGCCTCACCATCATCCAGACCGGGGAAGTCCCCGAACCGCTTCGCGACAATTTCGGTCCCTATCATGCAATGTTCGAACGCATGTTCGACGGCACCGAAAATGGCTTCAGCTACGAGGTGGTGAACGTCGAGGGTAACAGTCTGCTACCCGATCCCGCCTTTATCGAGGGTATTGTTATCACGGGTTCGCCGGCCGGGGTCTACGAGGATCACGCCTGGCTGCCGCCGCTGCGCAGCTTCATCCGCCGCGCCTATGCGGCGAAAACGCCCATGCTCGGGGTCTGTTTCGGCCACCAGATCATGGCCGATGCGCTCGGCGGAGAAGTCAAAAAATCCCCGAAAGGCTGGGGTCTCGGCCGCCATACCTATCGCGTCACGGCTCGCCCCGATTTCATGGCCGAGGCGCCCAAAACCTTGTCCGTCGCCTGTTCGCATCAGGACCAGGTGCTCGTGCCGCCCGCCGAAGCCGAGGTGATCCTCGCCTCCGATTTTACCCCCAATGCCGGACTTTTCTATAAGTCCGGCAAGGCTTTAAGCTTTCAGCCGCACCCCGAATTTCTCGACGACTATGCCCTTGCCCTGGTCGAACTCCGCCGCGGCCGGGCGCCGGATGAGGTCGTCGAGCAGGGCGTTGCCTCCTTTGCGCAAAGCTCCGACAGCGCTCGAATGGCGGGCTATATCGGCAAGTTCTTTCGCGCAAACACCTAGTGTTTTCAGGCCCCGCTGCTGGCGAGCAGCATGGCGATTTCGGTCCGCAAGTCCTTGATACCCGTGCCCTTTTCACTCGAGGTGAGAAGGACGTGGGGGTGGGCGGCGGGCCGTTTGGCAATGGTCCAGCGCGTCGCCGCCAGCGCCTTTTCGACATCTTCGGAATTGGGCTTGTCGGCCTTGGTCAGGACCACCTGATAGCTTACGGCCGCATGGTCCAGTTCGTTCATGACGCTGAGATCATTGTCCTTGGGGCCGTGGCGGCTGTCGATGAGAACATAGACGCGGCGCAGGGTGGCGCGACCCACCAGGTATTGATGGACCAGCTTGGTCCAGGCTTTCACCTTGGGTTCCGGCGCCTTGGCATAGCCATAGCCGGGCATGTCGACGATGCGCAGGTTTTCGCTCTGGCTCTCGAAGATATTGAGCTCCTGCGTGCGGCCCGGCGTGTTGGACGTGCGCGCCAGGTTGGACGTGCCGCATAGCGCATTGATCAGGCTTGATTTTCCGACATTGGAGCGGCCGGCAAAGGCGATTTCGACGCGATCCATGGGCGGCAGATCGGCGAGGCTGACGCAACCCTTGGTAAAGAGAATCGGCCGCGCGAACATCAGGCGTCCGCGTTCGATGAGGTCGGTGGGATAATTGATTTCTGTCATGCGGTCCTCGGCCCCAAAGACTGGGGCCCGCCGGGTTTTCCAGCGGGCCCCGAATGTGCGGGAATGTCGTTAGCTCTTTGAATCTTCTGCCGGCTTGGGCTTCTTGCGGAAGCTGTCGACAATATTGCCGAAGAGGTTCACCTCGGCCCCGTGGCGCTTCATGATGAACCACTGCTGGGTCACCGACAGCGTATTGTTCCAGGCCCAGTAGATCACGAGACCGGCGGGGAAAGCGCCGAGCATGAAGGTGAAGATGATCGGCATCCAGTTGAAGATCATCGCCTGGGTCGGATCCGGCGGCGGCGGATTGAGCTTCATCTGCACCCACATCGTGATGCCCATGATCACCGGCCAGATGCCCAGATGCAGGAACGAACCAATGATGGGCAGGGCCATCGGATTCCACGGGATCAGGCCGAACAGGGTGAAGATGTTCGTCGGATCTGGCGCGGCAAGATCCTGAATCCAGCCGAAGAACGGGGCGTGGCGCATCTCGATGGAGATGAAGATAACCGTATAGAGCGCGAAGAAGACCGGGATCTGAATGAGGATCGGCCAGCAACCCGAGAGCGGATTGATCTTTTCCTTCTTGTAGAGCTCCATCATGGCCTGCTGCTGGGCCGGACGATCGTCCTTGAGGCGCTCCTGGATCGACTTCATTTCCGGCTGTACGCGGCGCATGGCGGCCATGGACGCGTAGGAACGGTTGGCAAGCGGGAAGAAGATCGCCTTGACGATGACGGTCACGGCGAGAACCGCAAGGCCGAAATTGCCCAAGAGACCATAGAGCGTCACCAGCAGCCAGTGCATCGGCTTGGTGAGGAAGTGGAACCAGCCCCAGTCGATCAGCAGTTCGAGGCGATCGAAACCGTACTCGGTCTGATAGGCGCTGATGACATTGTCTTCCTTGGCGCCGGCAAAGACATAGCTTTCGCTCGTCGCAGTGCCGCCGGCGGGCACGACGACCGGCTGGGTTTCGACATAGTTGGTCTGGTAGATCGGCGTCGAGCCCTGGCTCGAATAGGCGAAGCGCGCATTGATGCCGGCATCGGGCTTGGGCAGCACTGCGGTCGCCCAATATTTGTCGGCAATGCCGAGCCAGCCGCTGGTCGAGGGGAAATCGACCTGACGATCGTTCTGGAGATCGTGGTACTTGCGCGCGACATAATTGTTCGAGCCGAGAACGCCGATCGGGCCTTCGTGCTGGATGAAGAAGTTCTGTACCGGCGGGGTGCCCTGGCGAACGACGCGGGCATAGGGGAAGAGGGCCACATCGCCCGAACCGGTATTTTCCACCGTCTGGGTGATGGTGAAGAGATAGTGCTCATCGAGCGCGATAGTGCGGCGGAAGATCAGGCCCTGGCCATTGTCATAGCGCAGCGTCACCGGCGTAGCGGCGGTTAGCGTCGTGGCGTCGCCTTCGACGGTCCAGACCGTGTTGGCGTCGGGCAGGGTGACGCTGGCGCCGGCGGCCGGAGCCCAGCCGTGTTCCACATAGTAGCCGCCCGGCGCGCCCGAGGGGCTCAAAAGCGTGATGATCGGGGATTCGGGATCGACGGTTTCGCGATATTTTTCAAGCCGCAGATCGTCGATGCGGGCGCCGGTCAGGTTGATCGAGCCGGCGAGGTCTTCGGTGTCGATTGCAATGCGGTTCGAAGCGGCGATGGCGCTCTGGCGATCGGCAAAGGTCTGCGAGGACAGCGGCTGGTCGGCCGCTGCCGCCTGCGTGCCGTCCGCGTTGGTGGCGGGCACAGCGAGAGCAGCCTGTTCGGCCTGCTGCTGGGCAATAATTTCGTTTTGCCGCTGCTGGCGTTCCATCTGCGGTCCGGCAACGAAGAACTGCCAGCCGAACAGCACGAGCATGCTCAGTACGACGGCGAGAATCACATTGCGATTGTCAGAATTCATGGTGTCGAGTTCCGTTGGCCGCGCCCGGGCCCTGTCCGATTGTCGCCCGCGTCAGCGTCGTGCACGCGGGAGATGAGACCTCTGAGGTCGTTGATCATTTTGGCAAAGGGCCGGCTCAGGGCCTCGCGCCTCGCCAACAGCACATAGTCGTGGCCGGGCCGAAAGTCACCGGCACACGCTGCCGCAGCTGCGCGCAGGCGGCGTTTCATGCGGTTGCGCTCCGGCGAATTGCCCACCTTCTTGGTGACGGTGAAGCCCACGCCGGGCAATTCGTCTTCGGCCACAATAACCTGCAGCCCAAACGCAGAGCGCCCGGCGCGATTGCCCCGGGCTGCCCTCAAAAACTGCGAGCGCCGCCGGAGACGGCGCAATGTCGCGACCTTTTGCGCGTCGGCCGTCATCCGGCCAACAGCCTTAGGCCGAGAGCTTCTTGCGGCCGTCGCGACGACGACGGTTCAGAATCGCGCGGCCGTCCTTGGTAGCCATACGGGCGCGGAAACCGTGACGGCGAGCACGCACGAGCTTGCTGGGCTGATAAGTACGCTTCATGACTTTCAACCGCGCTGGCGCACGGTTCCTCTATATCTGGCGCATATGCGCATAAACTTGTCCGGCCGACGGGCAGGGCGCGCCAGCTTTGTTCGTGGCGTCTATAGGGAAAAGCATAGGGCAAGTCAACGCGCGATGGGCCGCAAGCTTGTGCTTTCCAGCCTGTTGTCAGGCTCTCTATATGCCCGCATAAGTGGACCATTGTTAGCCCGCGGCGGAATCTGGCTCGTGTCCACTTCTCCTGACCTTTGCATAATCGGTGCCGGGACGCTCGGTGTCGATCTGGCCCTTTATGCGCAACGCCTCGGCGCCAGCGTCGTCCTGGCGGATCGCGACCGGCCCGAGCCGGGCGATTCCGCCCAGCGTGCCCTGCGCACGGCTTCGCTGGTGCAAAGCGCCAAGCGCGCGCAAGACATGCGTCGCGCCGCCGAACTGGGCGTGGGGGCTTCGGAGTTCAAGCTTTCCGCCAAGCAGGTGAGCGAGCGGGCGAGCCGGCTGGTCGAGAATCGAATCCGGGCGACATCACCCGAAATATTGACGGCGCAGGGCGTTACCGTGATGCGGGGCGCCGTCCGTTTTGCCGATGCGCGGTCGGTACTGGTGGGGGATATTACGCTCAAGCCGGGCAAGATCATCATCGCCACCGGTGGCGTGCCCGCCATGCCCGATATTCCCGGCCTTGGTGACATCGACGCCTTTGACCTGGATTCGATCCTCGAAAACCAGCGTAAGTTGACCCATCTCGTCATTATCGGCTCGGATGCCGCCGCATTCGAGCAGGCGCAATTGCAGCGCCGCCTCGGCGCGGCCGTCACGCTCGTTCCGCATGGTCCCTTGTTGCCCCACTTCGATCCCGAGGCGGTTGCGCTTCTGCTCGCGGCATTTGACGATGAAGGCATATCGGTGCGGTCCGCGGCGCGGGTTGCCGCCATCAAGCGACGCTCGCAGGGCATTGGCATTGAGATTGAAGTCGAGGGCAGTGCGCGCGAGACGCTCGATGCCTCACATGTGATGGTATCGGCCGGACGAAAAGTCGATCTCGATGAACTCGACATCGCCAAGGCACGGTTGAAACCGGGCGCCATCGCGTCCCGAACCATCCGTCCGGTGGGCATCGCTGCCGGCCAGGAAGATTGGAGCGCGGCGCGAGCGCATGGCCGCGCCGTGGTCGATGCTTTGCTCGGGCGGCGGCGGGCGAATGCGGCGTTTCCTGTGCCGCGGCTCGTTGAAACCGAACCTGCCATTGCCCAGATCGGGCCGCTTGAACCCGGCGGCGGCAAGGCCAGCGCCGGTGATATGATCCTGCGAGAAAACATGGCCGAGAACGATCGCGCCGCCGCCATGGGGAGTGATCGTGGCCTCGTCAAAGTAACGGTTGATGGCAAGGGACATATTCGACGCGCAACGATCGTCAGTCCGCTGGCGGCGGACCTGGCGGGAACCCTGGCTTTGGCCATGGGCGGCAGGGTGGGGCTCGCCGATCTTGCCGACTTGCCCTTGCCGCGCCCCAGTCTTTTTGAGGTTTTTTCACGCCTTGGAGAGAACTATCTGGCCGCCAGAAACGTATCGACCAAGGGGCAGGGTGGCGGGACGTTGCGGCGCCGGTTGGGGTTTTAGGCCCGGGGGCTGACGCCTGGCCCTGTCATCTCCTATGATCGAGTCGCGATGACAGACGAATCCAATGCCACACCGAGCCGGTTTTCCGGCCTTTCGAACAAGCTGATCGCCGCCATCATCGCGGTGATTCTGCTTGTCGAAATCATCGTCTATCTGCCCTCGCTCGCCACGTTTCGCGCTTCCTGGCTCGATGACCGGCTGCGCGTGGGTATTGTGGCGGCGCGCGTGCTCGACGCGGTGCCCGATGTCATGGCTTTGCCGCGCAACCTGACCGATCGCCTGCTGACCTCGGCCGGGGCCAATGCCATCGTCTATCGCCGCGCCGGCCAGAGCCAGCTCATCGAGCTTGCCGATCCGGTGACGCCGGAACGCGTCGTCACCGCCGACATGCGCCAGCGCGATCTGCCGAGCCTGATCGTGGGTGCGCTCGACACGCTTTTCGCCGGGCCGGGGCGAACCCTGCGCATTGTGGGCGAAGGCGATCTCGACGAGAGCCTCATTGAGATTCTCATGCCCGAGCGCCCCTTGCGCAGCGACATGATCGACTATTCGCGCAATATCGTGCTGGTCTCGCTCGGCATCGCCGCGGTTACCGCTTTTGCACTCTATATGCTGGTGAGCCGGCTTTTCATCCTGCCGGTGCAAAGGCTGACCACCAATATTCTCAGTTTCCGCAAGGCACCGGAGAACGCCACGCTGATTCTGGCCCCCACGCAGCGCGCCGACGAAATCGGTACGCTCGAGCGCGAGCTTTCGGCCATGGAGAGCGAGCTCTTTGCCATGCTGCGCCAGCAGCGGCACCTGGCCGATCTCGGGCTTGCCGTCGCCAAGATCAATCACGACCTGCGCAATACGCTGACCTCGGCCCAACTGCTCTCCGACCAGGTGGCAACGCTCGATGATCCCAAAGTGCAGCGCCTGGCGCCACGCCTCGTGACGACGCTCGACCGGGCCATCGGCTTTGCCCAATCGGTGCTCGACTATGGCCGCGAGGCCGCCAGCGTGCCGCAGCCGGCAGCGGTCGGTTTGAAGGCCCTGGTCGAAGACGCTGCCTTCGAGGCCCGTCTTGTCGGTCATCCGACCATCGCCTTTTCGAGCTCTGTGCCCGACGATCTCTTCGTCTTCGTCGATGCGGGACAGATGACGCGGGTTTTGGTTAATCTCCTCAAAAATGCGCGCGAGGCGCTGGAGGCCAGCCAGAAGCCGGGCGAGCATCGCATCGAGGCAACTGCCGAGGCAGAGGGCGCCACCGTGATCCTCAACGTCACGGATAATGGTCCGGGCCTGCCGCCGCGCGCGCGGGACAATCTCTTTGTCGCCTTCGAGGGATCCGCCCGCGCCGGAGGCACGGGGCTGGGGCTCGCCATTGCCCGCGAATTGACCGAGGCCAATGGCGGGACTTTGCGCCATGTCGATATGGACGAACCGGGCACACGGTTCACCCTGACCCTGCCAAAAGATATTCACAGCCTTTGAACGCAAACGCAAAAAGCTTTTGTCACACGCTTGCAATGCGCGGAACACCGCTATATGGGTTGCCTCGCTTCGCAAGAGCGACCCGCTCTTAGCCGAATGCCCACCGCGTTTCAGCGGTATGCGCGCCCGTAGCTCAGCTGGATAGAGCACCAGACTACGAATCTGGGGGTCAGGAGTTCGAATCTCTTCGGGCGCGCCATTTGCTTTTTCTCACCGGAAAATTGAGCTAAGACCTTGAAAGGTAAGGCCAGATTTGGGGTTCTAAGTCCCTCATTCCGGCTGTATTCGACACGGCTCAGGACAGCCAGCCGCAGCACTGTGCGGCGGTCCTCAAGGCGGCCAGAATTCCAAAGATTCCAAGGGTTTGATAGAAACGCCATGGCGGTTCTAAGTGTTTTATCGTAGCTGGCCTTAGGCTGGCTGCCACTGGCAAGCTTTTCCTGCACCAGCAACTTCTCCTGTTCGAGCGCCGCAACACGGTTTTCATAGGCGCTGATCACGCTGGGAATGGTAGCGTCCAGAATGCGTTCCAGCAGTTGCGATACTTGCCGCTCTATCTTGGCAAGCTCCGCAGACAGGGCCTTTGTCTGCCCCTCCAGCGAGGACATGCGGCGATCCCACAGGTCCTGGAACATGCGGGTCACGACGCGAAACATGGTTTCGTTCGGCGTGAGCGATCTCAGGAAGGTTTCAAAGTCGCCCTCGATCTGTGCTTTGCGGATCGACTTGCCGTAGTTCGGACAGCCACCTGCTTTGTTCGGGCAAAGGTAATATCCGTGATAGGTGCCTGTGCGGCTTTTCGACCAGCAGGCGGTCAGGGGCGTTCCGCAGGTGCAGAAGGCATAGCCCCGCAACGGGAAATCCTCATTGCGGTTTGTCTGGCGCGGCGCATAGGAGGCACCGTTTAGGCGGTCTTGAATGCGTCTGAACGTTTCAAGGCTGATGAGCGGCTGGTGCTGGCCTTCACGGGGCGCGATGTCCCAGTTTGGAGCCTCGACCATTCCGGCATAGGCCACCTGCCGCAATAGTTGCGATACACGCTGATGGCGTACAATGCCGCGACTGTCTTTGGGGAAGAGGGGATTGTCCTGAAGCCAGCGCATGACATCGGCCTGCGTTTCAAGGACGCCCGACGCATAGCTTTCCAGAGCCTCACGGACGACGGAGGCCAGTGGCTCATCCGGCACCAGCATGCGGCCCCGGCCCACAACAGTCTGATACTTGTAACCTGTCGGTGCCTGAAAGACCCAGAAGCCTCCGAGGATACGCGCCTGCATCCGTCGCAAGGTTTGTTCGGCGTTCTTCTGACGGAAATGCTGGGCGAAGGTTGCATGGATGTTCTCGACCATCTGGGAGTCAGCATCATCCTTGAATTCCATTTTGGGGCTGACGAGCATTCCGCCCGCTTCGCGCAGCAGGTCGCGCAAATCCCAATGGCCGCGCACGTCACGGGCAAATCGGTCGATTGAATCGATGATGACCGTATAGCCAGCCTTCCGGTTCTTTTTCAGGAATGAAATCATCTCTGACATGGCTGGACGATCCGTTGCCTTGCCCGTGATGTCGTCCTTGAACACAGCATGGACATCATACGCAGCGTAACGGGCGAACTCGCGACAGGTTGTTTCCTGCGAGCGTAGACCATCGCCACGCCGCCCGCCTTTACCATCGCTGACGCGGCAATAAATGATCGCTGGTTTTAAGTCCTGTATTGGCATCGGCTACCTCTCTTCTGCTTCGGCTGGGTGTGTCTCCGTGGTGACCAGAGAAGATTCTACACCTGCGGAATCGCCGGAGGCGGATTTCTGGAACTGGTCCAGAAGTTGCCCACAAGGATCGGCAAAGCCGATGTCGATGCCAAGATGCACGAAGGTTTGGAGGATGGACCACAAGGTGGTCAGGAATTCGGTTTCCTGTTCGGGTGTAAGGCCCAACCCGGCAATGTCGTCCCGATACGGGCTAACATCGAAAGTGTCAGGGGCGCTTTCCTGCGCTGTGTTTTGGCCCTGAAGGCCAGTGATTTTGTTCACTTTTCAGCCTCCAGTTCCTTGCTCGCTTTGACGAGTTGGACAGTGAAATAGAGCAAAAAACTCCAGTTCAAGGGGGTGAAGCCGAAATAATGGAAGGCGAGGGCGCTGGCCGTGCCTTCCACGAGGCTTTTGGCCGTCTTGATGTGCATGGCGGTCACTCCCCGCCATCCGGGCTCTTGGCCCAATCGTCGCGGCGGTAGCCTAGGACGAATTCTACCTGAGCAGCCAGCCTAGGAACGTTCCGAAGGCCCCACGCCCATGCGTTTACCTTTGTGGCGTTCCACGACGGGCCATAAGCGGGGTGGCATTTGGCGGGTGGGAAGACGCCGAACTCAATGAGTTGGCGGATTTCAGTAAGTGTTAGGTGCGTGATGGTGGGAAGCTGTGAAGCTGTACACCGAAGGGCGAGATTGGCGTTCATCGCAGAACTCACTCAAGGCGGCATGCCTTGAGAACGCACTATCGATTTCGCTCATCAGGAAGTCAACACGAAACGAATATTCTATTGGTGTTTTCGACGATGAGCCGCACTTTGCAGCCGCCGGATTTCCTTAACCGTCGGGTCTGCAAGTACAGTTGGATCGGCGGTCAGAGCGTCGTTGCGCTCCTTGAGCGTGGGCAGATTGATCGAAGCTCGCCCGTTGGTGCGCTCCCAGTTCCGCAGGGCCATCTCTGCCTGCTTGTCCAACCTACGAAGGTCGGCCCGTGTGAATTCGCCTGTCAGCCAATTTCCGTAGACGCGCTCAATAAACTGCGGAGCCGTTTCGCTTGGATTGAGGCGTTTTGCATAGAGTTGCCCCTTTGGCGGCTCGCTGGGCAAAGTAGGAGAGAGGGGCTCCGAAAGTCCCGCTTTGTCGGCTATGCGCTGAAAAATCTCGCGTGCAGAATGCGGAGTATCGGCGTAGCGGGCCACTCCGTCTCGCACGTCTTTCGCTATTCGTTCGACGAATGCGTCAAGGTCAACAAATGGGTTCTGCTCTTCCTTAATAATAAATATTCTATTGTCTAATGTATTGTTACAAAGTCTTGTATTATACATAGAAATAGATGAAAGACGAAGAATTAATTCGCTGTCTGCGTGCCCATCAAGTCTGTTGATGGAGGTAACGCAATCCTCAAATGCTGATGTGATGCGGCTTCTTAGTCTACTGATGTATCGTCGAGGAAAAGAGGCCGCGTAAGTTTCTAAGCTGCTGTCATTTTTGATGAATTCGGCGAGTTCTTGCAGATTTCTCAAGGCGATAAAGACGGACGCCAGCTTTTTACTCTGCTCTGCATCGCCTTGTGCTGCCTCTAGACTTGGGCGCAGAAGCGTCATGATTTCATCATGCGACGCGATTGGCAGCAGTGCGTCACTGGTAGCGTCAGGCGCAGTCCGAGCCTCGGGTTTTTGAGCAGGACTTCTTACCATTGTTCGATTCTTGCTTTTAGCGCTGTTCCCTCTAATAGCATGTTTGGTCAGGAAGATTCAGCTTATGACAGAATAAGCGGCTTCCGCAGATCGCAAGATGTGCGGTGTAGTACCGCAATCTTGGCAAGGGGGACCGCTGCGCCCCCCCGTTGCAACCCCCAGGCCGTGGTGCATCCTTGGCGTTGAGCCTTGTCCTCACCATCGAAACGTCCGACGTTTCATCGCGCTTATGGAAGAGCATTCCCGCCCTCCCCAAGACCCCACCAGACCAAGCGTCGTCGCCGCTGGACCTGCGACCAAGAGCGTATGCCGCCTTGGACCGGCACCAATGCTCTCGCGCATGGAGGCGATCAAAGGAGCCTTCTGTGCTCCCTTGCGACCCATCGAACAAAGGCCTTCATCCTCTGTACACCTGACCAACCCTTGGCGGATTGGATGGTCCGCCTAACAGTTAGACCGACGGCACAATGTCCCCAAAACGCACCGTCGCGCTCTTTGGCTGGAGCTGGTCGTCCAACGGGCGAATTGCCAGTTTCAGCGGCATTTGTCCGGCGATCCCGCTGAATACACATGTACCCGTTGGAAGGGTCGGAATGGATTCTTCCGTTATCTTGTCGATATACGAAACCGCACTGGCAATCGATTGCAGGTCCTTCTGATTTATCAATCGATGGATGAAGTAGTTGTGCGCCTGTGAGGTGATCGTGTGAGATATGTCGTTGGGTCTTTGGCTTGAT
>DATMSG010000136.1:0-3890 GCA_035565515.1 Devosia sp.
CTTCGGGGCCGGTGTGGCGGGCGATCATGCGCTTGAGCGGCTGGTCGCTGCCTTCGGGCCAGAAGGCATCGGTATTCATGACGAAGAAGGGGTCGGAATGGAGCATGGGCAGCGCCCGTTTCACGCCGCCCCCGGTCCCCAAGAGCTCGTCTTCGCGGCTGACTTTTATAAGACCGCCGAAATGGGCCAGCACCTGATCGGCGCGATAATGGGCATTGGCGATAAAGCGCTTTGCCCCTTCGGCGCGCGCATTGCCGATGACGCGCTCGATCAGGGGCGTGCCGGCAACCGGAAGGAGCGGTTTGGGCAGGCTATCTGTCAGCGGGCGCATGCGGGTGCCGAGGCCGGCGGCCAGCAGCATGACATCGGGGAATCGGTCGGGTCTATCCATGCCGGGGATAGAACCGGGCAGGGGGGTGATTGTCTAGGGGCGGTGGGTTTGGTGGCAGGCGCTATGTCAGCCTAAAACTCCGACCAATCCTCAAGCTTGGGCGCGGCATTGCCGCTACTGCGGCGCAGATAGGTGCTCGCGACCGATTTGAGCTTGTCCTGCATTCCCCTGATGCCGCGGCCCGGTTCGGCCTCGCGTGCCGGCATTGAGGAGACGGTGAACTGTTCGACGATCTCATCGAGGCGCACGGCCTGGCCTTCGGTCTGTTCGATGGCGGCATTGGTTTGTTCGACGAGCGCCGCATTGTGCTGGGTCATCTCGTCCATCTGGCGGACGGCGGCCGTAACCTCGCCAATGGCCGACGCCTGGCTGCGGCTGCCCTGAGCGATGGCTTCGAGGTCGGCGGTATTTTCGCGGATGGCATCGAGCATGCCGGCGAGTTTTCCGGCGGCAGCGCCCACCAGCTGGGTGCCGCCCTTCACTTCGCTGGCCGATTGCTCGATCAGCAATTTGACGTCGGCCGAGGCGCTGGCAGCAGATTGAGCGAGGCGCCGCACTTCGACGGCGACCACCGCAAAGCCCTTGCCGGCCTCACCGGCGCGGGCCGCTTCCACCGACGCGTTGAGGGCCAGCAGATTGGTCTGGAAGGCGATGTCGTCGATCAGACCGATAATGTTGGAGATTTTGGCCGAGGAGGCGGTGATCCGGTCCATGGCCCTGGTCGCCTCACTCATCACCTCGCCGCCCTCTTCGGCGGCCAAGGAGACCGTACGGGCCTTCTGGCTGGCCGCTTCCGCCTTGCCGGCATTGTCGAGCACGGTGGAGGCAAGCTGCTCCATCGTCGCCGAGGTTTCTTCGATGGTGGCGGCCTGGCGCGTCGTGCGTTCGGAAAGATCGTTCGCACCCGAAAGGATTTCGCCGGTGGCGCGCTTCAGCGTGCCGGAGGTGGCGCGCAACTGGCCGACAATGTCGCCGAGGCGCTCGGCCACCGCATTGGTATCGTCCTTGAGCCGGGCAAAGGCGCCCTGATAGTCGCCATTGACGCGATGGGTGAGGTCGGTGTCGGCAAGGGCCGAGAGCACCGAGCCGGTTTCCGAGAGGCCGCGGTCGACGGTTTCGACCAGGCGATTGACCGAGCGGGCGAGCGTGTTGAGCTCGGCATCGGGGAATCTGGCTTCGACGCGATGGGTGAAATCGCCGGAAACGGCCGCTTCCACCACATCGCCAAAGGCGCGTTGCAGCGTCACCATCATTTCGGCGCGCTCGGCCTGATTGCGCAGGGCCTGCGCCGCTTCGGCCTCGGTCAATTGGCTGACCTTGCGGCCGTTTTCGCGGAACACTTCGACGGCCCGGGCCATGGCACCGAGTTCGTCGCCGCGCTGCGTGCCGGGCACGTCGGCGTCGAAATCGCCGGCGGCGACGGTTTCCATCGTGCCGGTGAGGCGCGTGATCGGCTTGGTGATGGAGCGCGAAAACAGCAGGCTGAGAATGGCGACGACGGCGAGAAGCCCCGCGCCGATGGCCAGCATCATATTGCGCATCTGGGCGACGGGGGCCAGAACTTCGTCCTGCGCCATGACGGCGACGGCGGCCCAGGGCTCGCCTCGGGTGGCGATGGGCGCACCGGCGACCAGCATGGGCGTCGCGCGATAGTCGGTGGTTTCACCGATCGTATGGTTGCCGGCAATGGCTGCATCGAGCACCGGGCCGGCAAAGCCGGTTTCAAGCGCATCATTGTCGGGCGTAAAAATGGAATCCGAGCGCAAGACGCCATTGGCGCCGACGACGATGACTTCGCCGGTTTCCCCCAGCCCGGTGCGATCACCGACGACGCCATCGAGCGCTTCGGACGGCAGCTGGAAAGCGACGACGCCGATCTTGCGGCCCTGGGCGTTGAAGACGGGTTTGGCAAAGAAGCTCGCGGGGAGGCCCGCGGCGGGCGCATAGGCCTCGTAATCGGCAAAAGCCAGGTCGTTGTCGTTCTCGATCGTCAGGGCCTGGGCAAAGACGCGGCCGAGGCCGGTGGTGGCGAGCGGAGCGCCTTCGGCAAGGCTGGTGCCGAATTCCTGGCCCTTCTGCAGCGAATAGACGACGAAACCCTTCAAATCCATCAGGTAGAAGTCGCGATAGCCGCGTGCCACGACCTTGTTGCGGAAGCCCGGCTGAAAGCGGGTATGGGTGACATCATAGGCCCCGGTCGTGCCCAGGGTGTCGAGGGCCGAAAGATTGGCCTTGTCGGGATTGTCGTCGATATAGAGTTTGCGCAGTTCGGCTGTCGGATCGACCTTGAACTGCAGCCAGGCGCCGGCGAAATCGCGCAAGGCCTGTTGCGTATCGGCCGAGCGCGAGGTGGCGACGAGGTCCTCCTCGACCCCCTGGATATAGGACGAAACCTGCCGCGCGCGTTCGGAGGCGAGTGTGGAGAGCGTGTTTTCCGCCGAGGCGCGCAGCGCCTGCGAGCCGATGAGATAGCTGGCGAGGCCCACCCCCAGGCTGACCAGAAGGGCAGAGCCAAGCAGGGCGAGCGGCAGTTTCCGGGCTATCGGCAGGGAGAAGCGGCGCATCTGTTTCCTCGCAAAGGCGCGCCAGTCCGAATCCCTCCGGCAGGCGCGCTTGTTTTTTGCGAGGTTAGGCGAACGCCGTTAAGTGCGGGTAAAGGCCTTATTCAGCATGCGCGGCCGGAGGAGCGAGGTCGTCGTCCCCTTCCGCGGCCACGGCTGCGTCGCGCAGGCTCGATTGGGCCGCGATGGCCTTGCTGGTCGAACCCGAAAGCTCGTCATTGGCCGGGGCGCGGGTCAGAATGCTGGCGAGCGAGCCGATGGTCGAGCGCAGGTTGTGGCGGTGGACCACCATATCCACCATGCCGTGCTCATAGAGATATTCGGAGCGCTGAAAGCCCTTGGGCAGCTTTTCGCGGATCGTCTGCTCGATGACGCGCTGGCCGGCAAAGCCGATCAGGGCGCCCGGTTCGGCGATGTGGACGTCGCCCAGCATGGCATAGGAGGCGGTGACGCCGCCCGTGGTGGGATTGGTGATGACGACAAAGAAAGGCAGCCCGGCTTCGCGCAGGCGCAGCACGGCAACGGTGGTGCGCGGCATCTGCATCAGCGAAAGCACGCCTTCCTGCATGCGCGCGCCACCCGAGGAAACGAAGAGCACGAAGGGCGTCTTGCGTTCGACCGCGGTTTCGAGCCCGGTGATGATGCCCTGGCCGGCGGCCATGCCGAGCGAGCCGCCCATGAAGTCAAAGTCCTGCACCGCGACGGTGATGTCGCGCTTGTAGAGTTTGCCGGTGGCGACGATGACGCTATCGTCGAAACCGGTCTTGGCGCGGTTTTCCTTGAGGCGGTCGGTATAGCGTTTCTGGTCGCGGAATTTGAGCGGATCGACCGGGACGGAGGCCACCGGTACGAGGTCATAGGCGCCATCGTCGAGGAAATTGGCCAGCCGGTCGGCCGGCTTGATCTTCATATGGTAGCCCGAATTCGGAACCACCCAC
>DATMSG010000137.1:0-6808 GCA_035565515.1 Devosia sp.
GATATTTTTACCGGCAAGCGCTGGAAGGCGGCGCTTCTCGATCTGACCGTGGAAGCACTCAAGGCCGAGCATGGCGACGAGCTGATGCTCGATGATACCCAATATATCGCCGGCGCGGTGATCGATCCCGAGCGCTGGGACCTGTCCGATCCCTATTCGCTGATCGTGCAGTTTCAGCCCTATGAAGTCTCCTACTATGCCTATGGAGCGCCCACGGCGCGCATTCCGTGGAGCAAGTTGCAGGACTATCTCGCAGAAGATGCGGACGGCTACCGTTATTAGGCCGAGCCAGAACCGATCAGGGAACGATGACATGAACGAGCTTGTCCACCACATGATTTCCTCCGGCCCGCGGCCGGTCGCGCCCTTCAGTCATGCGGTGGAGGCGGGGGGCTTCGTCTTCGTGACCGGGCAGATGCCGACCGATCCGGCAGCGCCCGAGGCGCCGCTGCCGGAGGGGATCGAAGCGCAGACGCGGCGCGTGGTGGACAATCTCAAGATCGTGCTGGCCGGGGTTGGACTGACCCTTGCCGATGTGACCATGGCGCGGATTTATCTGACCGCGTTCGAGCGCGACTATGCCGCGCTCAATGCGCTGTGGCCGAGCTTTTTCGAGCCCGGAAAATTGCCGGCGCGGACGACGGTGGGCGTGACGGCGCTGGCGGTGGGCGCTTTGGTCGAGATCGATCTCGTGGCGCGGCGCCCCTAGCTTCTCTGGGGGGCATGCGCTTTTTGCCGTGGCGGCAACAAGATGCTGGACAGCCCCGACCCGTCTTGCTTTTCTAAGGCGACGTGACGCAGCCACAAAGATGGTCCGTCGCCGGGGCGTGGGAGAGGCGCCCTCTTTGGGAGGAAAGTATGAAAAGACGTGAATTCTTCCGGCAGGCCACCGTGGCCACGGTCGGCGCCGCAGCGGCATCGACACTGGCCGCACCTGCCCTTGCCCAGGACAAGATCACCTGGCGCATGGTCACCACCTGGCCCAAGAATTTTCCGGGCCTCGGGGTTGGTGCCCAGAACCTTGCCGACCGCATCACCAAGGCCTCGGGCGGCCGCCTGACCGTACAGGTCTTTGCCGCGGGCGAAATGGTGCCGGGTCTGCAGGCGCTCGACGCGGTGATCGACGGCTCGGCCGAAATGAGCCATGGCACGCCCTATTATTGGCAGAACAAGAGCCAGGGCCTGTCGTTCTTCACAGGCGTGCCCTTCGGCATGACCAGCCGCGAACTGACCGCCTGGGTGCGTTATCTCGGCGGCCAGGAATTGTGGGACAAGATCTACGATCAGTTCGGTCTGCAGGGTTTTCTCTCGGGCGATACCGGCACCCAGGCCGGCGGCTGGTTCCGCAATGAGCTGACCGGGGTCGCCGATCTGCAGGGCCTGCGCTTCCGCACGCCGGGCCTGGGCGGGCAGGTCTGGGGCAAGCTCGGCGCCTCGGTGACCAATCTTGCCGCGGGCGAAATTTTTGCCGCGCTGCAATCGGGCACGCTCGATGCGGCCGAATTCGTCGGTCCCTACAACGATCTCGCCCTCGGCTTTTACCAGATCGCCAAGAACTACTATTTCCCCAGCTTCGTCGAGCCGGGCCTGGCGACTGAAATCGTCGTCGACAAGGCCAAGTATCAGGCTCTGCCGGAAGACCTGCAGGAAATTGTCAGGGTCTGTGCCCAGGCGTCCTATGACGATGTCGCTTCGGACATGTATGCAAACGATCCGCGCGCCCTCAATGCGCTCGTTTCCGAGCATGGGGTGCAGGTTCGCCGCTTCCCCGAGGAAATCCTCGAGGCCGGTGCCAAGGCGTCCATGGAACTGATTGCGGAAATCCGCGAGGGCGGCGACGCCCTGACCAAGGAAGTGGCGGAAAGTTTCGTCACCTCCTTCAACCTCCTGCGCCAGCGCACCGAGGGCACCGACATGCCCTATCTGGCGGCCCGCGAGAAATATATCAAATACGAATAGGACCGCGGCAAACGGTCAGAGAAAAGCCCGGGCACTTGCCCGGGCTTTTTGTTTGGCGGCAGCGATCCCGCGTTGCTAGTAGAGCATGTCGGGCAGCCAGGTGATGAGCTGGGGGAACATGAACAGGATGAAGAGCGCGGCGATCTGCAGGAGCACGAAGGGCAGGACGCCCTTGTAGATCGTGCCGGTGCTGACCCAGGAGGGGGCGACGCCGCGCAGATAGAAGAGCGAGAAGCCGAAGGGCGGGGTGAGGAAGCTGGTTTGCAGATTCACCCCGACCATGACGCCCAGCCAGATCGGGTTCACATCGAGCGCCAGCAGTACCGGCGCGGTGATGGGGATGACGATGAAGATGATCTCGAAAGTGTCGAGGATGAAGCCGAGCAGGAACATGACCAGCATGACGATGATAATGGCGCCGACCGCGCCGCCCGGCATGGAGGTCAGGAATTCGTGCACCAGATTGTCGCCGCCCATCATGCGGAAGACCACCGAGAACACTGCGGCACCGAAGAGAATGATGAAGACCATCGAGGTGATGGTGGCGGCGGAGACGACTACCTGCCGCAGGATGCCGAAATTGAGCCTGCCGCGCAGCAGCGCCAGCAGGGTGGCACCGACCGAGCCCACCGAGGCCGCTTCGGTGGGGGTGGCGATGCCGCCAAGGATCGATCCGAGGACGGCGACGATCAGGAGGAGCGGCGGGATCAGGGCGGTGACCACCTCGCGGGCGAGATCAGCCTTTTCCGCCTCCGGCACCGGGGTGGCCGGGCACGATTTCGGATCGGTGACGGCTTTGAAGATCATGAAGGCGGCATAGAGGCCGACGAGCAGCAGGCCCGGGATGATGGCCCCGGCAAAGAGGGCGCCGACCGAAACGGGTTCGGGGGCGAAATTGCCTTTCTGCATCTGCACCTGGGCATTGATGCCGGACAGCATGTCGCCCATGAAGATCAGGACCGTCGAGGGCGGAATGATCTGTCCCAGCGTGCCCGAGGCGCAGATGACGCCCGTAGCGAGCTTGGGATCGTAGCCGGCGCGCAGCATGGCCGGCAGGGAGATCAGGCCCATGGTGACGACGGTGGCGCCGACGACGCCGGTCGAGGCGGCCAGCAGCGCGCCCACCAGAATGACCGAAAGGCCGAGTCCGCCGCGCAGATTGCCGAAGAGCTTGCCCATGGTGAGGAGCAATTGCTCGGCAATGCCGGAGCGTTCGAGCATGACGCCCATGAACACAAAGAGCGGCACGGCGACGAGCACCTCATTGGTCATGAGGCCGATATAGCGGCCGGCGAGCGAGCCGAAATTGGAGGGGTCATAGACCCCGAGCCACCAGCCCACGAGACCGAAAATAAGAGCGGTGCCGGCGAGCGAAAAAGCCACCGGGAAACCGAGCATGAGGACGCCGATGACGCCCACGAACATGAGGGCGGCGAGGATCTCGCCGATAAGGATGGGATCCATCAGTGCGCTTCCTTGGCGTCGTCTTGTTTGTAGCGGAGGTCGGGCGGGAGGAGGTCTTCCTTGTCCGCAAGGACGAGGATGGACCGCAGCGCCATGGCGATGCCCTGAAGACCGATCAGAACGGCGAAGACGATGATGAAGCTCTTGAGGACGAAGAGACCCGGCATGCCGCCGATATTGGCCGAGCCTTCCGCATAGCTCCAGGAGCGGGCCACGGCCGTCCAGCAATAGTGGATGACGACATACATGAAGGGCAGGAGGAAGGCGACGACGCCGAAGAGATCGGCCATGGCCTTTTTCCGGATGGAGGCGGGACGATAGAAGATGTCGACCCGCACATGGTCATCGCGCAGCAGGGCGAAGCCCGCAACGCCGGTGAACATGGCGCCCGCGATCCAGACATAAAGGTCCTGCATCCAGAGGACCGAGACGTGGAAAAAATAGCGCTGCACCACGACGGTGAAGCAGATGAGCACGCAGGCAAGCGCCAGCCAGCTCAGGATTTGTCCGATAAGCCAATTAATGGCGCTGATGCCCCGGATGAGCACGGCGAGCCCTTGCACCGCGAGATTCTCCCTTTTCTGTGTCGCGCTGACGGCCTCTTGACCGGACCGTCTTGCGCGACAGGGCTGCGATTGAACACCATCCACATCTGAGGTCAACGCCATACTGGTGAGCCGGACGGCCCATAACCAAGCTTGCTGGTGACTTTTTCCCTGCGGATGCTATGACGCCGCAACGGTCCAGTTGGAGAAGCGCATGTTCGTCGTCGGTGGGGAGAGCCTGGTGGATTTGGTGCCGGTATCGGCGGCGCCGGGGGCCGAGCGTTTGGCTTTGCCGGGAGGGTCGCCCTTCAATTGCGCCATGGCGCTGGCCAAGCTCGGCAATGAAACCGGTTTCCTCTGCCCGATCAGCCAGGACGAATATGGCGATCTGCTGCTCAAGCCGCTGGCCGAGGCAGGGGTCGCGGTTCTGCTCAAGGAGCGCGTGTCCGCTCCGACCACCAAGGCGGTGATCACCTTCAATGCCAAGATGCAGGCAAGCTATGTGTTCGAGCGCGGCGCCGACCGCGCCTTTACGCGCGAGGGCCTGCTCGCCGCGCTCCCCCAATCGATCGAACTTTACCAGATCGGGGGCTTTGCCCCGATGCTGGAAGAGGATGCGGAAAAATGGCTGCCGGTGGTGAAGGCCGCCATCGGGCGCGGGGCGACGATTTCCTTCGACATCAATGTGCGCAAGGTCGATGACGAGATTGGCTATCGCCGGCGCCTCGAAACGTTCCTCGACCTGGCCCATATCATCAAGCTCTCCGAGGAAGATCACGAATGGCTCGAGCCGGGGATGAGCATCGAGGAGCATGCCAAACGCCTGCTCGACCGGCCCAATTGCGAACTGGTGGTGGTGACCCTTGGCGAGCATGGCTCGCGCGCCTTTTCCAATGTCGCCAGCGCCCAGGCCGGGATTTATGCCCCGCCGGTTTTCGGCGACACGGTGGGGGCGGGCGATAGTCTGATGGCGGGGATACTCACCTGGCTCAACGAAACCGGCGCGCTCAAATTGGGGAAACTGGGCCTGCTCGACGCGGCGGCGCTCAAGACGACGCTGCGCTTTGGCGCCGTCGTCGCGGGGCTCAATTGCGCCGAAAAGGGGTGCCGGCCGCCGACCCGTGCACAGGTGGATGCCGTCCTCGCAAGCAGTTGACCGGATGGAGCGTTGCGGATTTTTTCCCGCTCTGGTGTGATCGCGCCGGCGAGCCGGGGAACAGTCATGAAAAAGCGTTGGATGGGTCTTGCCGCGGTCGCGGTGGTCGGTGCGGCAATGGCGGTCTATTTCCTCAAGCCTGTGACGGGACCGGAGCGGGACCTGACGCTGGTGGGCGATGCCAGCCGCGGCGACTATGTCATGCGGCTTGCCGGCTGCGTCGCCTGCCACACGGATGCGGCGGCCGGGGGGATCGAGCTGGGCGGCGGAGCGGGGCTCAAAACGGCGTTCGGCACGTTCGTGCCGCCCAATATTACCTCGGACCGGTTTGCCGGGATCGGCGCCTGGACGCTCGAGCAGTTTTCCGACGCCCTCAGCAATGGCATGGGACCGCAGGGGCATCTCTACCCCGCCTTTCCCTATGAAAATTATGCGCTGATGAGCGATCAGGATGTGGTCGATCTTTATGCGGCACTGATGCGGACGAGGCCAGATCCCGCGCCGGCGGCGGAGAGTTCGGTGCCGTTCCCCTTCAATGTGCGGCTGATCCTGGCGGGGTGGAAGAACCTGTTCTTTGCCCCAAGGCGGTTCGAGCCGGAAGCAGGCAAGGACGCGGTTTACAATCGCGGAAAATATCTCGCCATGGGGCCTGCTCATTGCGTTGCCTGCCATACCCCGCGCAACATGCTCGGTGCGCTCGAATGGGACCGGGCTTTTACCGGGTCGCCGGGCGGCACCGGCGGGCGGGCGCCTGCATTGACGCGCGCGGCGCTCGAAGAAGAGGGCTATGACGTGGCAAGCCTGGCGCAGACGCTCAAGGACGGGTTTACCCCCGGATTTGACGTGCTCGGCGGATCGATGGGCGAGGTGATCAAGGATTCGACCGCGTTCTGGACGGACGAAGACCGGACGGCGGTGGCGACCTATCTGCTGGCGCAATAGGCCGCAGGTTATGGCCGGTGCCGGGCGCCAAATCGGGCAAAGAACTGTTCGCGGTGCCAGGCCAGCGCTTCGCGATCGGGCCAGGCCGCGACGGCGTCCCTGAGCGCCAGCATGCCGGTGCGATTGACCGTGTCGGCAATATCGGGACGGGTCGCATGCATATCGACAATGATCTCGAATTGCGGGCCCACGGTCCAGGCGAAGCGCTGAAACAGGACGCCGGGTTCGGGATCGAGGAACAGAAAATTGCTGATATGCAACGTGCCGCCCTTCTGGAGCGGGCGGATGGCGCAGGCAACGCCATCTGCGGTTATGACATCGGAAAAGCTGCAGCGGTTTTGCTGCTGGCGCGCCAGCTGGTTGGTGAACTGATGGATGGCGACAACGAAGTCGTCACCGGCAGGCGCATCGTCGATCTCGGTGTGCCCGAGTGCCAGCCCAATGATCTGATCGAAGAGGTGTTCGGATAAATCCTGGATGGTGTCCTGGCCGGGTGGTTCCTCGATGAACATGACGGGCTCAGGGAAGAGACGCAGGTCGGCGACAAGGGCAAGCGTCTGGCCGGCGGCATCGGTTTGCACGCCCCCGAATGTGCCCAACGCCAGATAGCCTTGTGCGGAGGCCGGAGGAATAGAGGCGACGATGACCTGTGCGCCCAGTCGTCCCGGAAGGTCCGTTGCGGTGCCGGACCCACAGGCGAACATCTCCCGGCCGCCGTCAAAGAGCGGCCTGTCCAGACTGG
>DATMSG010000138.1:0-20370 GCA_035565515.1 Devosia sp.
ACCGCGCCGCGGCAAGGCCGAAACCGCGCGCCCGAAAAAGCGCCGCTCGCGCTCGGGCGGTTTTCTCATGGGCCTGCTGTGGTGGGGCTTTGTCGCCTGTCTCTGGGGCGGCCTCGCCGTCATCGGCGTCATCGTTTATTACGGCGCCCAGCTCCCCTCATCCAATAGCTGGGCCATTCCCGATCGTCCGCCCAATATCCGCATTCTGGCAGCCGATGGCAGCCTGATTTCCAATCGCGGCCAGACCGGGGGCGAAGCCGTCACCTTTCGCGAATTGCCCCAATATGTGCCGGCCGCCTTCATCGCCTCGGAAGACCGGCGCTTCATGAGCCATTTCGGCGTCGATCCCATCGGCCTCATCGCCGTTGCCGTCGAATCCGTCCAGGCGCGCGAAGTGACGCGCGGCGCCTCGACCTTGACCCAGCAGGTGGCAAAGAACCTCTTCCTCACGCCCGACCAGACCCTGGGCCGCAAGGTGCAGGAAGCGATCCTGGCCATCTGGCTCGAGCAGAATTTCACCAAGGAAGAAATTCTCGAACTCTATATGAACCGCGTCTATTTCGGTTCGGGCGCCACCGGCATCGAAGCGGCCGCGCAGACCTATTTCGGCGTCTCGGCGCGCAATCTGTCGCTCGGCCAGGCCGCCATGCTGGTGGGCATTCTGCCCGCGCCCTCGGCCTATAATCCCAAGGCCAATCCGCAGCGCGCCATCGAGCGGCAGCGTCTCGTGCTCAATTCCATGGCGCAGGAAGGCTATATCACCCGCCAGGAAGCCGATGCGGCCCAGATTTCTTCGGACCAGGGGACCGTGCGCACCGTGGTGGCCGGTTCTGAATCCTATGTGGCCGACTGGGTCGAAAGCCTGATGACCGCCTATATCGGCGAGATCAAGGATGACGTGGTGGTGCAGACCACCATCGACTGGAAGATGCAGAAGGACGCCGAATTTGCCGTGCGCGAGGCCGTGGCCAATGAGGGCGCCAAGCGCGGCTTCAGCCAGGGCGCGCTGGTCGCCATGGATGTCAACGGCACCGTGCGCGCCATGGTCGGCGGCGTCGATTATCAGGCCAGCCAATATAACCGCGCCGTGACCGCCAAGCGCCAGCCCGGCTCGACCTTCAAGCCCTTCGTCTATATGGCGGCCATGGAAAAGGGCTATACGCCCGACACTTTGGCCGAGGATGCCCAGTTCGAATATAAGGGCTGGAGCCCGCGCAATGCCTCGGGCAAATATGCGGGGACCGTTACCCTGCGCCAGGGCCTGGCCTATTCGCTCAATACCATTGCCGGCCGTCTTGCCATCGACGTGACCCCGGAAAAGGTGATCGATGTGGCCACCCGCATGGGCATTTCCTCGCCCATGACCCCGGTGCCGTCCATCGCGCTGGGCACGCAGGAAGTGAACCTGCTCGAACTGACCTCGGCCTATGCGCCCTTTGCCAATGGCGGCATGGGTGTCATCCCCAATGTGATCACCAAGATCACCTCCAAGGACGGCACGGTGCTGTATGAGGCCTCCGATGCCGGCCCCGGCCGCGTCGTCGATCCCAATGTGCTCGCCGAAATGAACGATATGCTCAAGACGGCAGTGGAAGTGGGTACCGGCAGGGGCGCCAATCTCGGTGGTTGGGATTTCGGCGGCAAGACCGGCACCAGCCAGAACGCGCGCGACGCGCTGTTCGTCGGCTATACTTCCGCCATGGTCACCGGCGTGTGGCTGGGCAATGACAATGACACAAAGACCACGCTCTCGGGCGGCAATGTGCCGGCCGCCATCTGGTCCGAGTTCATGACCAAGGCCCATGCCGGCCGCTCCCCGGTTCCCATTCCGGGCGGGTCCTATCAGGGCCAGCTCATCGCCCAGCAATTGATCGACCCGACGACCGGACAGGCCCTGATCGATCCGGCCACCGGCCAGCCGCAGATTCAATATGTGGATGGCGGCACCGGCCAGCCGGTGCAGACCATGACCGATCCGGCGACCGGCCAGATCGTGGCCGTGGACCCCAATACCGGGCTTGCCAATCCCAACCTCGCCCCGGTCGGCGCCGGCACCTCGGCCAATCCCCCGATCCAGACCGGCCAGATGACCGATCCGGTGACGGGAATGCCGGTCGAACAGGGCTTTGGCCAGCCCCAGCAATATGACGCGCAGGGCCGGGCCATCGATCCCGTCACCGGCTTCCCCCTGCAGGCCGATCCCAATGCCGGCCTCAATAATGCGCCGATCGATCCGCAGACCGGCATGCCCATGGTGCTGGTGACCGATCCGGCCACGGGCCAGCAGGTCTGGGTGCCGAGCGCGCCGGCCAGCGGCCAGCAGCAATTCCAGGGCCAGCAGGTGCAACCCACCAGCCCCTTCGCGCCGCCCGGCGCCGTGGGCCAGCAGCCCCAGCAACCGGTCTATCAGAACGAGAATTCGCAACGCACGCTGATGGACCTGCTGTTCGGCAATTAAGGCCCGGGGTTTTGAAATGGCGGCGCGGCGGAGACCTTCCATCGTGCTGCCATTGAACCGCCGCCATTGCGGGTGCACATGGAGGGCAACGTCCTCGTGCCCCCGGATTTTTTATGACCACACTTGCCGATTTCACCCTGCCGCTCCTCAGCGGCAAGCTCCAGAACCTTGCGGATTTTTCCGGCAAGGTGGTGCTGGTGGTCAATGTGGCGAGCCAATGCGGCCTGACCCCGCAATATGGAGGGCTCGAAGCGCTCTATAGGCAATATCGGGATCGCGGCTTTGTCGTTCTCGGTTTTCCCTGCAACCAGTTTGCCGGTCAGGAGCCGGGAACCAGCCAGGAGATCGCCGAATTCTGCGCGGTCAATTATGGCGTGACCTTCCCGATTTTCGAGCGCATCGAGGTCAATGGCGAGGAGGCGCATCCGCTCTATAAGTGGCTCAAGGAAAGTGCGCCGGGAGTGCTCGGCAGCGAGGCCATCAAGTGGAATTTTACCAAGTTCCTCATTGGCCGCGACGGCAGGGTCCTTAATCGTTTCGCGCCGGCAACGGAACCGGCCGATCTTGCCGGCGATATCGAAAAGTTGCTGTAGAACGCTCTCGTGCGCGTGATTGCTTTGCGCCGCAAAGCCTCTAGTTTAGGGAGCGGCGGATGAACGAGGGCGGGCCATGGCCGACATTCTCGACTATTGCAAGGATCTGAAAAAGCAGCGCTTCAAACCGGGACAGGTCATCCTGCCCGAAGGCGAGCGCTTCGGGAAACTCTATGTGCTGGCCGAGGGGCAGGTGGAGATCATCCGCGAGCGCACCCAGGTGACCCATGTGGACGAGCCCGGCTCGATTTTCGGCGAGATGGCGGTGTTGCTCGACATGCCGCATTCGGCAACGGTGAAGGCCCTTTCCGAGGTGGAAGCCTATGAAATTCCCGATGCCCTGACTTTCCTCGATGGGCATCCCGAATTTTCGCTGCATATCGCCACCATGCTGGCGCGGCGGCTCTATTACACAACCTCCTATCTCGTCGATCTGCAGCAGCAGGCGGCCGGCAAGCGGCAGGACCTCGATCTCGTCGATGAAATTCTGGCAAGCCTGGTCGATCCCGGCGAAGCGGCCAAGAAGAAGCGCAAATGACCGAAGAGCCGGCAGCAAGGCCCGCCATTGCGGCGGGGGACAAACCCGCCATCGCCATTACCTATTGCACGCAATGCAACTGGATGCTGCGCGCGGCCTGGATGGCGCAGGAATTGCTCTCCACCTTCTCGCTCGAACTCGCCTCGGTGACGCTGGTGCCGGGCACCGGCGGCATTTTTGAAATTCGCTTCGACGATGAACTGGTCTGGGAGCGCAAGCGCGATGGCGGCTTTCCCGATAGCCGGGTGCTCAAGCAAATGGTGCGCGACCGGATCGATCCCGCGCGCAGTCTGGGCCATGTCGATCTCGTCAAAAACAAATAGCTCTTTTCAAATGGCCGCTTTTGGATAGTCTTTCCCTGTCCAATCCAAGGGAGGCCTGGCGTCATGGCTCACAAGTTCAAGATCACCGGGGCTGCAAACGAGCAGTTCAAGTTCGCCTTCGTCTACAATGCCGAAAAGATCTTCTGGTCGGAAAACTACAAGCAGAAGGCATCGGCCAAATCGGCGATCGAATCGCTGAAAAAGCACGCCCCCGATGCCGCCACGGCCGACCTCTCCAAGGGTGAAGAGGGCAAAGGCTACCGTTTCGAGATCGTGGCCTCCAAGGATGGCCAGCATTTCGTGCGTTTCGTGGCCTCCAATAACGAGACCATGGTCCGCACCGAGACCTATAAGCAAAAATCCAGCGCCACCAATGCCATCGCCTCGCTGAAGAAGAACGGGCCCGGCGCCGACGTGGTAGACGAGGCCTGAGCCCGGGCGGCCTCGCGCCATCCAGCGTCTCGTGCGATTTGCCTGGCATCCCCCGCGAAAGCGGGGATATCAGGCGCGAACGGGATTCCTGCTTTTGCGGGGATGACGCCATGCCTGTTCGCCACGCGCCAGGCTTTTCGGAACGAAAATTGGCCGGGGCGCCTCGCCCCCTGCCGCAAAGCGCAATATTGTCCGGCCACGACCAGACCATTTGGGGACGCAACCATGCCTAGGACTTCCGCCCTCTTCGCCGTGGCCGCCGCGGCTTTGACCCTGTCCATGCCCGCCATGGCACAGGACCTGCCCGATCTTGCCGGCCGCACCATCCACGCGGTGACCGAGAACGCCTATTACCCGCTCAATTTCGCCGATGCCAAGACCGGGGCGGGCATTGGGCTCGAATATGACGTGATCAACGAAATCGCCAAGCGCCTCAACGCCAAGGTCGAATGGAACCTCGTCGCCTGGGACGTGATGATCGAATCGGTCCGCACCGGCCAGTTCGATGTCGGTGCCGATGGCATCACCATCACCCCCGAGCGCGGCGAACAGATCGATTTCACCAAACCCTTCATCACCGTCGAACAATATTTCCTGGTGCGGGCCGATGAGGACCGGATCACCAGCAAGGAAAGCTTTGCCGAAAATACCGACCTGCTATTCGGCGCCCAGGCCGGCACCTCGTCCTTTTACACCGCCATCTATGACGTGCTCGACGGCGACGAAGCCAATCCGCGGGTAAAAGTTTTCGACAGCTTCGGCGCCGCCGTACAGGCGGTCAAGGCCGGGGACGTGGACGCGGTGATTGCCGACCAGGCGGCGTCCGCCGGCTATATCGGCGCCGATCCCGGCGCCTTCAAGCAGGTGGGCGAAGCCATCAAGGCCGACCCGCTGGGGCTGATTCTGACCCCCGGCTCGGACCTGGTGGAGCCCTTCAATGCCGCGCTCGATCAGCTCGAGGCCGAAGGCTGGCTCGACGAGCGGATCAATTACTGGTTCTTCGACTATAAGGGCGAGTAGGCCTTTGGCTCCTGGCGATTGCCAACATCCCCACCGGCCTCCCCCATCAAGGGGGAGGCGGCATATCGAATTGGTGGCACGATCGAGCCAAACCCACTCTCCCGTCACCTCCCCCTTGATGGGGGCGGCTGGGAGGGGGTGACGACAAGCACCATGCTTTCGGTTATCTCCTCCTCATGACCACCCGCCCGCGCCGCCCCTCCATTCTTGCCCGCATGCCCTGGTGGCTCCTTGCCGTCGGGCTTTTATTCGTGCTCGGCTTCTGGGCCATCACGGCCGACGCGGCCTATGCCGATATTTTCCAGAAGCTCTCGGGCGGCGTCCTGACCACGCTCTGGGTGACCTTGCTCGCCTTTGCTCTGGCGACCGTATTGGGCCTCCTCATCGCGCTCGCGCGTACGTCCAATATCCGCGTGCTCCGCGAGATCGCGACCTTCTATGTCGAAATCATCCGCGGCATCCCGATCCTCGTCTTTCTGTTCTACATCGCCTTTGTCGGCGCGCCGGCTCTGGTTGCCGGCTTCAACTGGCTCGCCGGCCCGTTCATCGAATGGGGCTGGATGGCGCCGGCCACGGTGCGGGGTTTCGATTTCGTCTGGCGGGCGATCCTGGCGCTGACCATCTGCTACTCCGCCTTCATCGCCGAGATTTTCCGCGCCGGGATCGAGGCGGTGACCCGCGGCCAGATCGAGGCGGCGCGTTCGCTCGGGCTTTCGCGCTTTCAGTGCTTTCGCCTCGTCATCATGCCCCAGGCGCTGCGCACCATCCTGCCCCCGCTCGGCAATGATTTCGTCTCCATGGTCAAGGATTCGGCGCTGGTTTCGGCCCTTGGCGTGCAGGACATTACCCAGCTTGGAAAGCTCCACGCTTCCTCGAGCTTTCAGTTCTTCGAAACCTATAATGTCGTGGCTTTTCTCTATCTGACCATGACCATTTCACTCTCGCTCCTGGTGCGCTGGCTGGAAACGTTCATGGCGCGCCGGGATCGGGGCTGAGTGGTCCCTCTCTCCGCCTCGTCTTTCAAGCGGAGGCGGGGACGATCCGGCCACTTGCGGGATGCCTCCGGACCAACCATGTTCTGAAAATCGCTGGAGGACCCGATGCATAAATTTGCCCGTCTTGCCGTTTTTGGAGCCGCCATTCTCGCCCTTGCCGCCTGCGGCAATCGCAATGAGGTGGGCAATGTCGGGGTCGACTGGACCGGCAATGACATTTCCATCGAGGCGGTGGCCGATCCCGATGTAAAGGGCGTCGTCTGTCACCTGGCCTTTTTCAACCGCTCCTTCATCGATCGCGTCAGCCAGGGCAATTGGTTCGAGGACCCCTCCTATTCCGCGCTCGATTGCTCGGCCGTGGGCCCGATCACCGTGGGCGATATTCCATTGAAGGGCAGCGAGGAAATCTTCAAGGAAGCCCGCTCGCTGATCTGGAAGTCGCTGCGCGTCACCCGGATTTACGACCAGGCCAATAATTCGCTGATCTATCTCGCCCATGCGCGCGAGATCCAGCAGGGCTCGGGAAAGATGAGCCTTTCGGTCGTGCCGCTCAACGGGCTCGACGTGACCTGGAAGAATGGCGCGCCGGCGGCCGCGCCCGTCACCGGCTCGGTCATGGTGCAATAGGCGATTTCCCGCCTGGGCGCCGCCGGGCAAAGCCTTGCCGGTTCTCATGAAAACAAGGCAAAAGCGTTCCGCCCGCTCCCGCTTCAAACGGCAGCCTGGGGCACGATATTCTCTTTTCAGACATTTGGCGCCGCCCGCGGGCGGCAAGGGAAGATAAACATGGCGATCCTGATCGGCGACACCGCCCCTGATTTCACCCTCGAATCCACCGAGGGCACCATTCACTTCCACGACTATATCGATGGGTCCTGGGCGGTACTGTTCAGCCACCCCAAGAACTTCACCCCGGTCTGCACCACCGAACTGGGCTATACCGCCAAGCTCAAGCCCGAGTTTGAAAAGCGCGGCGTCAAGGTTTTGGGTCTTTCGGTCGATAAGCTCGAAGATCATGGCGGCTGGGCCAAGGATATCGAGGAGACCCAGGGCGCCGCGCTCAATTTCCCGCTCCTGGCCGATACCGAGGGCAAGGTGGCCCGGCTCTATGACATGATCCACCCCAATGCGGACAATACCCTCACCGTGCGCTCGGTCTTCGTCATCGGCCCGGACAAGAAGGTAAAGCTCAAGATCGAATATCCCGCCTCGACCGGCCGCAACTTCGATGAAGTGCTGCGCGTGATCGACAGCCTGCAATTGACCGCCAAGCACCAGGTGGCAACGCCGGTGAACTGGAAGAGCGGGGAAGATGTCATCATCGTCCCGGCCGTCTCCAACGAAGCGGCCAAGGCCAAGTATCCCGAGGGCTGGAAGGAACTGAAGCCCTATCTGCGCATTGTTCCGCAGCCCCGTGGCTGAAGCGCTCGGCGTTTCAACCGCTCCTGGCATGCCCGTCCGAAACAGGCTCCCCTTTGCGGGGGCCTGCGCGGGACGGTACCTGTCTTCTCCCTGACTGACTGGGCGGTGGCTCGTTCCATCGCCCATTTTCTTTGCCCCAATTGCGGCTTTGCCTGCCCAAATCGGCCACATTCATTGTTCGAATTTTAGCAAAAGGCCGGATTTCCCGTAATTCACAGGCTTTGCGCGCTGGAATTCGGGCTTTTCGGCCGGTTCTGCGGAACCGTTGCCTCATGGCCACACCGGACAACATGGTTTCCTGATTCTTACCCAGAGCGGCGGGCAGAGCGCCGAATCCGCAATTCTTGAGATTCAGTTTCTAAGAATCGTTCAACATCGTCCGAAGGGTTAATGAAGTACTGACGCCAAAACTGCGACAATGAGGCAACACACCGCAATCCCGAACGATTCCGCCCTTAATCACGCCGCCCGACATCTTTAGGCAGTGCTCATCGACAACTTCAGTGAGCATAGACCATTGATCAGAAGAGCCGTTCTTGTCGCCACAGCGGCGGCTGCCCTCGCCCTTTCTTCCTCGGCAGCCTACGCCCAATGTGGTGGCGCTTCCTGGTACGGCCCCGGCTTTAACGGCAAGCGGGCTGCGTCAGGAGAAATCTTCAACGAAAACGCCATGACGGCGGCGCATCGTTCCCTCCCCTTCGGCACCAAGGTTCAGGTCACCGACCAGAACTCGGGCAAGTCGATTGAAGTGGTCATCAATGATCGCGGACCCTATCACGGCAAGCGCATCATCGACCTTTCGAAAGCCGCGGCAACCGCCCTCGGCTTCCGCAATCGCGGCACGACCTCGGTCTGCCTCGACACCATGTAATCCCTCCCCAGTCTGAGTAAAGGGCCGCCCCGTTGGGCGGCCTTTTGTTGTCTCGGATGCAGGTTTACGATTGCTGCAAGCCGGTGGGACCCGATTGCATCGGGTCAGGCATGTTCGATGTCCTGGTTCAGAATGGCAGAGATCTCGCTCATGACAGAGGCGGGCAGCGGGCCCTTTTCAAGCGCCCCGAGATTGTCGCGCACCTGTGCCTCGGTCTTGAAGCCGGGGATGGGAATGGTGTGGGGCGAGCGGGCGAGATTCCAGCCCAGCGCCCCCTGCGCCACGGTTCGGCCGCCCGTCGTCAGCAGGTCGCGCAGCGCCTCGACCATGGCGAGCGTTTCCGGCTTCGGTTTTCCGTTCGCAAAGAACCGCACCCAGGAATGACCCGCCGCCCGCACATCGTCCGTGCCAAGGCGCGAGGCCGCCGAAAATTTGCCGCTCAACAGGCCCATGGCGAGCGGCGAGCGATTGAGGCTGGCAAGGCCCGCCTCGGCACAGAGTGCCAGCATGTCCGGCCCGTCGCAGAGCACGCTCAATTCCTGCTGCACGGCGGCAAAATGCGGGAATTTCAGCATGCGCCGGGCCAGAACCGCATTGTCGGTGCTCCAGCCCCAGGCGCGAATGCGGCCCTTTTCGACAAGGCTTTCGAGCGCTTCGCCAGCCCGGTCGGCCTGATCATTGCTGAGATCGCCGACATGGATCTGGTAGAGGTCGATATAGTCCATGCCGAGACGCTTGAGCGACTTGGCCGAGGCCCATTCGATATAGGCCGGGGATACGTCGGTGGCGATCAGCGCCTTGCTCCCCTCGTCATAGGTAAAGCCGAACTTGGTGGCGACAAAGGCTTCGTCGCGACGAGCTTTGAGCGCGCTGCCCAAAATGGTTTCGCTATGGCCCGTGCCATAGGCATCGGCCGTGTCGAAAAGACTGGCGCCGAGCTCGAGCGCCAGCTCGATCGCGCGCACCGATTGGGCGTCATCGACCTGACCCCAGCCGTCATTGCGTCCATCGAGGGTAAAATGACCGCCAATGGCCCAGCAGCCCATGCCCACGGCACCGACCTTGGGGCCATTGGGCCCGAGTTTGCGCTTCTCCATCATGGGCATGCTCCTTTGCAGATTTGGGCGGCCACGAAATCGGCAATGCCGCTGCGCTTTGTGCCGATATCGGCCAGCAGGCGGTCGTCGAGCAGGGCCAGCTGGCGGCGGGTGAGATTGCGCAGGTGCCAGCGGCGCAGGCGGTTCTTGATGGGTTCGAACATGGTGTCGTCTCCTCGAAATGTCGGGCAAAAGCACCCCGCTGCCGGGCTGAACCCGGCATTGCAAAACTGGCGCTTCCGCTTGAGATCGGGACCGCCTCCGGCGATCCGATGAGGCGATAATTGCGCTTTCTCATGCCATTGCGCTACAATCGGAACTGCAATGATCTTTTCATAAATGAAAAATGAACTTCTCCTGGGATGATCTGCGGCTGTTTCTCGATGTGGCGCGGCTCGGGGGCTTGAGCGCGGCGACCCAAACCACCGGGCTGTCGGCGGCAACCCTCGGCCGGCGGGTGACCGCGCTCGAGCGCCAGGTGGGCGAGCCGCTCTTTATGCGCAGCCAGACCGGCTATCGGCTGACCCCGTCGGGGGAAGAACTGCTGTTGCGCGCCGAAGAGGTCGAGGCGGCCATGCTCTCGCTGAAACGCTGGAAAGACGGCGCCATCGGCGAGCGCGTGGTGCGGGTTTCGGCCGGGGCCTGGACCTCGGCCTTCCTTGCCAGAAATATCGGAAAGATCTGGACGGCCGGGGATCGCTTCGCGCTCGAACTGGTCACCGCCAGCCAGAAGGTCGATATCGGGCGGCGCCATGCCGATATCGGCATTCGCAACCAGCGGCCGACCGAACAATGGCTGGCGGGGCGCCTCGTCGGAAAAGTCGCCTATGGGCTTTATGCGCGGCCTGAACTCGTCAGCGGTGTGGCCGCCGGTTATTTCGTCGGTGTCGCCGGGGAGGGGAGCCAGACCCATTCGGCCCGCTGGCTCAATGCACGCCATGGCGACCGCATCGCCACCCGTGGCAATGACCCCATGAGCGTCATGGAACTGGTGGCTGCCGGAGCCGGCATGTCGGTCTTTCCCTGTTTCGTGGGAGACAGCGATCCGCGCATCGAGCGCATGGCCGGCACCATTGCCGAACTCGAAACCGATCAATGGCTGGTCTGTCACCACGAGGAGCGGCACACGCCCGCCGTGCGGGCCGTCACCGAGCGCATTGCCGCGCTCATGCACGATAACGCGCCGCTGTTTCGCGGAGAAAAGCCGATCTAGCGGTCGTCGCGGGCTTCCCCGTTAGGCTCCTGTTAGGGGCTTGTCCCTAGCATCCGCGCTCTCGAATTCAGCAGGGGCAGCGGGCTATGAAGGCATATGCCTATGTCGTCGGCTCCGGGGACGGGGCCTGGCAGGCGCTTTTCGACATGGCGGGCGCCCTGGATTTTGCCGGCGTGTCGGATTATCGCGGCCTCAATCAGGTGGAGCGGCAGGCGGGCGAGACCCCGGTCTGCTATTTTCTGTTTTCCGCCGCCGCCATGAGCGACATCAGGCCGGTGGCCGATGCCATCCGCTTTTCCGCCGCGCGCGCCATCCGCTTCTCGCCCATGGTCTATTGCGCCGAGGCCCCATCGGTGGACACCACCATGGCCTGCATCAATATGGGCTTTGACGATGTCGTGGCTCTTCCCCAGTCAAGGCCCAGACTGCGCCAGCGCCTTGCCCGGCAGATCGGCCGCCACATGGTCTTTTACGAGACTCCGGGCTATTTCGGCCCCGACCGGCGCAATCGCATCGCCCTCCCCGAGCAAAACCCCCTGGCCGGGCGCGCGAGCGGGTCCTTCCGGCGGCTCGAAATCGTGCGCGATCTGCTCGATGGCGTCTCGGTGCTGCGCGACGAATTTTCCGGTCCCGCGCCCGCTGTGGCAGCAATGCAAACGTTGCAATAAACTCTATTCGGGCATGCGCGCCCCCATTTCGCTGCGCCGTGAAATCGCCTAACGTCGCGCCGGTCTGATTTTAGAGCATTTTCCTGTCATGCGATTCGGCATTGCGTTGCCGCCCCAGATCAAGGTCTTCGGGGCGTTTTTCATTTATTCCTTTGCCATGGGCAGCATTTTCCCGCGGCTGCCCGATATCCAGACCGCCATGGGCGTGCGCGAAGGCGCGCTGGGCCTGGCGCTGATCGGCTCGGCCGTCGGCACCCTGGTCTCCCTGACCTTTGCCGGCCGCATCGTCGAAGCCATCGGCTATCGCCGCGTCTTGCTCACCGCCATTCCGCTGCTCTCGGCGCTTTATGCGCTGGCCAGTTGGGCGCAGACCCCGCTGGCCTTTTTCCTGCTGCTGCTGCCCGTGGGCCTGACCATCGGCGCCATCGAAGTCATCATCAATGTCGAGGCCGACCGCGTCGAGCACGCCATCGGCCGCCGCATCATGAGCCGCGCCCATGCCTTTTGGAGCCTGGGCTTTTTCGCCGCCGGCATGGTCGGCTCCTTCATCGCCCAGACCGGGCTTGAAGTGCATTACCATCTGATGCTCATGGTTCCCCTCATCATCGCGGCGACCCTTCTCATCCTCGGCCGCTTCGAGCCGGCAGCCCACCGCGCCGGCACCAGCACCGAGGAAGCGCCGCGCTTTGCCCGCCCCACTGCCACGGTCATGGCTCTGGTCGGCGTCTGCCTGTCGGCCATGCTGATGGAAGGCGCCGGCATCGACTGGTCGGCCATTTACATGCGCGATCTCTTCAATGCCGAACCCTTCTGGGCCGGCCTTGCCGTCGCCACCGTTGCCGGTTCGCAGGGCGTGGCGCGCTTCTTTGCCGATGGCTTTGTCGAGCGCTTCAGCCCGGTGCTGGTCGCGCGCGTGCTGCTCTCCATTCTGGGCATCGGCGTCCTCCTGGCCTTTTTCGCCCCCACCGCCTGGGTCGCCTATCTCGGCTTTGCCCTGATCGGGGTGGGGTCATCCGCGCTTTTCCCGCTCGCCATGTCGGCCGCGGCGCAGCAGACCGACCGCCCGGCGGCGGTCAATGTCGCGGCCCTGGCGCAATTCTCCTTCACCGCTTTCCTTCTCGGGCCGCCCCTCCTGGGCTTTATCGGCGAGCATTTCGGCATCCAGTGGGTTTTCGGCGTCGGCATACCGCTGGTGCTGCTCGGTTTTGCCACAGCCCATGTCCTGGCACCCAAACCCGTTCTGCGTGAGGCCACATCATGATTGCCGCCCAGCATCGCATCTATGCGAGCTTTTTCCTCTTCGCCGTGACCACCGGCGCGCTGATGGCGCGCCTGCCCGATATCCAGACCCATCTCGGCATTTCCGAGGGACAATTGGGCCTGACCATGATCGGCATGGCCATCGGCTCGCTGATCGCCCTGACCTTCGGCCCGCCCGTGGTCGAAAAGCTCGGCTTCAGGACCACGGCGCTGTTCACCGTCCTGGGGCCCGCCGTGCTCTTTGCCATCATTCCCTGGCTGCCGGCGGCGCCGGCCATGTTCGCCGTGCTGTTCGTCGCCGGGCTCCTCTCCGGCGCGCTCGAAATCAATCTCAATGTCGAGATCGACCGGCTCGAAATGCAGACCGGCAAGCGCTTCATGAACCGGGCCCACGGCTTCTGGAGCGTCGGCTTCTTCGTCACCGCCCTGTTCGGTGCCGTCATCCGCCAGTCGGGTCTGTCGGCGGGCCTGCATATGGGCGCGGTGGCGCTGATCGTCCTTGCCGTCGGTGGCTATCTGCTGTTCGGCGCCACCGCGGCGCCGAGACCGGCAAGGGTCGAGGGGCAGGCCAGCCATGGCTTCGCCTTCCCCAATCTCGGCCTCCTGCCGCTCTGCCTCATCGGCTTTGCCGCCTTTCTCGTGGAAGGTGCGGGCATCGACTGGTCGGCCATCTATATGCGCAATGTCTTTGCCGTGGAGCCGTTCATCGGCGGCATGGGCCTGACGCTTTTTGCCTTCTTCATGGCCGCGATGCGCCTCACCGCCGATCCTATCGTCGCCCGTTTCGGTCCGCGAAACGTCGCCATGGTCATGCTGACGGCGGCAAGTTTCGGTGCGCTGCTGGTCGGCACGGCATCGAGCGCCGAACTGGCCCTGCTCGGCTTTGCCCTGATGGGGGCGGGCTGTTCGGCGGTCTATCCGTTGGCGGTTTCCGCCGCAGCCCAGCGCACCGATCGCCCGGCGGCGGTCAATGTCGCGGCCATCGGCCAGGTCAGTTTCGTGGTCTTCTTCCTTGCCCCGCCGCTGCTCGGTTTTGTGGCCGAGTTCCTGGGCATCCGCTGGTCCTATCTCATCTGCCTGCCGTTGCTGCTGGCTGGCCTTTGGGCCTCGAGCTTCGCCCTCGGCACCCGAAAGGTGGAAGCCCCGCATGGCCTGCCGCCCGAACCGCTCGGGCCAAATGGCTGAGGACCTGCCGCCCATTGTCGATCTCCGGCAATCGGCCACGGCCCTGCGCGTGCAGCGCGGGGTCATGCGCATGCTGCGCGAGCGGCACGACATGGCGTGCTATGCCGAAGTGCCACTCAGCAATGGGCGGCGCGCCGACATTCTCGCCGTCGGTCCCAAGGGCGAGATCTGGATCATCGAGATCAAGTCGAGCCTGATCGATTTTCAGGTCGATCGCAAATGGCCCGAATATCGCGAATTTTCCGACAAATTCTTCTTTGCCAAACCGCCCGAACTCGACGGGGAGGTTTTTCCCCAAAGCGAGGGCCTCATCGTTGCCGACGGGCATGATGGCGCCATTCTGCGCGATAGTCCCGACACTCCCCTTGCCCCCGCGCGCCGCAAGGCACTGATGCTCAAACTCGCGCGCCTCGGCGCCGATCGCATCCATGTGCTGATGGACCCCGGTCCGCGCTAAAATATCGAATGGACGAATGAGCTCTGCCCGCTGGCGCATTGTCGCGCTCTTTTTCACCCATGCCCTGGCCGCCGGGGCCATCCATACGCGCATCCCCGATCTGCAATTGGCCATGGGACTATCCGAGGGTCAACTGGGGCTGGTGCTGATGGGCCAGCCGCTCGGCGCGCTGTCCATGTTCCTGTTTTCGAGCGCCATCATCGAGCGTTTCGGGCCGCGCCGCGCCATCCTGGCAGTGCTGCCCATCGTGATCATCACGGCGGCTCTGGCGAGCGTGCTGCTCAACCCGATCGCGCTTTTCACGCTTCTCGCCTTCAACGGGCTCGGTTTCTCCCTCAGCAATATCGCCATGAATGTGGAGGCCGACCGGGTCGAGGCGGCAACGGACGCACGGGTGATGAATACCTGCCACGGCGTCTGGAGCGTCGGCTTTCTGCTGACCTCGCTGCTGGGCGCGACGCTGCGCGGTCTGCATGTCGATCCCGCCATTCACCTCTGGGCGCTGGCGCCGGTGCTGATCGTGCTCCTGCTGGTGGTCGTCGTGCCCATGCCCGTCATGCCGCCGCGCCCCCATAGCGGCGAAAGGGTCAAAAAACTGGCATTGCCGACCTGGGCGACCCTTGGCCTTGTCGCCTTCGGCCTTGGTGCGGGCCTCACTGAAGGTGCTTCGCGCGCCTGGTCGATCATCTATCTCCGCGACAGTTTTGACGTGCCGCCCTTTGTCGAATCCCTGGCTCTGCCCGCCCTTCTTGCCGCCATGGCAACGGGCCGGCTGCTGGCCGATCGCGTCATCGACCGTTTCGGCCCGGTGCGCGTGGCCCGGCTCCTGTCGGGGCTTGCCATTGCCGGCATGGTCCTGATTGTGCTCTCGCCCAATGCCTATCTGGCGCTACTGGGTTTCGTGGTCCTCGGCATGGGCATCTGCGTGCTCTATCCGCTCATGCTCTCGGCCGCCGCGCGCATCGGCGACCGTCCGGCGAGCCAGAATGTCGCCGCGACGACGCTGATCTTCCAGCTCGTCAATCTCGGTGCCCCCGCTTTGATCGGCGCGGTGGCGCAGGGGCTCGGCGTGCGCCTGGCCTTTGCCATGCTCATCCCTCTGCTGGTTCTGACCTTCATGATGGCCGGGCGCCTCAAACCGCGCCCGGCATCTGAATAACTACTCGTCGAAAGCCTGGGTCTCGACCGGGGTGACCGGGGTCGGCACCGGCGTCGGGCTGGGCGCGGCGCCCAGTTCCGAGAGCTTTCGTTGCAGCGAGGTCATCAGGGCCAGTTTCTCGCTGTCCGGCAGGTCGTGCAGGCGCTGGCTCAGGCGGATGGTGAAATCCGAGAAGGCATTGTGCCAGTCGGCCGGCAATTGTTTCAGATCGACGCGGCGGGCGGCCGGTGCCCTGGCCGCGGCTATGCCGGCGGCGGTCAGCTCAAAGTAGTCGTCGAGCTGGGGCAGGACGATCTGGTCGCCGCCAAGCCCGGTCGCCATCAGGGCCGCACGAAGGGCCGTCCGCTCCTCGTCCTCGCCATGGGTGAGGAAGATGGCGCCATGCGCGGGCAGGCGCTCCTTGATCCATGCCATCAGTTCGGAATGATCGGCATGGGCCGAATAATTGCCCATGGCGCGGATGGTCGCCCGCACCGGCACCAGCGTGCCGTGAATGCGCACTTCCTTGGCGCCCGAAAGAATGATCTGGCCCAGCGTGCCCGGCGCCTGATAGCCGACGAAAAGCACGGTGGCATTGGCGCGGATCAGGTTGTTTCGCAAGTGGTGCTTGATGCGCCCGGCATCGGCCATGCCCGAGGCCGACATGATGATGGCGCCGCCCTTGATGGCATTGAGCGCCTTGGAATCTTCCACCGCCTCGATGATGCGGAAGCGTGGGTCGTTGAAGAGCTCGTCGGCGGTAAGCTCGGTATCCTCGAACATTTTCGCATATTTGCGATAGACCCCGGTCACCTTGCTCGCGAGCGGGGAATCGAGCACGACGAGACGCGGGTCGATCTCGCCATTGCGGATCAGCACGCCGATATCGTGCAACAGCTCCTGGCTGCGCTCGACGGCAAAGGCGGGAATGATGAGATTGCCACCCTTTTGCAGGGCGAGGTTGATCTCGGTTTTGAGCGCCTCGCGCCGTTCCAGAAGCGTATAGTCCTCGCGCTCGCGGCCGCCATAGGTGGATTCGCAAAGGATATAGTCGAAGTCCGAAGGGCCCTCGGGCTCGTTGTAAAACACCTTTTCGTCCGGCCCGATATCGCCCGAAAACATCAGGCGCACCGGCTTGCCGTCCCCGTTCATCACCTCCACCTCGATCGAGGCCGAACCGATGATATGGCCGGCATTCCAATAGCGGGCGCGCACGCCCGGGCCGGGGGAAATCCACTCGGCATAGTTGCAGGTTTTGCGATGCAGCAGCGCCTCGTTGGCGTCTTCCATGGTGTAGAGGGGCTTTGCCGGTTCTTCGCCGCGGCGATTGCGTTTCCTGGTCTCGCGCTCGGCTTCGCTTTCCTGAATGCCGGCGCTGTCGGGCAGGAGATATTCCAGCAGCCCCGCCGTGGGTTCGGTCATCCACATCGGCCCGCGCCAGCCCTCGGCATAGAGTTTTGGCAAGAGCCCCGCATGGTCGATATGCGCATGCGTCAAAAGCAGAAAGTCGATTTCCCTGGGATCGAAGGGCGTCGGTTTGAGGTTCAGGTCCCGCACCGACTTATTGCCCTGAAACAGCCCGCAATCGACGAGAAATTGCCCCTGCGGATGCACCACGCGGTAGCACGATCCGGTGACCGTTCCTGCTGCGCCGTGGAAATGGAGGGTCACCGTCATCGCAAAACTCCAGAATTTTCGCCTTGGGTGTCGAACTTAGCCTCAGCCATTCGTCAAAGTCGAGGCGGCGGGCAACCGCGTAAGCCGGCTGCCGTTTTGCTTGGAAGAAACGAGGAGAGACGAAATGACCTATGTGGATGGATTTGTTGCTGCCGTGCCCAGGGCCAACAAGGAGCAATATATCACCCATGCCCGCGGCGTTGCCGAGCTCGCCAAGCAGTGGGGCGCGACCCGCACTGTCGAAAACTGGGGCGATGACGTCCCGCCGGGCAAGGTGACCGACTTTCAGCGCGCCGTGCAGGCCAAGGAAGACGAGGTGATCGTCTTTTCCTGGATCGAATATCCCGACAAGGCCACGCGCGACGCGGTGATGAAGAAGATGATGGAAGACCCGGCGATGAAAAACGTCCCCGACATGCCGTTCGACGGCAAGCGGATGATCTTTGGCGGGTTTTCCAACCTGTTCGTGGTCTGACCCTTCCAGTAGACCTCATCCTGAGTCTGTCGAAGGATGAGGTCTTCGGAATTATCTCGGCGCGCGCTTGGCCAGGATCCGCTGCAGCGTGCGCCGATGCATATTGAGGCGGCGCGCCGTCTCGGAAACATTGCGGTCGCATAGTTCATAAACGCGCTGAATATGCTCCCAGCGCACCCGGTCGGCCGACATCGGGTTTTCCGGCGGCTCGGGCTTGTCTTCGCCCGTGGCAAGCAGCGCATTGATGACGTCGTCGGCATCGGCGGGCTTGGAGAGATAGTCCATGGCGCCAAGTTTCACCGCGGTCACCGCCGTCGCGATATTGCCATAGCCGGTGAGCACGACCGCCCGGGCATCGGGACGCTTCTGGTGCAGCGCCGAGACCACTTCGAGCCCATTGCCGTCTTCCAGGCGCAGATCGACGACGGCAAAGGCCGGCGGCTGTTCGTTGACCGCGGCGACGCCGGCAGCGACCGAGCCCGCCGTGCGGACGGCAAAGCCGCGCCGCGCCATGGCCCGTTCGAGCCGGGAGAGAAAGGCCGCATCGTCATCGACCAGCAAGAGGCTGGGATCGGCCGCAAGGATGTCTTCGAGCGTGTTCATGGCGCTTTCCTTAAGCCTTTGCCGCTCTTTCGTCAAAATCGGCAGGGTGCGACACGATCACAGTGCCGCGCGCGGCCAGCTGATGGTGACGCGGGCATGGCCGGTGGGTTTCTCGTTCTCGAAGCTGAGGCGCGCCCCGGTCCGCTCCAGCAGCGTCTTGGCGATGAAGATGCCAAGGCCCAGGCCGCCGGGCTGATGCGCGTCCGATCCATGCGGATCGCGCGGGCGCGTCGTCAGGTAAGGCTCCCCGAGCCGCGCGATCAGTTCGGGCGCAAAGCCCGGGCCGTCGTCGGTCACCGTGACGGTGATCGTGCCCTGGTCCCATTCGCTTTCGATCCGCACCGTTTCGCGCGCATAGCCGGTGGCGTTCTCGATGAGATTGCCAAGCCCGTAGAGAAGGCCCACCGAGCGCGGAAATACCGGCGAGGGGCCGGTCGTGCGCTCGGAATAAAACAGAATGACCTTGCCGCGTCCTTCATGGGGGCGGGCGACCTCGGCCAGAATATCGGTCAGCGGCGCCTTGGCGAACATGTCGGCCGGTTCGCTGCCAAGGTTCCGCAGCTTGGACAGGATCGCCCGGCACCGGGCCGCCTGCGAGATGATCAATTCGACATCTTCGGCCAGCGGACTGCCCTCTTCGACCTCGGCCCGCATTTCCTTGGCCGCGAGCGCAATGGTCGAGAGCGGCGTACCCAGTTCATGGGCGGCGGCGGCCGCCAGCCCATCGAGCGCGGAAAGCTGTTCGCGATGCGACAGCGCCAGTTCGGTTGCGGCCAGCGCATCGGCGATCAGGCGCGATTCATGGGCGACGCGGATCGTATAGGCGGCGATGAAGGCAATGCCGCAGACGATCGACACCCAGATGCCGATCACATAGACGCGGTTGAACACCAGCTCTTCCCCGGGCAGCCAGGGCAGGGGCATATGCAGGATCGAAATCAGCGACGCGATGACGGCGGCCAGTGCCGAAATCACCAGCGTTTCGCGCGGCGGCAGGGTGGTCGCCGAAACAGAAACGGGCGCCAGCAGCAGCAGGGCAAAGGGGTTGAGCAGCCCCCCGGTCAGGGCCAGCAGGCCGCCCAACTGGCAGAGATCGAAGGCCAGCTGAATGGCGGCAAAAAGGGGAGAAAGCTGCCCCTTGGCGCCATAGCGCAGGAAGAGCCCGACATTGAGCCCGGCCGAAAGCGCGATCAGAGCCAGACATTCCAGGAGCGGCAGCGGATAGCCGAGCCCGAGATGGACAAAGAGCACGCCGATAGTCTGCCCGGCCACGGCCAGCCAGCGCAGCAGCACCAGGGTCTGCAGGCGCAATGGCCGCCAATGGGAGGCATCGTCGCTGATCGAGAGGCTTTCTTCGCTCATGGTTTTGCAAAACGTCCATGCGCCGCATAGGAAGAAAAAAGCGTCATTTCAAGTATGCAAATCCCATGGGTACATCCTTGATCCTGCCCTGGGGCGGGCCACGTTATGCGCATCGCAACGTGACTGGGAAACACAACGACATGAACACAGCAATCATCAAACCGCAATGGTCGCCGCTGACCATCGCTCTCATGGTCATCGGCTTCATCGCCTTCTGGCCCGTCGGTCTCGCCATCCTTGGCTATATCCTCTGGGGTGAGAAGTTTGGCGGCTCCGCCGAAAAGGCACAGGCCTACTGGAACAAGGGATGCGGCTATATGCGCAACAACAAGAAGCACTTTGGCGGCATGGGCCGCGACTATTCTTCCTCGGGCAATGCGGCCTTCGACGACTATCGCGCCGAACAGCTGCGCCGCCTCGATGAAGAGCGCGCCCGGCTCGACGCGGAAATCGACGCGTTCCACGAATATATGGCCAACCTGCGCAAGGCCAAGGACCGCGAAGAATTCGATCGCTTCATGAGCGAGCATCGCGGCAATCGTCAGGGTTTTGGCGACAACAACCCCAACACCAACAATAATTG
>DATMSG010000139.1:0-3025 GCA_035565515.1 Devosia sp.
ATATAGATCGAAGAACTGCCTTAGCTCGCCTATGTCCATCTTTCTCGGTGCAGTCCGGCCCTTGACGGGAAGCTGGGAGGGGGTGGTGGGAGCCACGGTGGTTTAGTATGCGGAAGCATACCCCCACCCTGCTCGACGGACGGACTTAGCAAGGGCTAAGTCCTATCTCGCTTCCCTCCCCACAAGGGGGAGGGTGACGACTGATGGTGCGGTGGCAGAAAGGTTCGTCGGGGTGTGGGGGCGGCGTTGGGGTGCCCGACCTCGTGGTTCGACGGGCTCACCATGAGGTCTTAGAAAGGCCCCCTCACCCGGCGCTGCGCGCCGACCTCTCCCCCGAAGGGAGAGGTGCGAGAGATGCGCGATTCCCTCCATTTATCGTCATCACCCGGCTTGTCCGGGTGATCCATTTCTCCACGTGCGCCGAAGAGTGGATTGCCCGGACAAGCCGGGCAATGACGATGGAATTTGGAACGGCTAACGCGGCAGTGTCTAGCGAGGCTGGCAGACGAAGCGGGTGGGGCGAATGTCGGCGAAATAATTGGGGCCTTTGCCATCCACATCGCAGGCGACTTTTTCGGCTGTGTTGCCTGGCAGGCGGTAGTTGCCGCTTAGGGTCTGAAGGGCCCGCTCGCCCTCTATCGTATATTGGCAGGATGCCGTGCAGGCATAATTGCCGGCGCCGCTATTGGATACGGTGAGCGCGATACTGGACTTGTCGGCGTTGAAGTCGCACTTGGCCGCTGGGTAGCCTTCAATGGCTGCGGATGACTGCAGGGCCAGAGCCATTCCGGTCAGTGCGATAAACGTAGTGGCGATGATGCGAACGAGCATTTTGTGGTCCCCAAATCATGGGACCCAAAAAGCAGGTTATCGCTTCAGCAACAAGCCAATCAGCTGTCGCTGACGGGTTTATCTAATCATCCCCCATCTTCAGCGCCTTGATGAACGCCTCTTGCGGGATGTTGACGCTGCCGTATTGGCGCATCTTGGCTTTGCCTTTTTTCTGCTTGTCGAGCAGCTTGCGCTTACGCGTCGCGTCGCCGCCATAGCATTTTGCCGTCACGTCCTTGCGCATGGCGCGGACGGTTTCGCGGGCGATGATCTTGCCGCCGATGGCCGCTTGGATCGGGATGACGAACAGATGCGGGGGGATCAGTTCCTTGAGCTTTTCGCACATGACGCGGCCGCGGGTTTCGGCGACGGAGCGGTGGACCAGCATGGAAAGAGCGTCGACGGGCTCGGCATTGACCAGGATGGTCAGCTTGACCAGATCGCCGGGGCGGTGGGTATCGAGCTTGTAATCGAAGCTGGCATAGCCCTTCGATATGGACTTCAGGCGATCGTAGAAATCGAACACGACTTCATTGAGCGGCAGGTCATATTCGACCATGGCGCGATTGCCGACATAGCTCAGGTTCGACTGGATGCCGCGGCGATCCTGGCAGAGCTTGAGGATGCTGCCGAGATATTCGTCGGGGGTGAGAATGGTCGCCTTGATCCAGGGCTCGCGGATTTCCTCGATCTGCATCACGTCGGGCAGATCGGCCGGATTGTGCAGCTGCAGCGTTTCGCCATCGCGCATGACGATTTCATAGACCACCGAGGGGGCGGTGGCGATCAGGTCGAGATCGAATTCGCGGCTCAGGCGCTCCTGGATGATTTCCAGATGCAATAGGCCCAGGAAGCCGCAGCGGAAGCCGAAGCCCAGGGCCGCCGAGGTTTCCATTTCGAAGGAGAAGCTGGCGTCGTTGAGCCGCAGCTTGCCCATGGCGGCGCGCAGCTCGTCAAAGTCCGATGCATCGACCGGGAAGAGGCCGCAGAACACTACGGGCTGGGCCGGGCGGAAGTCCGGCAGGGCATGGGCGGTGGGCTTTTTGTCGTCGGTAATGGTGTCGCCGACATTGGTATCGGCCACTTCCTTGATCGAGGCGGTGAAGACGCCGAGCTCGCCGGGGGTCAGTTCCTTGACCTCGACCAGTTTGGGCGTGTTGACGGCGACGCGATCCAGCTCATAGACGGCGCCTGAGGCCATCATGCGGATGCGCTGGCCCTTTTTCATCACGCCATCAATGATGCGGACGAGGACGACGACGCCCAGATACGTATCGTACCAGGAATCGACCAGCAGCGCCTTGAGCGGGGCCGCGATATCGCCCTTGGGCGGCGGCAGGCGGGTGACGATGGCTTCGAGCACGCCCTCGATATTAAGGCCCGTCTTGGCGGAGATTTCGACGGCCTCGGAGGCGTCGATGCCGATAACGTCCTCAATCTGCTGCTTGACGCGCGGAATATCGGCGGCGGGCAGATCGACCTTGTTGAGGACCGGGACGATTTCGTGATTGGCGTCGAGCGCGTGGTAGACATTGGCCAGCGTCTGGGCTTCGACGCCCTGGGAGGCGTCGACGACCAGCAGGCTCCCCTCGACGGCGGCCATGGAGCGGCTGACTTCATAGGCGAAGTCGACGTGGCCGGGCGTGTCGATGAGGTTGAGAATATAGGTCTCGCCATCCTGGGCCTTATAGGTCAGCCGGACGGTTTGCGCCTTGATGGTGATGCCGCGCTCGCGTTCGATATCCATCGAATCGAGCACCTGCTCCTTCATCTCGCGCAGATCGAGCCCTCCAGTGGTCTGGATCAGTCGATCGGCCAGGGTGGATTTGCCATGGTCGATATGGGCGACGATGGAGAAATTGCGGATATGGGAGAGCGGCGTTGTCATGGGCCGCTGATAGCAGATGCCGCAGGACCCGCAAAGATGGTTTAAGCGGGGTTAAGAAGGGCATTTTGCAACGGGTGGCGGCGCCGGGCGTTGGGAGAGCATGCATTTGCCCCGCGCCGTCGCCTTCGCCGCCGTCCTGAGCCTTGCCATGCCGGTGGCCGCGCAGGATGTATTCAAGCCGCTGCAGGATATGGTGGAGGGGCTGACAGAGCCGCCACCGAAGGCTATGGAGGCCGAACCGCCGGCGCCGCAGCCGCGTCCGAAAGCGGCGGAGGCCGAGGCGCCGCCGCCCTTGCCGCAGAAGCG
>DATMSG010000140.1:0-2564 GCA_035565515.1 Devosia sp.
ACCCCCAAACCTGCCCCATACTCCCTCCATCTTCCGGGACACGGGCGGCGCTGCAGCGACGAGCGTCCGGGAGCCAGCCGGGGGAGTGGAGGTCGCGCTCCGCTCCGGGTCGAGCGGACGAGGCAATCGGGCGGGCGCTACGGCAAACGCTGGGGCCTGCGATCGCGCCGTCCGACAAAGTCCTGGCACCCCGAGGCGGCGTCCGTCTCACTCTAAACTCATCACGAGGCGAATGCCGTCTCGGGGTCCGTCCGTCTCTTCGATAACCGCGCCAGGCGGCGCTTCCGCACGCCGATCACGCTGCTTGATCCCGCGATCAAAACAATCGCTTGGACGCCCCTTCGCCCCTGCGCTATTTTGGCCCCATGAACAAACCAGTCGCCCTTCGCACTGCCCGCTCCGTGTGTCCCCATGATTGCCCCTCCGCCTGCGCGCTGGATGTGGACATCATCGACGACCACACCATCGGCCGCGTCCGCGGCGCCAAGGACGATCCCTACACCGCCGGCGTCATCTGCGAAAAAGTTGCCCGCTATGCCGAGCGCATCCATCACCCCGATCGCCTGACCCATCCCCTGCGCCGCATTGGCTCTAAGGGCAGCGGCCAATGGCAACAGATCGGCTGGGACGAAGCGCTGGACGAAATCGCCGCCCGCTTCAGCCAGATCGAAGCCGAGCACGGCGCCGAAGCCATCTGGCCCTATTACTATGCCGGCACGATGGGCCATGTGCAGCGCGACGGCATCGATCGTCTCCGCGCCGCCAAAGGCTATTCCCGCCAATACGACACTATCTGCACCGGCACCGCCTGGCCCGGCTATATTGCCGGCACCGGCATGCTGGGCGGCGTCAATCCCGAGCAGATGGCCGAAAGCGATTGCGTCGTTATCTGGGGCACCAATGCCGTGCACACCCAGGTCAATGTCATGACCCACGCCATGCGGGCCAAAAAGGAGCGCGGGGCAAGGATCGTCGTCATCGACATCTACGAGACCGCCACCATGGCCCAGGCCGATCTGGGCCTCGTCCTCCGCCCCGGCACCGATGGCGCCCTGGCTGTCGCAATCATGCATATCCTGCTGCGTGATAACCTCGCCGACCGCGCCTACATGGAAAAATTCACCGACTTCGGCCCCGATTTCGAAGCCCATCTGGCCACCAAAACCCCAGAATGGGCCGCCGACATCACCGGCCTCAGTGTCGAGCAGATCACCCAATTCGCCCATCTCGTCGGCACCACGCCGCGCTCCTATTTCCGCCTCGGCTATGGCTTCACCCGCCAGCGCAACGGCGCCACCGCCATGCATGCCGCGCTTTGCATTCCTGCGATGACCGGTGCCTGGCAGCATCGCGGCGGCGGCGCCTTTCATTCCAATTCGGGCACCTGGCAGCTCGACAAATCCCGCATTACCGGCCCGCATCTGCAAAAGGGCGATCCACGCTGGCTCGACATGTCCGAGATCGGCCCGATCCTCACCGGCAATGCCAAGGCGCTCAAAAATGGCGGCCCGGTCATGGCCATGATCGTGCAGAACACCAACCCCGCCTCGGTCGCCCCCGACCAGACTTTGGCGCGTCAGGGCCTCGCCCGCGAAGACCTGTTCCTCGTGGTCCACGAGCAATTCATGACCGAAACGGCCGAACTGGCCGATATCGTCCTGCCCGCCACCATGTTCCTCGAACACAACGATTATTACACCCGTGGCGGCCACACCCGCGTGCTCTATGGCCCGGCCGTTATCGAGCGCCCCGGCGAAACCCGTTCCAACCACGAAGTCATCAACGCGCTGGCGCTCCGCCTCGGCCTCGATGACGAGAGCTTCAAAACCGACGACCGCGACCTCGTTGCCGAAACCTTCCGCCGCTCCAACTATGGCGATCTCAACGAGATCGAAAAAACCGGCTTCGTTGATCGCGAACGCCCCGACGCCGTCGCCCGCTATGCCGATGGCTTCGCCTGGCCCGACAAGCGCTTCCGCTTTTCCGCCAATTGGCAGGGCGCCGCCGACAAGAAGGGCTATCTCTGGACCTGCGACCCCGCCGACATGCCGCGCTTCGCCGACCATTGGGACGTCACCGAAAAGACCGACGCCGAACACCCGTTCCGCCTCGCTACCAGTCCGGCCCGCGCCTTCCTCAATTCGTCGTTCAACGAAACCCCCGGTAGCCAGAAGCGCGAAGGCGTCCCCTCGGTCTTCATCCACCCCGAAGACGCCACGCGCCTCGGCATCGAGGAAGGCCAATTCGTCACCCTGGGCAATCGTCGCGGCAGCGTCCACCTCACCGCCCGCATCCGCACCGGCCTGCCCACCGGTGTGGTCATCGCCGAAGGCCTGCACCAAAACAAATCCCACCGGGGCGGCAAGGGCATCAACACCCTAACCAACGCCACCCCCGCGCCCCCCTTCGGCGGCGCAACGTTCCATGACGCGGCCGTCTGGATCATGCCGGCAGATTAGCGCCAAGCCATTAGTCGGGATTCACCCTCCCCCTTGAGGGGAGGGAAGCGAGATAGGACTTAGCGTTAGCTAAGTCCGTTGAATCGAGCAGGGTGGGGGTGTCGA
>DATMSG010000141.1:0-8331 GCA_035565515.1 Devosia sp.
CTCATCGAGCCGCGGGGCTGATCGCTTTTCTGGTCCTCGTCCAGCCCGCTTTTGCCCAGGCGCCCGGCTGGCACTTTTCGCCCCTTCCCGGGGAGGGTGATCGCGCCGCCATGGGTTGCGCGCGCGATGCCACGGCGCAGAATTTCAGCTGCCTCGTGGTGCGGTGCGAAGATGATTTTACCACCGGCATCCATATCCATTCGAGCCGCTTCGGGGGCGATGCCGGCATCTGGACCATGACGCTCGACCGCGAGGAGCGCCGTTTTACCGCCGAAAAATCCGCCGGCCCCTATGGCGCCCGCATCACCCAGGACGCCGATTTCCTGCTCGACCGGCTCCGTCACGGAACCTTCGTCTATCTCCGCCATAGCGGAGACGAGAATGCCCCCTTCGCCTTCATCGATCTTGCCGGCTCGATGAAGACCATTGCCGAAGCGCTTTATTGGTGCGCGCCCCGCGTGCCGCCCCAAGAACAAAACCCGGTCCCGGACGTTGCTTCCGAGCAAGGTCACGAACCGTCCAAAAATGGAGAAGCACAATGAACCGCCGTCCTCTCGGTCGCAGTGAACTCGTCATCGAACCGCTCGTTCTGGGTGGCAATGTCTTCGGCTGGACGGTCGATGAAACCCTCGGCTTCGACATTCTCGATGCCTATGTGGACGAGGGCTTTACCGCGATCGACACGGCCCAGGGCTATCCCAATTGGGTGCCGGGCAATCCCCCGGGCATGAGCGAAACCATTATCGGCAAATGGCTCAAGGCGCGCGGCAATCGCGACAAGGTCCATATCATCACCAAGGTCAATTCCGCCCACCAGCCCCGGGGCCTCAGCGCCGAAGCGATCAAGACCGGTATCGAGGATTCGCTGAAACGCCTCCAGACCGACTATATCGACCTCTATTTCAGCCATTGGCCGGCGGCCGAAAACACCCATGAGGAAACTCTGGCCGCCTATGACCTGCTGATCCGCTCGGGCAAGGTGCGCACCATCGGCGCTTCCAACTACGATGCGGAGATGATGCAGGCGGCGCAGGACACCGCCATTCTGAAGTCCCTGCCGCGCTACGAGGTCACCCAGCCGCTCTATAATCTTTATGACCGCGAGCAGTTCGACGCCCTGCGCCCCTTCCTCCTCGAAAACGAGGTCGGCGCCATCACCTATTTCAGCCTCGCCGCCGGTTTCCTGACCGGCAAATACCGCTCCAGGGCGGATCTGGGAAAATCGCCCCGTGGCGGTGGCGCGGAAAAATATCTCAACGACAAGGGCTTTGCCATTCTGGCCGCGCTCGATGCTGCGGGCAGGGAACTGGGCGCCAGCCCATCGGAAGTGGCGCTCGCCTGGCTCGTCGCCCAGCCCGGCGTCAGCGCCCCCATCGCCTCGGCAACCTCGGTCGAGCAGGTCAAGAGTCTGGCTCGTGGTGTGCGCCTCGTCTTGAGCCAAGAGGCCAATGCCAGCCTGACCAGGGCCGGCCTTTGAGCACAACATTGGCGGAGCGGCAAAATGGCGGCTTGCACTGCCGCGCCGCTTCGCCATGATGGGGTAAGCGAATAAGCCAGAATCGGCACCGGCCCCACAGCCGCATCATCCCAATGGTGCGGCGCGGGAGCTATTCGCTCTGCCATTTTCAGACCAAAGTGACGGATAGACCAGCGTGAGCGATTCCGCAGTCCCGACGATCGATCTCTTCCACCTCGGCGCCAAGGGCCTGCAGCACCATGGCCTGCGCCGGGCCAATGAACGCGCGGTGCTCACCGTCGTGGGGTTCAATCCCGGTCTCTCTAATGCCGAAATCGCCCGTATGTCGGGCCTTGCGCCCCAGACCGTTTCGGCCATTCTCAACGATGTGGAGGCGGCCGGCCTCATCATGCGCGGCGAGGTTCTGCGCGGCCGCCGGGGCCAGCCGGCCACCCCGATCTTCATCAAGCCCGAAGGCGCCTATTCCATTGGCGTGGAAATCGGCTGGCGCCATGCCGATGTTCTGGCCATCGATCTGGGCGGGGCGGTGGTGGCCCAGCGCCATCTCGACTATGCCGAGGCCGATCTGGCCGCGCTCGCCCCGCAATTGGCCCTCTTGATCGCCGAACTAATCCGGGACTGGCCCGAGGAGCAGCGCGCGCGGCTGGCCGATATCGGGGTGGGCATGCCCGGCTCCATCCATGCCGCGACCTGGCCGCTGGAACAGGAAGCGGGCAGTAAGTCCGGTCCTTCGCCGGCCGCCTTCGCGGCCGATCTCGAGCAACGCACGGGACTTGCGGTAACGCTGTTCAACGATGGCAATGCCGCCTGCTGGGCCGAGCTGCTCGCCCAGCCGGCGCCGCGTCCGGCAAGCTTCATCTATCTGCTGGTTTCGACCTATCTCGCCGCCGGCCTGATCGGTGAAGGCCGGCTTTGGCAGGGCCCCACCGGCCACTCGGCTGATCTTGGCGCCATCCTGGTTGGCCGCAATGACAAGGGGCCGCTGTCGGCCCATGCCATTGCTTCGGTTTCCGCCCTGGTCGAGCGGCTGGGCGCCGCCGGCATTGCCGCCGATTTCGCGGCGATCGAGACTTGGGACTGGCCCGCGCTCGAACCTGTCGTCGGCCCCTGGCTGGAAGACTGCGCCGAGGCGCTGGCGCTGGTCGTCTTCAATACCAATGCCGTGGTCGAAGCGAGCCTGGTCGTGCTCGACACCATCTTGCCCGCCGCGATCACGGCCCGTCTCGTCGAGCGCCTCGCCGTCCATTTCGAACGCCTGCCGGCCCGCCGCCGGGTCAGTATTGCCGCCGGTCATGTCGGCCGCCGCGCACCCGCCCTGGGCGCTGCCGAACTGCCGCTCTATCACCGGTTTTTTGCGCGTAATTTGCTCGATAAGCCGCGGGAATGACGCCAACAAAAATCCCGCCGAAGCGGGATTTTTTGTCGATTGAAATAGAGCCGCTGCCTCAAAAACTCACGAATCCGCCAGGTCGTCCAGCGCTTCGCGCAAACGCGCGCTGGGGGTGAAGGTCACGGTGTGCCTTGGCGTGATCCGGTGCTCGGTGCCGGTGCGCGGATTGCGCCCCATCCGTTCGGCCCGGGAGCGCACCGCCAGAGTGCCGAAGCCGGTCAGTTTGACCGTTTCCCCGGCCTTGAGCGCATCGCCGATCAGTTCGAACATGCGCTGGCCAATGGCCGTAACGTCGCTTTTGGCCAGGCCCGTGGCTTCGCTGGCAGAGGCGGTGATGATGGCCCGCGTAACGGTAGTGGACAAGACGAAACTCCTCCTAATAATTTCATATTCCGAAGTTAAGTCGCTGTCCAGTCCGGTTTTTGTCGCCTTAAACATGATCGGATCGTTCATGATATGGTTGACATTTTTTAGAATGGTTTTAAATTAGCGCTCGTGCCATGGATGGCTCAAAGCCATGGCAGCCTGCTGCCAAAGCCAAAGGATCCCCCGCCCGTGAGACTCACTCGCCAATCCAATTACGCTATTCGCACCCTGGTCTATTGCGCGGTCAACGACCCCGAACTGAGCCGGGTTGCCGAAATTGCGCGGGCCTATGGCATCTCCGAGCTGTTCCTGTTCAAGCTGATCAAGCCGCTCGTCGAAAATGGCCTGCTGGCCACCGTGCGCGGCCGTCATGGCGGCATTAAGCTCGGCAAACCCGCCGAAGAGATCACCCTGCTCGAAACCATTCGTCTGACCGAAGAAAACTTCGCCCTCGCCGAATGTTTCGAAGAAGGCGCCGATTGCCCGCTGATCGGGGAATGCGACCTCAATGGTGCACTGCGCGAAGCGCTGGGCGCTTTTTTCGAAGTGCTTGCCGGCTATACCATTGCCGATCTCGCCGCCAAGAAGCGCTCCATCCGCCAGCGCCTGGGCCTTTCCGCCACCGAGGCGGTCAATGCGGATTCCGAAGGCAATGTCGTCGGTGACATCGTCGCGGCTTAAATCTGACTCGAAAACTCAAATATGAGTTTGACAATCAGGTTTGCCCATGATTACTAGACTGCATTGGTGCAGCGCCCCCGTGGGGCCTGTGGGGTGCAGCGCCAAAACGACGGGGCTTGCTGCTGCCGTCTCCCCGGGCCGATCAGGATCCTCAACGTCCTGATCGGCCTCTTTGTTTCTCACCAGATTGATCTGTCGCCGGGCCTGTGGTCTATCCGCGGCAAATCCCGGATCTTTGCCCATGGCCCCGCCTCCTCTTCTTTCCTTGCAGAATATTCAGCTGACCTTCGGCGGCACGCAATTGCTCGAAGCCGCCGAGCTGATCGTCTCCCCCGGCCAGCGCATCGCCCTTGTCGGCCGCAATGGCTCGGGCAAATCCACCTTGCTCAAGATTGCCGCCGGCATGATCCAGCAGGACGCGGGCAAGCGCTTTGCCGAACCCAGCGCCACCATCCGCTATCTGCCGCAGGAGCCGGACCTGTCCGCCTATGCGACGACCCTCGCCTATGTCGAAGAGGGCATGACCTCGGGCGATGACGAATATCGCGCGCAATATCTTCTCAATGCGCTCGGCCTGACCGGCAATGAAGACCCCAAAACCCTGTCGGGCGGCGAGGGGCGCCGGGCCGCTTTGGCGCGCGTTCTGGCGCCCCAGCCCGATGTGCTGTTGCTGGACGAGCCGACCAACCATCTCGATCTGCCGGTGATCGAATGGCTGCAGACCGAACTGGATTCCATGCGCTCGGCCATGGTCATCATCAGCCACGACCGGCGCTTCCTTACCGATCTCTCCCGCTCCACCGTCTGGCTCGACCGCGGCCTGACCCGCCGCATCGAAAAGGGTTTCGGCTCATTCGAAACCTGGCGCGACGAAGTGCTGGAACAGGAAGAAAAGGACCGCCACAAGCTCGATCGGCAGATCGTGCGCGAAGAGCACTGGCTGCGCTATGGCGTCACCGCCCGCCGCAAGCGCAATGTCGGCCGCCTCGAGCGCCTCGCCAATCTGCGTCAGGACCGCCGCGAGCAGCGCCGCGTCACCGGCGCGGTCAATATGCAGGTCACCGAAGGGCGCACCTCCGGCGCGCTGGTGGTGGAAGCGGAAAACATCTCCAAGAGTTTTGGCACCAAGACCGTCGTCCGCGATTTTTCGACCCGCGTGCTGCGTGGCGACCGCGTCGGACTTGTCGGTCCCAATGGCGCGGGCAAGACCACGCTGATAAAAATGCTCAATGGCCTGCTGGAACCCGATAGCGGCACCATCAAATTGGGCTCGGCCATCGAGCTTGCCATGCTCGATCAGGGCCGCGCCCGCCTCGATCCCGAAACGCGCCTCAAGGACGCCTTGACCGGCGGTGGCAGCGATACGCTCAAGATCAATGGCGAGAACAAGCATGTCGTGGGCTATATGAAGGACTTTCTGTTCACCCCCGAACAGGCCAATACCCCCATCGGCAAACTCTCGGGCGGTGAGCGCGCCCGCGTCGCCCTGGCCCGCGCTCTGGCGCTGCCGTCCAACGTGCTGGTGCTTGACGAGCCCACCAACGATCTCGACCTCGAAACCCTCGATCTCCTCGAAGAAATGGTTTCCGATTATTCGGGCACCGTCATCGTCGTCAGCCACGACCGCGACTTTCTCGACCGCGTCGCGACCTCGATCATCATGGCCGAAGGCAATGGCAATTGGCTCGAATATGCCGGGGGCTATTCCGACATGGTGGCCCAGCGTGGGGCAGGGGTTTCCGCCCGCGTGGTGGAAAAGGTCGCGCCCGCTGAAAAACCGAAGGCTGCGGCGCCGGCTGCTGCCTCGTCAGCGAAACGCAAACTGAGCTTCAAGGAAAAGCACGCGCTTGAGACGCTGCCAAAAGACATCGAAAAGCTCGATGCTCTGATGGAGGAGATCAACAAGCGTCTCGCCGACGGCAACTACTACACCCGCGACCCCAATGGCTTCGCCAAGGACACGGCCGCCTTGGGCGACGCCGCGACCAAGAAGGCCGCGGCAGAAGAGCAATGGCTGGAGCTGGAAATGCTCCGGGAAGAACTGGAAGGGTAGGCACGGCCTAACCTTACCGGCCATCCAGTAACCCTCATGGTGAGGTGCGGAGCGCAGCGGAGCCTCGAACCACGAGGGTGTGTCCTGATGCCTGGGTGCCACGCCCTCGTCCTTCGAGGCTCCGCTGCGCTTCGCGCCTCAGGATGAGGACTACTCGGGATTTATCCCCGCACCGGCCCCTGCCCAGCCCCCGTCGTCGCGATTGCCTGCGCGATTACCTCGATATCTCCCGCATCGAGTTCCAGGCTCGCCGCGTCGATCCAGCCATCGACCTGCGCCGGAGACCGTGCCCCGACGATAGTCGCCGTCAACCCCGGCCAGGCATGGCACCAGGCCAAAGCCACGCTCGACACACTGGTTCCGTGCTTTTGCGCAATCGGTTTCAGGCTCTCGGCCAGCGCGAGATTAGCGGTGAGCTTCTCGCCCTGAAATTCCGGACTACCCTTGCGCCAATCATTGTCGGGCATGGCCGCAACGCGTTCCGCCGTCATCGTGCCGGTAAGCAGGCCCGCCTGCATCGGCGAATAGCAAATGACACCCGTGCCATGGCTCGCGCACCAGGGCAAAATCTTGCTCGCCGTCTCGCGGCGGATCATCGAAAAGGGCGGTTGCAGCGTCTCGACATGGCCAATCGCCTCGGCCCGCGCCAACTGCCCCTCGTCATGGTTGGAAAGCCCGACATGGCGCACCTTGCCCTCGGCCTTCAGCTCCAGCAGCGTCCCCCAATAGTCTTCCAGTGGCACGTCGTCGGAAGGCCAATGCATCTGGTAGAGATCGATCACCTCCACCTTCAGCCGCTTCAGCGAATTTTCCAGTTCCTGGCGCAGATGCTTGCGCTCGCCGATCCGACGCGGGTTTTCCCCGTTTTCGTCGCGCACGATCCCGCCCTTGGTAAATACCAGGGGGCGCCTGTCGGCCGGCAGCCCCGCCAGTGCTTCGCCAATGACGGTTTCGGAATGTCCATTGCCGTAGACGGCCGCCGTGTCGATCCAGTTGATGCCGCTATCGATCGCGTGCCGGATCGCCGCCATGGAGTCCTGATCGTCCTGCGGTCCCCACATATTCCCGCCCATGGCCCAGGCGCCGATGCCGAGCGTGGTGATCTGCATTCCCGTCTTGCCAAAGGCCCGTGTCGGCAGATGCGTCTTCATGGCGTGTTCCTCCAAAACTGCTGGTCCCGGCCCTGGTTTGCCGCGGCGAAAGCGAAATCGACCCGGGTGTAACCTGCCAAAGCCGCTATTGTCACCCGCCATGTATGGAAGATATAAGGCACTAACATGTTACGGTGATGAAGGATCAACGTATGCAAGCCTTGACCATCCTGCGTCCCGGCGAAGCCGCGCTCACCGAAAAACCCATGCCCATGCCGGGCCCCGGCGAAGTCGCCATCGACCTTGCCTTTGTCGGCTATTGCGGCTCTGACCTCACCTCCTATCGCGGCCTCAATCCGCTGGTGAGCTATCCCCGCGTTCCCGGCCACGAAATTTCCGGCACCATTGCCGCATTGGGGCAGGGCGTCGAAAACCTGGCCCCCGGTACCGCCGTAACCGTCTTGCCCTATTTCAATTGCGGCACCTGCCGCGCCTGCCGCTCCGGCCGGCCCAATGCCTGCCCCAACAACCAGACCATGGGCGTGCAGCGCGAAGGCGCCATGACCGGCCGCGTCGTCGTACCTGCGGCCAAAGTCATTCCGGTTGCAGGCCTGTCCCAGCGCGATCTGGCCCTGGTCGAACCCTGCGCCGTCGGTTTCCATGCCGTCCATCGCGCCGGGCTGACAGAGGGCGAAACCGTCGTCGTCCTCGGCTGCGGCATGATCGGCCTTGGCGTCATTCTGGGCGCGCTGCGCCGGGGCGCCCGCGTCATCGCCGTCGACCTCAGCGAGGCCAAATTGCAGGTGGCCAAAAAACTGGGGGCTCACGAGACCATTAATGCGGCAACCGATGTCAGGGCGCGCGTCGCCGAACTGACCGGGGAGGGCCCCGATGCCGTGGTCGAAGCGGTTGGCGCCGAAGCCACCTTCCTGCAAGCTGTCGATCTCGTCGCCACGGCCGGACGCGTCGTCTATATCGGCTATGCCAAGGCCCCGATCGCCTATGAGACCAAGCTCTTCATCACCAAGGAGCTGGACATCCGCGGCTCGCGCAATGCCATGCGCTCGGATTTCGACGACGTCATCGACGAGCTGCGCAAGCGCCCCGAGGCCGGCGATCTCATCGTCACCCGCACGGCGACGCTCGACGAGGCCGCCGAAGCGCTGGCCGATTGGCATGCACGGCCGGGTGACTTCACCAAAATCCTGGTAAAATTCTAGGTTTTTCCGTCACCCCGGAAGGCCGGGGTGACGGCAAGCCTACTTCCGCGTGC
>DATMSG010000142.1:0-4246 GCA_035565515.1 Devosia sp.
CGCGATCGCGGTGGCCGGCACCACCCGGGCCAGCGCACCATCGGAAACCGTCAGCATCGCCCCACGCGCCCCCGCCGCGAGCCGAACCTGCCCCTCCATGCCCCCCGGCAACCAGATCACGCATGGCCCGCGCACCGGCGCGGCATTCTGGCCCAATGACACTTCGCCTTCGCCCGCCATGAGCAAAAACCCATGTGCCGAGCGCCGCGCGCGCTCTCGGGCAAAATGCCATTCCGAAGGCGAAAGGCTTCCCGTCAGGTCCGTCACCTCGACATCCGGCCCCTCGACCCGGGCGCTCTGGGCAAGGGCCTGATGCACGTCAATCTCCCCCAAATTTCCGTTAAAAATACAAAACTCTCTCAGTTTTGTCCATTTCGCCCCGGGCAAGGCCGGCCTAGCGTTTTGTCAGGGTCGGCACGGGACACCCAAAAATGCCGAAAAGGCAGGGGTCCCAACCGAATTTGGGAAAGCCCGCATCGCCGGGCATGGGAGGACGACATGACAACTCTGTCTCGTAGAACGCTGCTGCAAGCCATGGGCACGGGCGCCTTGGCCTCGGCTCTCGCCAGCCTGCCCAGTTTCGCGCAGGACCGCACGGCCATTCGCATCGGCTATGCCGTCTCGAAAACCGGCGCCAATGCCGGCGGCGCCGGTATTTCCACCATTCCCAACTATCTCCTCTGGGTCGATGACGTGAACAAGGCCGGTGGCCTTGAGCTCTCAAAACTCGGCGTCACCCCGCCGCTCGAAGTCACCGAATATGACGATCGTTCCTCGGCCGAAGAAACCGTTAGGGCCATCGAGCGCCTCGCGACGCAAGACAATGTCGATTTCATCCTGCCCTCCTGGGGCACCGGCTCCAACCTTGCCGCCGGCCCGACCTTCGATCGCTTCGGCTTCCCCCAGCTCGCCGGCACGGCCGTCACCGACATGGCCCCGCAACTGGTCCAGCGCTGGCAGAACTCCTTCTGGTTCCTCGGCGGCGGCCATGACTATGCCAATGCCCTGGTCGATCTCCTCGTCAAGCAGCGCGATGCCGGCGCCATCAACAACAAGGTCGCCATCGCCTCGGTGGCCGATGGTTTCGGCATCGACCTCTCCAAGGCCGCGACCCCGGCCTTTCAGGCCGCCGGTTTCGAACTGGTCTATGACAAGACCTATCCCCTCGGCACCTCCGACTTCGCCCCCATCATCAATGAGGTCGCAGGCCTCGGCGTCGATACTTTCGTCGCCTTCTCCTATCCGCCCGATACATTTGCACTGACCCAGCAATCGGTCGTTGCCAATTTCAGCCCCAAGATTTTCTATCTCGGCGTCGGCACCGCCTTCCCGATCTATCCCAATGTCGCAGGACCCAACCACAATGGCGTCATGGGCGTCGGCGGCATCGATCCCGACAGCGAAGCCATCGCCGCCTATTTCGAGCGCCACAAGGCCCTGATCGGCCAGGCCCCCGATAGCTGGGCCAGCGCCATCACCTATGCGAGCCTTGAAATTCTGGGCCAGGCCATCACTCGCGTCGGCGATCTCGACAAGGCGGCGGTCTCCGCCGAAATCGCCTCGGGCGAATTCGACACGATCCTGGGCAAGGTCAAACTCGTCGACAACCAGCTGCGCGCCCTCTGGACCGTCGGCCAGTGGCAAGACGGCAAATTCGTCGGCCTCGCCCACACCGAAGGCAAAGCCGCCCGCGAACCGGTCGTGCCAAAGTCCGCCTGGGTTCCCGCAAGCTGAGAAAGCGCCGGAAGGGGGGCGGCAAACACCGCCCCCGACCGCCCACACTCCATTCAGGAGCAAATAGTGCTCTTCTCCGCCATTCTCACCGGCCTCGTCCTCGGCGGCACCTATGCGCTCATCGCCATGGGCCTCACCCTCCAATACGGCGTCGCCCGCATCATGAACCTGGCCTATGGCGATCTCATCATCGCCGGCAGTTTTGGCGCCATGCTCCTCTTCACCGCTCTGGGCATCAACCCGCTCATCGCCCTCTCCATCGTCGTCCCTCTCGGCTTCGCCCTCTCCTGGCTCGTCTATGCCCTGATGCTGCAGCCGCTCGCCCGCCGTTCGCCCAATCGCGACCGCCTCGAAGGCGATTCCATCCTTGCCACCTTCGGCCTCCTCTTCGTCATTCAGGGCGTGGCGCTCGTCCTCTTCGGCGCCAATTACCAGAGCTACTCTTTCCTCGCCGTCCCCATAGACGTGTTCGGCACCACCATTGCCGCCAATCGTCTCCTCGCTTTCGCCCTCGCCGTCCTCTTCGGCATCGGCCTCTTTCTCCTTCTCACCCGCACCCGCTTCGGCACCGTCATTCGCGCCGTCGCCGCCAATCCCGGCTCGGCCCCCCTTGTCGGCATCGATGTCGATCACGTCGCCCGCCTTGCCTTCGCGCTCGGCGGTGGCCTTGCCGCTGCCGGTGGCGTCGTCGTCTCCATGTATCTGACCTTCTCGGCCACCATGGGCGTCATCTTCACCATGAAGGCGCTGATCGTCGTCATCATGGGCGGCGTCGGCAATCTCCTCGGCGCGCTCGCCGCCGGCCTCATTCTCGGTGTCGTCGAAACCCTGGTTTCGAGCTTCATCGATCCTGGCCTCACCCTTGCCGCCACCTATCTCATCTTCCTCGCCGTGCTCGTCGTCCGGCCACAGGGCCTCTTCGGAAAACCTGCCCGATGAAGTTTTTGGTCTCTTTTCTCGCGCTGGCCGCCCTTGCCGTGGTTCCCTTCTTCGCCGGGGCCTATCCGCTCGGCCTCGGCATCGGCATTCTGGGCTATGCCACCCTCGCCACGGCCTGGGCCCTCTTTTCCGGCCCGACGCGCTACATCTCTCTCGCCACCGTCGCCTTCTTCGGCATCGGCGCCTATACCGTCGCCGTTCTGGCCGATCTCATGCCCTATCCGCTGGTGCTCCTCTCAGCCGCGCTGATCGGCCTTATCGTCGCTCTCCTCGTCGGCCTCGCCACCCTCCGCCTCGCCGGCATCTATTTTGTGATTTTCACCTTCGGCCTCGCCGAACTCGTGCGCCAGCTCGTCACCTATTATGAGGTCAACGTCACCCGCACGCTCGGCCGCTATGTCTTTCTCCCTATCGGCCCTGAACACATCTATTGGCAACTCCTCGGCCTTCTCGCCGTCATCCTGGCGCTGGCCTATTGGATCAGCCGCGCCAGGATCGGCCTCGCCCTCCGCGTCATCGGCGACGATCCCGTCGTTGCCGCCCATCTCGGCATCGGCATTACGCGCACCAAACTCGCGCTCTTTTCTTTGAGCGCCGTGGTCATGACCCTTGCCGGCGCCATCCAGGCCCCCCGCTGGACCTATATCGAGCCCTCCATCGTCTTCAATCCGACGGTCAGCTTCCTCACCGTCATCATGGCCCTGCTCGGCGGCCCCAATCGCCTCTTCGGGCCCCTTCTCGGTGCCGTGCCACTCTTCCTCCTCTTCGAATGGCTCTCGGCCAATTTCCCCAATCACTATTCCATCATTCTGGGCCTATTGTTCATCGCCATCGTCTTCCTGCTTCCAAACGGCGTCCTCGCCGCATGGGACAGGTTTGCCGCCCGCTTCAAGAAGGAGGCCCACGCATGAGCCTTCTCACTCTCTCGAATGTCACCAAGCGCTTTGGCGGCCTCACTGCGGTGAACGATCTCTCCTTTGCGCTTGGCGCAGGCGAAACCGTTGGCCTGCTCGGCCCCAATGGTTCGGGCAAGACCACGGCGCTCAACATGATCTCGGGCTATCTGCCGGTCACCGCAGGCACTATCGCCCTCGATGGCACGACCATCAGCACCCTGGGCCCCGAGCGCATCGCCTTGTCCGGCGTCGCCCGCACCTTCCAGCTCGTCCGCGCCCTGCCGTCTCTCACCGTGGGCGAAAACGTCCTCGCCGCGCTCGCTTTCTGTAAAAATCCCCTCTGGGGCAGTCGAGCCGAAGCCAGGATCGAAACCCTGCTGGCCGATGTCGGCCTTGCCGGCCGCCAGCACGAGCAGGCAGGCAATCTCACTTATATTGATCTCAAGCGCATGGAACTCGCCCGCGCCCTCGCGACCTCGCCAAAACTGCTGCTGCTCGACGAGTGGCTGGCCGGCCTCAACCCCACGGAACTGCGCGCCGGCATCGACCTCATCACCCGCCTGCGACAAAGCGGCATCACAATTCTGCTCGTCGAACACGTTATGGATGCGGTGCGGGCGCTCTGCACCCGCTGCATCGTCATGAACACGGGTTCCCGCCTTGCCGATGGCCCAACA
>DATMSG010000143.1:0-3214 GCA_035565515.1 Devosia sp.
CGCTCGAAACGGGTGCGGACTGGCCCGCTTATGGCGGCACGCACCGGGCTCTGCGCTATTCCCCGCTTGACCAGATCACCAAGGAAAATGTCGTGGGCCTTGAGAAAATCTGGGAGTTCCGCACCGGCGACCTCCCCGAAAACGACGAACCCTTCGGCAATCAGAACACGCCGGTCAAGGTGGGGGATCGCCTTTATCTCTGCTCGGCAATGAACAAGATATTCGCGCTCGACGCCGCCACCGGCACCCAGTTCTGGACCTTCGATCCGGAGGTTTCGACGGACGCCCTGGGCTATAATGCCTCGTGCCGGGGCCTTGTCTATTTCGAGAATCCGGCCGCCGAACAGGGCGAACTGTGCGCCACGCGTGTGGTGAACCTCACCCACGATGCCCGCATGATCGCCCTCGATACCGAGACGGGCCAGCTCTGTCCGGATTTCGGCAATGGCGGCATCGTCAATCTCATGGAAGGCATGGGCGATTTCGCGCCGGGCTTTTATGCCCCCACATCCCCGCCGACCTTGGTTCGGGACGTGCTGGTGGTGGGCAGCCAGATCAGCGATGGCCAGCAGCGCAGCGCGCCGTCGGGGGTGATCCGCGGCTTCAATGCGGTGACGGGAGAACTGAGCTGGGCCTGGGATATGAACCGGCCCGGGGAAACCGGTCTGCCGCCCGAGGGTGAGACCTATAGCCTGGGCACGCCCAATAGCTGGACCATCGCCTCGGGCGACGATGAGCTGGGCCTTGCCTATATCCCCATGGGCAATTCGGCGGTCGACTATTGGGGCGGCGACCGCTCCGAGGCCGAAAATACCTATTCGACCGCCATCGTCGCTCTTGATGTGGAAACGGGCGCGGTCGCCTGGCACTATCAGACGGTACACTACGATATCTGGGACTACGACCTCGGCGGGCAGGGGAGTCTGGTGGACTTTCCCACCCCCGATGGCCCCGTCCCGGCCATCATCATGCCGTCCAAGCAGGCGCAGTTCTATATTCTCGACCGGGCAACCGGCGAGCCACTGGTCACCATCGAAGAGCGCCCGGCACCCCAGGGCGGCGTGGAGCCCGACCGCCTCTCGCCTACCCAACCCTATGTGACCGATTTTCCAAACCTGCTGAAACCTGACGTTACCGAAGCGCAGATGTGGGGCGCGACGCCGCTCGACCAGCTCTGGTGCCGCATCCAGTTCCGCCAGGCCGCCTATGATGGCGTTTATACGCCCCCGACCGTCGACCGGCCCTGGATTCAGTTTCCCGGCTATAATGGCGGCTCGGATTGGGGCGGCATAGCCGTCGATCCGGTCAATGGCGTGCTGATCGCCAATTACAACAATATGCCCAATTACAACCAGCTCGTGCCCCGCGAGGAAGTCGATGCCATGGGCATCGTGTCGATCAACGACCCCAACCACGATCCCGATGCCGGTTCGGGATCGCATGGCTCGATCAGCCCGCAGGCGGAAGCGCCCTATGGCATACGCGTCAATGCCGGCTGGCGCGTCCCGTTCACCGGCCTTCTGTGCAAGCAGCCCCCCTACGGTGGCATTGCCGCCATCGATCTCGAAACGCGCGAAATGCTCTGGGATCGTCCTTTCGGCTCGGCCCGCAAGAATGGCCCCTTCGGCATCCCCTCGATGCTTCCCCTCGAAATCGGGACGCCGAACAATGGCGGCGGCGTCATTACCGCATCGGGCCTCTTCTTCATCGCCGCAACAACGGATGACCTGTTCCGGGCCATCGATACCGAAACCGGCGAAGAGCTTTGGCAGGTCGAATTGCCCGCCGGGGGCCAGGCAACGCCCATGACCTACGAGGCCGGCGGCAAGCAGATCGTTGTCATCAATGCCGGCGGCCACGACTTCATGGAAACACCCATAGGCGATTATTTCATCGCCTATGCCTTGCCCGGCTGACGCGCCATGGTCAGGGCGATTTCGCCCTGACCATCCGCCTGATCACCCGATTGTTCAGAACCAGTTCCTCGACGATAGCGCCGCCGACATGGAGGAGGATGGCGGGGATGAGAACGAGCCGCCCGAGTTCGTGCAAGACGCCGGCAAGTTCCACCCCGCCGAACCAGGCGATGGCGCCGGTGATCGGCATAAAAATGAGAAAACCATAGAGCAGCAGATGCGTCAGGTGGCTGAGGAGGTTCAGCAGCCGGTGATTGTCCTTGGGCGGCAGCGGGACGCCAAGACGGTGGCGCAGCCCCAGGCGCAAAATGGCCAGCAGCAAAATGAGAAGGCCGATAACCGCGTGAAATGTCGCCCCGGCATTGTTCGGCAGGCCGGTGCCGGTCAGGCGTTGGGCAAAGGCCCGCTGCATGTCCGCATTGACGGTTAATTGCACGACGACCAAGGCGGCGATGACCCAGTGGAAAATGATCTGCAGGCGGGAATATCCGCTTGGTGCCGACATGCTTGTCTCCTTTGCTGCCATTGGCAGGGAACTCAGCCAGGACAATGGCGTTCCACCCCGAGTTGATTTGCGGGGGTGTATGCAACAGGGGCAGCGCCGTTTCTTTCTCGTCGGTCGCATCGGCCTTCTGGCCTGTGGACCCATTCTTGCCGGCTGCGTTTCCGAGCAGAGCATGCTCCATCCCGCCGGCGAGGATGCGGCCGCCATTGCCAATCTCTTCTGGGTCATGGCCGCCGGCACGGTGGTGATCTGGCTCATCGTCATGGGCATCACCGTCTATGCCGTGCTGGGCAAGAAGCGGCCGAGGACTGAACGCTTTGCTGATCGTTTCATTCTCGTGGGCGGGGTTGCCTTTCCCACCGTCACATTGGCGGCCTTGCTGATCTTCGGCCTTGCCCTCCTGCCCGACTGGGTGCGGTCCGACGAGCCCGATCTGCGCGTCCACGTCACCGCCGAGCAATATTGGTGGCGCGTGGCCTATGAATTGCCCGATGGCTCCTTGGTCAACACCGCCAATGAGCTGCACCTGCCCGTCGGCCAGACCGTCGAATTCGTGCTCACGTCCACCGATGTCATCCACTCGTTCTGGATCCCCAATCTCGGGGGCAAGATGGACGTCATTCCCGGCCGCACCAATCTCTGGCGCCTGAAACCGACGGAGACGGGGGTCTTTCGCGGGGTCTGTGCCGAGTTCTGCGGCCCGTCCCATGCGCTCATGGCTTTTCCCGTGGTCGTGCACGAGAGCGCCGACTTCGAGGCCTGGCTCGGCCTTGAAGCGGCACCGGCTAAAGAG
>DATMSG010000144.1:0-9177 GCA_035565515.1 Devosia sp.
ACGGCGCCGGTAACGCCACCGGCAGCCCCGCCCACGGCGGCATTGGCGTCGGTATCGCTCTTGATGATCTGCGCCTGTGCAGCGACAGGCATGCCGAGCAGAGCAATGGCAATGGTGCTGAAAATGATCTTCTTCATTCTATCCTCACTCAAATGCTGAGATGCGAATAGAAATCCTCAATTGTTTTAATCGTTCCAATATGTGATCGACGACCCAGTACTTACAAAAATATTACGGCATGTGTAATCATATTGTAATGGGAAATACTCATTTATATTTGGAACCGACCAATCGTCTTCGTCTTCTCCTGAAAAGAGAGGAGGTTTCCATGCTCGCACTTCTCGCCATGGCCGGCTCGGTTGTCGCCGCTCTCGTCGTGGGCCTTTATCTCAGTATTTCGGCGGGCGGGGGCGAGGCGCCTGACTGGAGGTCAGCGCCGGGCGAGCGGCAATAGCATTTCCACCGTGAGACCGCCGCGCGGGGCCTGCGCATAGGAGATGGCGCCGCCATTGAGCTCGAGAATTTCGGTCGCGATGGCAAGGCCCAGCCCGGTGCCGGGCACCGTTTCATCGAGCCGCGCCCCGCGCCGGCCCAGCTTTTCCATCTTTTTATCCGCGATGCCCGGTCCGTTATCGGTGATCTTGAGGACAGCCATCTCCGCCTGTTGCCCTATCTGTACCACCACCGAGCTCTTCGCCCATTTGGACGCGTTTTCCAGCGTGACACCCACCAGCTCCATCAGGTCCTGGCGATGGATATCGACATAAACATCGTCGCCCAGTTCGGCCAGCCAGTGCAACCGCTCGCCCCGTTCGGTTTTGCGCAAGACGCTCACGGTGCGCAGGATCGCGGTATTGAGCGAACTGCTCTCCCGATGTTCGCCCGAGCGCGTTCGGAGCGAGGCCAGCCGCATCTGGTAGTCCACCCGGCTCGACATCTCAAAGGCCAGTTCGTCAAGCGAGGTTGCCTCCGCCTCCTCGCCGCGATCGCGCAAGCGCATGGCGATGCCATGCAGGGCCGCCAGCGGCGTCTTGAGGCCATGGGCCAGGTCCGAGGCCCGCCGGCGTCCGCGCTGGGCCAACACCTCGCGCTCTGACAAAAGTCCGTTGACCTCATCGACCAGCGGTTCGATCTCGGCGGGAAAGTCTCCCTCGAGCCGCTCCACCTCCCCCCGGCGCACATCGTCGACCGCGTTGCGCAGCCGATCGAGCGGCAGGAGCACGAGGCGCAACTGCGCCCAGGCGGCCGCAACGATGGCAATGCCCAAAAGCGCGAACAGCCGGGCAATGTCCCAGCCATATTGGACGCCGGCCTGGTGGATGCGCTCATGATCCTCCCCCACGCTGACGCGAAACCGCCGCCCGCCGATTTCCACCGTCCGGCTGACGAGGATCAGGTGCAACCCGCTCTCGTTCACCCAGTGAAACGTCTCCCCATCGGCGTCCTCGCCGGCCGGCAGTTCCTGATCGAACAGCGAGCGCGACCGCGCCATGCCACCGCTATCGAGGGCCTCGATCTGCCAATAGCGCCCGCCCAGCGGGGTTTCGTAGCGCGGATCGGGCAGCGGCGCGAGGATGGTGGTGACCGGCTGGCTTGGATCGATCAGGGCAACGAGCCGCGTCAGGGCGGCATCGAGATCGCCGCGAACGCTGCGCTCGAGATTGTCGACAAACAGCGTCTGCAGGATGACCCCGGCCAGCACCAGCGAGGCCGCCACCATAAGCAGCGCCAGACCCATCAGCCGCAGGCCGAGCGAATTTCGCCTCAATAGCCGTCTCCGAGCGTGTAGCCGAAGCCGCGGCGCGTCTTGACCACATCGTGCCCCAGCCGCTTGCGCAGCCGCGCCACCAGCACCTCCACGGCATTGGATTCACGCTCGAAATCCTGGCGATAGATATGTTCGGTGATTTCGAGCTGGGAGACCGTGCGGCCGCGATTGTGCAGCAGATAGGCCATGAGCCGGAATTCCTGCGGCGTCAGGTCCATTGGCAGGCCATCCTCGGTCACCTGCATGCTGCGCATGTCCAGCTCGTATTTTCCGAATGGAATGCGCGGCGTTGCCACACCCTTCGACCGCCGGATCAGCGCCCGCATGCGCGCAACGATTTCGAGGGCATGAAAGGGTTTTACCACATAGTCGTCGGCCCCAGCCTCGATGCCTTCGACCCGTTCCTCCCATTGTCCCCGCGCGGTCAGGATCAGCACCGGGGTTTCAAGACCGCCGCGACGCCAGCGCTTGAGCACGGTCAGTCCATCCATCTGGGGCAGGCCGAGATCGAGGATGATGGCGTCGAATTCCTCGGTATCGGCCCGATACCAGGCACTCTCGCCATCCTGTTCCCAATGCACCTCGAAACCGGAACGGCCAAGGGCCGATTCCAAGACCTCGGCAATGCGTTCGTCGTCCTCGGCGACCAGAACCTTCATGGCTCGCTCCCGATGAAGCGGCCGGACTGGGCATAGTAATATTCCTGCGTCACCCGGCCATTGGGCCGCAGCACCTTGATCGAATAGACAAGGATATTCTGAATGTTGAGCAATTCGGCGTCGATGACCTCGCCCCCGGCGCGCTCCTGCAAATCGGGCAGAAGGCTGGCAAGGCTCACCGCCTTCCCCGCGCTCACCGCGTCCCGGGCATGGTCCTGGGTGTAGTGAATGGTGCCATTCTGGCCGGTCGCCGGGCCGGGTCCGCCGCCCTGGTTTTCCTGATTGCCCTGACCATTGGAATTGCCATTGTTCTGACCTTTGCCCTGGCTGCCGGAATTGCCATTGCCGTTCCCCTGGCCGCTGTTTTGGCCGGGTCCGTTTCCGCTCCCGTTTCCATTCCCGTTCTCTTGGCCATTCCCGCCGCTATTGCCATTCCCGCCGCTATTGCCATTGCCCTGCCCGCCGCCATTGCCCTGCCCGTTCTGGGCGAGCGCCGGTGAAGTCGCGAGACACAGCAGGGTCAATATGAGAACGAGGACGCGCATGGGTCAGACATACCCCTTTCAACCTGACAGAACGCTTACAGCACCCCTAACGGTTGCGTCAGGGCGGCTGTGTCAGTCTGGCTTGCGGTGATGCACGTCCCATGCAGGTCTGTCGTCATCCCTGTCACCGAAGGCTTGTTGCAGCTCGCGCCGCCCCCAAACAGACGACTGCGGCAACCTTCGGTGGCTTCTCCCAACGATCGCCAGGCCGGCGCCTAAAGGAAGACCGGCTCTTCGTGCAGCGCAATGCCGAAGCGTGCTTGCACTGTGGCCTTCACATGGCCGGCAAGCGCGGCAATATCGCCGGCATCAGCATCGCCAAGATTGACCACCACCAGCGCGTGGCGCTCGGAAATACCGGCATGTCCCATGCGAAAACCCTTGAGCCCGCTCTGCTCGATCAACCAGCCGGCCGACAGTTTGGTCCTTCCATCCGCCTGCGGGAAATTGGGGGCCGTCGGAACGGCGGCGACAATCGACATGGCCTCTTCGGGCGTAACGATCGGATTTTGGAAGAATGATCCCGCATTGGGCGTGACGCGCCAGTCGGGCAGTTTTGATCCACGCAGAGTGAGCACGCGGTCCATGACCGTCCGGGGATCGAGCCCCGGATAATCCGCCAGCTCGGCAAGCCCGGCGAACCGCAGATTGGGTTTCCAGGGGCGCGGCAGGCGCAAACGCAGCGACAGGACCACATAGCGGCCCGCGTGGCGCTTGAACACACTGTCACGGTAGGCAAAGGCGCAATCGGCAGACGAGAAGGTCTTGAAGACCTTATCGAACGTATCGAAGGCCACGAGGCTGTCAAAGACATCGGCCACTTCCGCGCCATAGGCGCCGATATTCTGCACCGGGGCGGCCCCGACCGTGCCGGGAATGCCCGCCAGATTCTCGATGCCGCCAAAACCCTGTTCGACCGTCCAGACGACAAAGTCATGCCAGGTTTCGCCGGCTGCCGATTCGACGAGCACATGCTCCCCGGTTTGCGCGATGACGCTGCGGCCGCGGGTCGCCACCATAGCGGTGATGCCCTCGAAATCGGACGACAGAACCACATTGCTGCCGCCGCCAAGGATGCGCAAGGGCAGGCCGCGTTCCTGCGCCAGGGCAAAAAGCGCGGGCACCTGATCGGCCGCTTCAAGCACGGCCCCCCAGCGCGACCGGGCCTTGAGCGCCAATGTGTTGCGCGCGGAAAGATCGAAATCGGGGATCAGGCGGAGGGAGGATGGGGTCATGGCGGGGTTATAGGTGCGGTCCTGTCGGCCTGGCAATGTGTCAGCCCAGATGGCCGCCCAGTTCATCCTCGATATGAGCGCGGATGATGTCATCAAAACGGCTCTCGGCGACAAAGCCCAGGCTTTCGGCGCGCCTGGCCGAAAAGGCCTGCGGCCAGCCAGCGACAATGCCAGCAATGATCGGATCGGGTTCGTGCCGAATGCGTTTTACCGCGCTCTCCCCGGCAATGCGCCGCAAAGCCTCGATCTCGTCGCCAACGGTCGCGGCGAGGCCCGGCATGGTGAGGGAACGGCGCTGTCCAAGCCCGGACGTGTCCATTTCAGCGGCATGGAGCAGAAAGCCCACCGCCGCACGCGGGCTCGCGAACCAGTGGCGGACGCTGGTATCGACCGGCAGAACGGCTTCGAGCCCGGCGAGGGGCTCACGGATAATGCCCGAAAAGAACCCCGATGCGGCCTTGTTGGGCTTTCCAGGCCGAACGACGATGGTGGGCAGACGAATGCCTACCCCATCGACGAAACCGCGCCGGGAATAGTCTGCCAGCAGCAATTCGCAGATCGCTTTCTGCGTGCCGTAGCTGGTGAGCGGGGTCAGCGGAAATTCATCCGGAATTTCGGCCGGCAGGGGCTCGCCGAAAACAGCGATGGACGAGGTGAAAACGAGCCGCGGCGCATAGGGGCCCTGCTGGTTCGCAAGGCGGATCGCCTCAAGCAGATGCCGCGTGCCATCGAGATTGATGCGATAGCCTTTTTCGAAATCGGCCTCCGCCTCGCCCGACACGATGGCGGCGAGATGGAAAATGAGGTCGGGCCGTCCGGCAATGAGCCTCTGGGCCGCCTCCGGCGCCGAAAGGTCGAGAGCATGGATTTCGACCGGAAGCGAGGTCTCAGGCGCTTGGGGGGCGACGATATCGGCGAGAACGAGCCCGGAAATGTCTCGGCCACCCATCTGCCCCGCTTGCAGCAGTGCCGATGTGAGCTTGCGTCCAACCATGCCGGCGGCACCGATCACCAGAATCTTCAAGGCAGTTCCTCCAATGTCCCTCAACCGACGAAATCATTGCGGCGCCTGATTGTCCACGGCGCAAAAGTAACGGCGCCCACCCCGGGGGTGAGCGCCGCAGCAATGGGAAGGCCAGCCGGATCAGTTGAAGCGGTAACGCAGCGTGCCGCGCACTTCGTGGACCCAGGCGCCATTGATCGAATAGGGCGCAACTGCCGTGTTGTTGGCGACCTGATCGATATAGAGGCCGCGATAGCCGACGTCGGCAACGATGTGGCCGAAGTCATAGCCGACGCCGACCATACCGGCAGCCGCGAGGCTGGTATTGGTGCCGTGCGTGTCGGCCGGACCAGGACCCGTGGTGATGACGTCGTTGAAGGCAAGACCGGCACCGGCGCCGACATAACCGAAAGCGCCACCAGCAGCGCCATAGCCCATCTCGCCGAAACCGAAGTCATAATAGGCGTTGGCCAGAACGACCGTGGAACGCAACTGCAGACTGTGCACACCGGGCGTTATGCCAGTTGCGCCGGCACCGATCGTGGCGCGCATATTGTCATTGGCAAGGTAATCCACCGTCGCGTCAATGCGCAGGCCCGTGCCGGTTTCATAGCCGACACCGGCGCCGACCGAATAGCCATAGCCGAAATCGGTGATGGCATAGTTTCGCGGATTGGCGGTTGGGTGGAAAACTTCCTTGGCCCACATCGCATTGCCGGCAGCGCTGCCGCGCAGGTAGAAACTGCCTGCCACGCCATAGTCGACATCCGGGATTTCGATCACCGGCGGGTAATAGGGCATGTCCGCGGCAATTGCCGGGCCTGCCACTGCCGTTCCCGTCAACAGGAACGCAGCAATGAGCTTGCGCATGGGTTCAGTCCTTTATTTGCCACGACGCTTCGTCGATTGCGGCAAATATCGGATAAACTCGTTAAAACCCGCTTAACCCTAGATTTTAACCCTAACGAGACCCTACGCGATCTCCCTGATGGCCGCTTCCACCTGGCCCACGATGTTTTCGACGAGCGCGGCGTCATCCGCCTCGCCCATCACGCGGATCACCGGCTCGGTACCCGATGCGCGCACAACGAGGCGCCCGGCGCTGCCCAGGGTCGATTCGGCGTCGGCGATCGCCTGCTTGACATGCTTGTGGTCGAGCGGCTTGCCCGACTTGAAGCGCACATTGCGCAAGAGCTGCGGCACCTTCTCGAAACGGTGGCAAATCTCCGAAATCGGCATGTCCTGCTGCTTGAGGACGGAGAGCAATTGCAGGGCCGCCACCAGACCATCGCCGGTCGTGGTGAAATCGGACAGGATGATATGCCCGGACTGTTCGCCGCCGACATTGAAGCCCTTGCTGCGCATGGCTTCGAGCACGTAGCGGTCGCCCACCTGGGTGCGTTCGAGCGTGAGGCCAAGGCCCGTCAGATAGCGTTCGAGGCCAAGATTGCTCATGATGGTGGCAACGATGCCACCGCCGACCAACATTTCGCGCTCCAGCCAGCTCTGGGCGATCACGGCCATAAACTGGTCGCCATCGACTACATTGCCCTTTTCGTCGATGATGATGACGCGGTCGGCGTCGCCATCGAGCGCGATGCCGATATCGGCGCGCACTTCCTTCACCTTGGCGGCGACGGCATCGGGGGCGGTGGAGCCGACCTTGTGATTGATGTTATAGCCATCCGGATCGACGCCGATGGCTATGACCTCGGCACCAAGTTCCCAAAGGGCGACCGGGGCAACCTTGTAGGCGGCGCCATTGGCGCAATCGAGCACGACGCGCAGACCGGACAGGTCAACCCCGCGCGGCAGCGTGCGCTTGGCATATTCGATATAGCGGGTACGGGCCTCTTCGTCGCGATAGGCCCGGCCGATCTGCATGCCATGGGCCAGAAGCTTTGAGGTATCGGCTTCGATCAGCCGCTCGATTTCGGCCTCGACCTCGTCACTGAGCTTGTAGCCGTCGGGACGGAAAAACTTGATGCCATTGTCTTCGTAAGGGTTGTGCGAGGCCGAAATCATCACCCCCAGATCGGCGCGCAACGAACGCGTCAGCATGGCGACGGCCGGGGTCGGCATCGGCCCGAGGAAATAGACGTCCATACCCACGGCGGTGAAACCGGCGCCCAGGGCATTTTCCAGCATATAGCCCGAGCGGCGCGTATCCTTGCCGATGACGACGCGATTGCGATGATCGCCCCGCACGAACTTGGTGCCGGCAGCCATGCCGACCTTCATGGCCAGATCAGGCGTCAGCTTGTCGCCATTGGCCATGCCCCGAATACCATCCGTGCCGAAATATTTGCGGGCCATCGCGCGTTCCTCGAGAATTGGTCTGCTGCATTCAATACCACTTTCGTGGGAAGTAGCGCAGCGATTTGCACAAGAAAAGGGCCACCCGTAGGTGGCCCTTGGAAAACTGCCTCAGCTTTCCGGCTGGGGCTCCATGCCGGGCTCGGGCGGCGCATCCGGCCGCTTCTTGCCCGACTTGCCTGCCGTCGGCACGCCCGTGGCTTTCGGCACGGCCGGGCCACCATCGTCCGGCCGCGTCGGCTGCTTGCCATCCATGAGGGCGCGAAGCTCGTCCCCGGTCAGCGTTTCGAATTCGAGCAGGGCCTGAGCAATGGCTTCCCACTGATCGTTATAGGTCGTCAGGATGTCACGGGCCGAAGCCTCGCCATCCTCGATGAGCTTGCGCACTTCCTGGTCGATCAGCTTGGCGGTGTCATCCGACATATGCTGGGACTGGGTGACCGAATGCCCGAGGAAAACCTCCTGGTCATTGGACTTGTAGCGCACGCGGCCGAGCTTTTCGCTCATGCCCCATTCCATCACCATCGAGCGCGCCAGAGCGGTCGCCATCTGGATGTCGCCCGAAGCGCCCGAGGTGACCTTGGCCGGACCGAACTTGATGATCTCGGCTTCGCGGCCACCGAACAGCATGGTGAGACGGGCCAGGGCCTTTTCGCGGCTGAACGAATAACTGTCGCTCTCGGGCAGGGTCATCACCATGCCCAGCGCACGACCGCGCGGGATGATGGTGGCCTTGTGGATCGGATCGATCCCGGCGACTTTCAGCGCGATGATGGCGTGGCCCGCTTCGTGATAGGCGGTCAGCTTCTTCTCGTCGTCGGTCATGGCCATGGTGCGGCGCTCGGCGCCCATCATGATCTTGTCCTTGGCGTCTTCGAATTCCTGATGGGTGACGAAACGCTTGTTCTTGCGCGCCGCCATCAGGGCCGCCTCGTTGACGAGGTTCATCAGGTCCGCACCCGAAAAACCGGGCGTACCGCGCGCCAGAACCTTCAAATCCACGTCGGGAGCAAGGGGGACCTTGCGGACATGCACCTTGAGGACCTTTTCGCGGCCCGACACGTCCGGGTTCGGCACGACGACCTGACGGTCGAAACGGCCGGGACGGAGGAGCGCGGGGTCGAGCACGTCGGGGCGGTTGGTGGCGGCAATGAGGATGATGCCTTCATTGGCCTCAAAGCCGTCCATCTCGACGAGGAGCTGGTTGAGGGTCTGTTCGCGTTCGTCATTGCCACCGCCGAGACCAGCTCCGCGCTGGCGACCGACGGCGTCGATTTCGTCGATGAAGATGATGCAGGGGGCATTTTTCTTCGCCTGTTCGAACATGTCGCGGACGCGCGAGGCACCCACGCCGACGAACATTTCGACGAAGTCGGAACCGGAAATGGTGAAGAACGGCACATTGGCTTCGCCGGCGACCGAGCGGGCGAGCAGCGTCTTACCGGTACCCGGCGGGCCGACCAGCAGCACGCCGCGCGGAATCTTGCCGCCCAGACGCTGGAATTTTCCGGGATCACGCAGGAATTCGACGATTTCCTCGAGGTCCTGCTTGGCTTCGTCGACGCCGGCAACATCCTCGAAGGTGATCTTGCCCTGGGTCTCGGTCAAAAGCTTGGCGCGCGACTTGCCAAAACCCATGGCGCCGCCGCGG
>DATMSG010000145.1:0-4956 GCA_035565515.1 Devosia sp.
GGGATTGGGGACTTCCAAGCGGTGGGATTGCGCCACGGATCGCTCAACAAACCGCAATGTCATTCCCGCGAAAGCGGGAACCTCTGTTTTCTTCTCGCTGCCCCCCAAATGGAGGTCCCCGCTTTCGCGGGGATGACACCGTGGCTGGTGCTAGCTTCGCGCCCTAAAATCCCAGCTGGTCGCAGGTCAGTGCCCAGCTCAATAGCCAGTGGTCTTCCTTGCCGAGCGACGCGACATCGTCGACCAGCCAATTGCCGTTTTCGCGCACCATGGCGATGCTGAGCAGGCGGGGCTGGTCGAAATTGTGGTAGCTGACATTGACCACGGAGCGGTCGTCCAGCGTGGTGGGTTCGCCGATCGAGAGGTCAAACAGCAAGGCGCTGGCATCGGGCAGGAATGGGTTGAACACCGCGGCGGGGGTGAATTGCTCGCCCTTCATCGCATTGTCGTCGGTGAATACCTTGTTTTCGACGGCCTGATCGAAAATGGCCTTGAGGCGGAGCGAGTAATAGGCGGTGGGATCGCCCGCCGTGCGGCCCGGGCCGTAGCCCTCGAAGATCGCGGTGACCAGGGCCTTGGGATCGCTGAATGTCTCGGCCGCCTGCCCCGCCGCCATGGGTAGCAACATCGCCGCAGCCAAAACACCTGCCATCAATCGCATCATTTTTCCTCGCGCCTCGATTGGTCGACGGCTAGCGGCCGGTCGCGGCGCCGTCGTGATCGCGCCATGGCCGATTTGCGGCGGGGAGATTAACTTTTGGCAAGAGAGCACCTGACGATAAACTCCCAGCAGACCTCATCCTGCGCCCGTCGAAGGACGAGGTCGTGGCACTCTAGTCTCCACTCGCTCGACCTCGTGGTTCGACAAGCTCACCATGAGGTCTTCTGGGGTCGCCAGCTAATTGGTGGCGCTTGCCGCGTCGGCGAAGATTTCGCTCAGGCGGTACTGGTTTTCCGGATTGTTGGAAACCACGTCGTCGATCCGCCAGCCGCCGTCTTCGAAGACCAGATCATAGGTCAACTGCTGGGGCTGGTCGAAATTGCGGAAATCGACATCGACAATGGCCGTGTCGCCATCGATCTGCGGCTGGCCGATGGTCAGTTCGGTCAGTTCGTAATCCTGCCCGTCGATATAGGGATCAAAGCTCAGCGCGCCCATTTCGCCCGCCGGGGTGGAATCCGCATCGGCATCGTAGAGCGCCTGCAGGGCGGCGGAGCGGAACGGGGTCTCGTCCTCATAGAATTCGCCCGAGATATAGGGCTCGTAGAAAGCCTCGAGCAGGTCTTGCGGCGTGTCATAGGTCTGCGCGGTCGCCAGACTTGTCAGGGCAAGGAACAGGCTCGCGGCCAGGGGGACGAGGCGCATCTTCATTCTCCAGATTGGGCTCAGTTGAACCAGAAGGCGTAATTGAGCCAATTGGTGCCAAAGACACGATTGGCCTCGGCAAAGCTCTGGGCATCGGCGACGGGCCCATCCTTGAGATAAGGCAGGGCACCGGAGCCGGTGAGCAGCATGATGATATCGGTGCGGGTGGTAGTTTCAAAATAGGCTTTGAGATCAAAGCCCTGCTTGAAGCGCCAATGGGGCACCAGCAGCTTGCCATCGAGCACTTCGTCGACCGTGTCGAGCGTTGCCATCCAGGCATCGACGGTTTCCTGCGTCACCGGCGTGTCCGGCACCAGCGAGGTCTGGCGTGGTGACGGCACCAATTCGCGGTTGTCGTCGGTCTCGGCCAGGATCGCGTCCCAGTTTTTGCGGGACAAGGCGGTGATCGACTTGAGGCGGGTGAGCACGCCGGCGAGGCGGGCGGTGTCAAGCACGGGGAAATTCATGGTGTGGATGGCCGCGATCATGTCGGCAATGCCGGCATCGCTATTGGCATCGAGGAACAGCACGCCACCGCTCATGTAATCCTGCATCGGCAGGCCGGATTTGGGGAAGACCTGGTGCAGATAGGCATTGAAGAAATCGGAAAAGTCATGCGCCAGGATCAGATCGATCGGCGCGGCGGCGACCTGGCTGTAGCCGGCGAACCAGATCGAATCTGCGCGGTCAAACCCGATGCTGGTATCCGCGGGACTGGGCGGCGTCTTGGTCTTGCCGGGCGGCGGGCCATCGGGGGCGGGAATATCGGCGAATTCACCCACGCTGTTGAGCAGCGCCGCGAGCGTTTCGCTGTCGTCATGCTTGCCATCGCCATTGAAATCCACCCGCACCTTGAGCGGATCGATGGTGAGGACATAATCGCCCGCTTCCCCGCCTTTTTCGAAGGCGGCGCGGGCGGCGTCGAGATCGAGAAGGAAATCCTCGAGCACAGTGCGCAGGCCGAGATAGGTCAGCGGCTCGGGATTTGGATTGGCGGGGGCAAGGTCCTGCTGCGTGCCCAGGCCGAACAGCATGCCGGCGGCGGTGGTGCCGGGCACGATGGCGCCGTAGCGGTAGAGATCCTGCGCGAAGCCCTCATAGGCGCCGACTAGGGTCAACAGGCCCAGGGCAAAGCAGGCTTCCTGGTTGCCGCCGTCGCAGTCCTCACTCGTAGCGGGAATGGATTGCGCGGCATTGCCGGCATAGAGCTGGTCGCGCGCCAGATCACCCGCTTCGCTCGCCATGGCCGGCACGGCAAGACCGGCCAGGGCGGCCAGCACCAGGAACTGCTTCATCAATCCTCCCTCGCGGGCCTATTTGCCGACCCGCTCGAACCAATCGTCTTCGCTGATCACCTCGACGCCCAGCTCTTCAGCTTTCTTCAGCTTGGAGCCGGCGCCGGGACCGGCCACCAGGATATCGGTTTGCGCCGATACCGAGCCGGCAACCTTGGCACCCAACCGTTCGGCCATAGCCTTGGCTTCGGATCGTGACATTTTTTCGAGCGAACCGGTGAACACCACGGTTTTTCCGGCGACGACGCTGTCGGCCGAAACATTGACCACATAGGGCTTGGGATGAACCTGCTGCAGCAGCCGCTCGAGCACATCGTCATTGCGCTCATTGCCGAAGAAATCCACCAGCGCCTCGATCACCGTGCCGCCAATGCCGTCGACGGACGGGAACACGGCCTTGGGGTCTGCCGCTGCGGCGGTTTCCTTGCCGACCCGGATCAGCTCTTCCATCGTCGAGAAGGTGCGGGCCAGCACCGACGCGGTGGTTTCGCCAATATGGCGGATGCCCAGGGCGAAGATGAAGCGGTCCAGCTCGGGCTCGCGGCGCTCGTCGATGGCCTTGAACAGCTTGTCGAGGCCTTCATAATTGCGGTCTTCGACGCTGCGGACATTCTTGCGCGTCTTGCCCGAGGCGGCTTCGCGCTGTTTGGCCTGTTCCTCGCGCCGCTCGGCCAAAGCCTGCTGCACGGCGGGGCGGCGCTCATGCAGCGTGAAGATATCAGCCGCCGTCCGCACCAGGCCCTTGGAAAAGAACAGCTCTATATTCTCGGCGCCCAGCCCTTCGATATCGAGCGCGCCGCGCGACACGAAATGGCGCAGCCCTTCCACCGCCTGGGCGGGGCAGATCAATTCGCCGGTGCAGCGGCGGCGGGAATCTTCCTTGCCGGTCTTTTCGTTGATCTCGCGTGTGGCGGGCGAGCCGCAGACCGGGCATTCATGCGGGAATTCGTACGACACGGCGTCTGACGGGCGCTTTTCCAGCACCACGCGGACGATCTGGGGAATGACGTCGCCGGCCCGCTGGATGACCACGGTATCGCCGATGCGGATATCCACGCCCTCGCGGATCGGCAATCCGTTGCTGTCAAAGCCCTTGATATAATCCTCGTTGTGCAGGGTGACATTTTCTACCACCACGCCGCCCACCGTGACCGGCTCGAGCCGCGCTACCGGGGCCAGGGTGCCGGTGCGGCCGACCTGGATGTCGATGCGCTTGACCGTTGTACTCGCCTGTTCGGCCGGGAATTTATGCGCCACCGCCCAGCGCGGCTCGCCGGTGACGAAGCCCCAGCGGCGCTGCAATTCGAGCTGGTCGACCTTGTAGACGACGCCATCGATATCGTAGCCAAGCGAAGAGCGCTGTTCCTCGATCAGCCGGTATTGCGCTATGAGCTCGTCCACCGATTTGGCGCGTACCATCAGCGGGCTGACCTGAAAGCCCCATTCGGCAAATTTCTGCACCGCGTCATATTGGGTGGCTGCCGGGTCCTCGGTGGTGGCGCCCCAGGCATAGGCGAAGAATTTGAGATTCCGGCTGGCGGTGACCGAGGCATCCTTCTGGCGCAGCGAACCGGCGGCGGTGTTCCGCGGATTGACATAATCCTGCCCGCCAGACGCCGCCGAGCGGGCCTTGAGCGCCTGGAACTCGGCATAGGTCATATAGACCTCGCCGCGGATTTCGATGCTGGCCGGCCAGCCCGAGCCTTTGAGCTTTTGCGGAATGTCCTTGATGGTACGCAGGTTGGCCGTGATGTCCTCGCCGACCGCGCCGTCGCCGCGCGTGGCGCCGCGTACGAAGACGCCATTTTCGTAGAGCAGCGAGGCCGAGAGCCCGTCGATCTTGGGCTCGGCGGTGAAGGCGATGTCGAGATCCCGATCGCGCTCGAAGAAGCGTTTGCCGCGGGTGATGAAATCGACCACGTCCTCGTCGGTATAGGCTTTGGCCAGGCTGAGCATCGGCACGGCATGGCGCACCTTGGCAAAGCCCTCGGCGGGCGGCGCGCCGACCGAGAGCGAGGGGCTGTCCTCACGCACCAGATGGGGGAAAGCTTCCTCGATGGCGTCGTTGCGGCGCCGCATCGCGTCATAAGCCGCGTCGGTGATCTCGGGCGCGTCATTCTGGTGATAGGCGATATCGGCGGCAGCAATGGCCGCAGCCAAACGCGCCAGCTCGGCATCGGCTTCCGGCTCGGTGAGTTCGTCGACGGGTTTGGTGGATAGGTCGGTCATCAGGATCACTCAGAATACACGGCACCACTACTTTATCGCGGTGTCATTCCCGCGAAAGCGGGAACC
>DATMSG010000146.1:0-3794 GCA_035565515.1 Devosia sp.
ATCAGAATGCCGAAGAGCCTCGAGGGAATATGGGGCAGGGCGACCATGTCGAGCGCATAGGGAATGGCGCTCGAGAGCAGCGCCACAGCCAGGCCGAGCGGCAGGATGGACGGGTCGAACAGCAATGGACCGGCGCTGGCAAGGCCGAAGGGCAGGGCGATGAGCGCGGCCGTCGCGACGCCGAGCGCGGCAATATGCGGGCCGCCGCCCGCGCCCGCCTTTTGCCCGAAGATGATATAGCCGGCCCAGCAGGCCCCCGCGCAGAGCGCCAGGGCAATGCCGAGCGGGGAAATGTCGCCCGCAAAGCCGGTCCAGGGCAGCAGCAGGGCAAAGCCGGAAACCGCCAGCGCGATCCAGATGAAATCCATGGGCTTTCGCGCCCCGAACAGCGCCACGGCCAGCGGGCCGGTAAATTCGAGCGCCACGGCAATACCGAGCGGAATATGTTCCAGTGCGGCATAGAAAAAGAGGTTCATCGCGCCCATGACCAGGCCATAGAGCAGCACCGCCCGCCATTGCCTGCTGTCGAGCCGGTAGCGCCAGGGCCGGAAGACGAGCACCAGCACGATAGCCGCCAGCGTCAGGCGCAAGGCCGTCGCGCCATTGGCCCCGACCAGCGGAAACAGCATTTTGGCAAAGCTGGCGCCGGTCTGGGTGAAAACCATGCCGAGCGCCACGAGCAGAACGGGAACGAGAATGGACTGGGGGCGCACGGGAGGCTTTCAGGCAATCATGTCGGGCGCTTCACTGGAAAAGGCCGGTGCCCGCCGAATCCTTGTAGCGCATATCGGCCGCCGCGAGGAGTTTTGGATCGAGGAGCCGCGCATTGATGCCAAGGTTTTCCCGGCCGGCCTTGCGCGGATACCAATGGGTGACGCAGCCGCAGCCCGAGCAGCGGTGGAAATCGACATTCCTGCCGCCCCAGGCATAGGTGTCGGTGGGGCTTTGAGTTTCGATCACCACCTCGGCAATGGCATAATAGGCCCAGAGCACGCCATAGCGGCGGCAGAGGCTGCAATTGCAGTGGGTGATCTCGGCGGGCGCCCTGGGCAGGCGGATGGAGACGGCGCCACAATGGCAGGTGGCGTGGACGTTATCGGCTGCATCCGGCATTGGCTTTCATCCCCGGGGAATGCGCGTGGCTTAACTGGTTCGGCCTCTGCCGGGCAAGGGATTTAGCAACTGCCAGATTGACCCGACTCCCGCAATTCTTTAGCCCTGTTGGCCGAGAACAAAGGAGGAATGCCGATGGAATATCGCTATCTCGGACGCTCGGGCCTCAAAGTCTCGGTTCTGACCATGGGGACCATGACGTTTGGCGGCAGCGAAAAGATCGGCAATACCAGCCTGGCCGAGGCGGCGCGGCAGGTCGACCTTTGCCTCGATGCCGGCATCAATCTCTATGACACGGCCAATGTCTACAATGCCGGCGTTTCCGAAGACATTCTGGGCGACATTCTGAAAGAGAACGGCCGCCGCCAGAAGGCGCTGATCGCGACGAAAGTGCGCTTCAAGATGGGCGAGGGGCCCAATGATACCGGCCTGTCGCGCCATCACATCATCGAGCAGTGCAAGGCGAGTCTGAAGCGCCTCAAGACCGATGTGATCGATCTCTATCAGGTGCATGAATGGGACGGCAAAACGCCCGTGGAAGAGACCATGGAAGCGCTCGATACGCTCGTTCGCCATGGCCATGTGCGCTATATCGGCTGCTCGAATTATTCGGGCTGGCACATGATGAAGGCGCTGATGGCCGCCGACAAAAGGCATGGCGCCCGTTTCGTCTCCCAGCAGATCCACTATTCGCTCCATAGCCGCGATGCCGAATACGAACTGGTGCCGGTGTCGCAGGATCAGGGCCTCGGCATTCTGGTCTGGTCGCCGCTGGCCGGCGGGCTGTTGTCGGGAAAGTACCGCAGGGATAGCGAGCCCGAATCCGGCCGCCATGTCGGCGGTTTCCGCGAGCCGCCGGTCTATGATTGGGAAAAGCTCTATACGGTCATCGATACGCTGGTTGCCATCGCCGAGGCGCGGGGCGTTTCCGGCGCCCAGGTGGCGCTTTCCTGGCTGCTTGGCAGGCCGGGCGTCACCTCGCTGATCATCGGGGGCCGCAATGAAAGCCAGTTCCGCGACAATATTGCCGCCGCCAGCTTTACCCTCAGCCCCGAGGAGCGGCAGCGTCTTGACGATGCCAGCCGCCCGCCGCTGCTCTATCCCTATTGGCACCAGTCGTTCAGTGCACAGGACCGCTTGAGCCCGGTCGATCTCGACCTCATCGGACCCTATGCCAAGGAGTTTTCGCGTGGCTGATTTTCTGTTCGAGCCGCATGCGCCGGTTTCCATCCCCATCGCCCGCGGTGGCCTTTATGCGGTGCGCCGGGTCTATTGCGTCGGCCGCAATTATGCCGAGCATATCAGGGAAATGGGCAATGACCTGCGCGATCCGCCGTTCTTTTTCGCCAAGCCCGCCGATGCGGTCGTCGTCGGTGGCGCCGCCATTCCCTATCCGCCGAAAACCGAAGATTTCCAGCATGAAGTCGAACTCGTCGTCGCCATCGGCAAGGACGGCGCCGACATTGCCGTCGAAAACGCGCTCGATCATGTCTATGGCTATGCCTGCGGCCTCGACATGACCCGGCGCGATCTCCAGGCCGTGGCGAAGAAGGCCGGCCGCCCTTGGGAAATGGCCAAGGGTTTTGACCACTCCGCCCCCATCGGCACCATCGAGCCGGCCAGCGCCATCGGCCATCCGCAAAAGGGCGCCATTACGCTCTCGGTCAATGGCAGCGAGCGCCAGCGCGGCGATCTCGGCGACCAGATCTGGAGCGTTGCCGAGACCATCGCCTTTCTCAGCCAGTTCGTGACGCTCAGGGCGGGCGACATCATCATGACCGGCACGCCGGCCGGCGTCAGCGCCGTTGTTGCGGGCGACGTCATCGAGGGCCGGATCGAAGGCGTCGGCGCGGTGCGCACGGTGATCGCCTGATGGCTCCCGTCTGGTCGGCACAGCAGGATGCGGCGCTTGTCGCCGTGTCCAAATGGCTCAAGGACAAGAACGGTCCGCAAGTCTTTCGCCTGTTCGGCTGGGCCGGCACCGGCAAGTCGACGCTTGCCGTGCATCTGGCGCAGGATATCCGCTCGGTCAAATATGCCGCCTTCACCGGCAAGGCCGCCCTCGTCATGCGCAAACGCGGCTGCAAGGGCGCGCAGACCATTCACTCGCTGATCTATACGCTGGTTTCGGAAAAAGAGGGCGAGCCGCGCTTCGTGCTCGACCCCGAAAGCCCGGCGGCCGATGCCGATCTCATCGTCATCGATGAAGTCTCCATGGTGGACGAGCAATTGGGCGCCGATCTCCTCTCCTTCGGGGTAAAGGTGCTGGTGCTGGGCGACCCGTTCCAATTGCCCCCGGTCCAGGGCGCGGGCTTCTTCACCACCGAGGAGCCCGACATCATGCTCACCGAAATTCACCGCCAGGCGGCCGACAATCCGATCATTCAGCTGTCCATGGCCGTGCGCGAAGGCGGTTTTCTCGAACATGGCCGCTATGGCGAAAGCGTGGTTATCGGGCGCGACAAGGTGGACCGCGACGCAGTGCTCGAGGCCGATCAGGTCCTGGTCGGGCGCAACAAGACGCGCCTCACCTATAATGACCGGCTGCGCGAATTGAAGGGCCTGCCCTTTCACGAGCCGGTGGTGGGCGACCGCATGGTCTGCCTCAGGAACAATCCGCGCAAGAAACTGCTCAACGGCCAGATCTGGATCGTCACCGATGCCACCCGGCGCTCGAATGG
>DATMSG010000147.1:0-3337 GCA_035565515.1 Devosia sp.
GCTTTCGCGGCCGTGCGCCGGAGGCGGCTTTTACACTCGATTACAAATTCACCGAAGCCCCGACACATCAGGGATACGTGAGGCCGGGAAATTGGCGCAATCACCGGGTCGCCTTCGCCGCCCGGAGTCGCGAATTCCTGCCTGAAAGGACAAGATGATGACGTTTCTGGTCATTGCCTATCTCGGAGGGGCGCTGACAATTCTCAGCCCCTGTATCCTGCCCATCCTTCCCTTCGTTTTTGCGCGGGCGGGGCAACCGTTCCTGCGCAGCACGCTGCCCCTGCTCGCGGGAATGGCGGCAACCTTTTGCGCCGTCGCGACGCTGGCCGCGGTGGGCGGCAGCTGGGCAATCAGCGCCAATGAATATGGCCGGCTCGCGGCTCTTGCGCTGCTTGCGGTCTTCGGTGTCGGGCTGGTCTCGCCCCGTGCGGCCAGCATCATCACCCGACCGGTCGTCGAACTCGGCAACCGGCTCGCCAATGCCGCCGGCAAGCCCGGGGCAATGCCGACGGTTGCGGGCTCGCTGTTACTCGGCATCGCCACCGGCCTTTTATGGGCGCCCTGCGCCGGACCGATCCTCGGGCTCGTGCTGACGGGTGCGGCCCTGAAGGGGGCCAATCTGGAAACCAGCCTGCTGCTTGCCGCCTATGCCGCCGGGGCTGCGACCTCCCTTGCCGTCGCCATCCTCGTCGGCGGCAGGGTATTTGCAGCCATGAAGCGGTCTCTGGGTTTCAGCGAGCGGATCCGCCAGGCGCTTGGCGCGGCGGTGCTTGCCGGCGTCGCGGTGATCGCGCTCGGGCTGGATACGGGTTTCCTGTCGCAGATTTCCTATGCGAGCACGGCATCCTTCGAACAGCAGGTGCTCGATCGGCTCCACACCGCCAAAGCGCCTGAAGTGGCGACGGCGGCAGGCGCCAGCGCTGCCGCGGCCCGGTCGGAACTGCCGGTTGAGGGCAAGGCCCCATCCCTCGATGGCGCCGTCGAGTGGCTCAACTCCCCGCCGCTCACGCGGGAGCAATTGCGTGGCAAGGTCGTCCTCGTCGACTTCTGGACCTATTCCTGCATCAACTGCATCCGCACCATTCCCTATGTGCGTGCCTGGGCGGACAAATACCGGGATCAGGGCCTCGTCGTCATCGGCGTTCACGCCCCCGAATTCGCCTTTGAAAAGAAGATCGACAATGTCAGACAGGCCGTCGCCGGCTTCAAGATCGATTACCCGGTGGCAATCGACAATGACTACAGGATCTGGCGCGCCTTTGACAACAGCTATTGGCCGGCGCATTACCTGATCGATGCCAGGGGCCAGATCCGTTACCACCATTTCGGCGAGGGCAATTACCGGCAGACCGAAGAGGCGATCCAGGACCTGCTGCGCGAGGCCGGCAGCAGCGCCTCCGCCAGCGCACCGGTGAGCCCGGAGGCGACAGGGGCCGAAGCCGGTGCGGATATCGGGCATGTGCGCTCGGGCGAAACCTATATAGGCTACCGGCAGGCTCGAAGCTTCGCATCCAACGAGGCGATGCGTGCAGACACGCCGCGCGACTACTCCGTCAAGACGCCTTCCCTCAACGAATGGGGACTTTCCGGCACCTGGACGGTTGGCGCGGAGGCGGCAACACTTGATGCGGCTGATGGCGGCATCACCTATCGCTTCAGCGCCCGTGACCTGCATCTGGTTCTTGGGCCGGATGCAGCCGGAAAACCGGTTCGTTTCCAGGTCACCATCGACGGGCATCCGCCGGGTGCGGATCATGGCGCCGACACGGATGCCGAGGGCAATGGCGTCGTCACCTCAACCCGTCTTTACCAGCTCGTCCGCCAGACCGGCGCCGTCGAAGCGAGAACCTTTGCCATCCGCTTCCTCGACCCCGGCGCGCAGGCCTATGCCTTCACGTTCGGCTGACCCGGATTTTCCTCCCGTTCCCATCAAAACCAAAGGAGAAATATGATGCACCATCGTCTCATGCCAGAATTCGCGCTTGCCGTCGCAACCGCACTGATCGCTTTTGCCGCACAGGCGGCAGAGGTGAAGAATATCGTCATAGTCCATGGCGCGCTGGCCGATGGTTCGGCCTGGCGCAGGGCGACAGACATCCTTGAAAGCCGTGGTTTCAACGTCACGATCGTGCAGGAGCCCATCACCTCTCTTGTCGATGACGTGGCGGCCACCAACCGTGTTCTCGATCTCCAGCAGGGGCCGAGCCTGCTTGTCGGGCACAGCTACAGCGGGATGGTGATCTCGGAAGCGGGTAACCGGCCGGATGTGGCCGGGCTGGTCTATGTCGCCGCCTTCCAGCCGGAGAAAGGAGAGAGCCTTCTCGACCTCGCCGGCTCCAAACCGCCGGCCGGCAACGGCATCAAGTCGACGAAGGATGGCGCGTTCCTTTATCTCGATCCCGCCGTCTTTGGACAAGATTTCGCCGGCGATCTGCCGCGTGGGGACGCGGCCTTCATGGCAAGAAGTCAGGTCTTCGCCGCCAAGGCCGCCTTTGCCGCCAAAGCCGGCGAGCCCGCCTGGAAAACCAAGAAAAGCTGGTCGATTGTCGCAACGCAGGACCGCTCGATCAACCCCGATCTCGAGCGCGACATGGCCAAGCGCGCCGGCAGTGCGGTGACCGAGATTGCGGCAAGCCATGCGGTCTTCGCCTCCCAGCCCGAAAAGGTCGCAGACGTCATCGAACAGGCCGCCCGGCAATCCGCGAAATAAACCGCGCCCGCCTCGAAGTCCAACACAGCCGCCCCAGACACCGGGGCGGCTGATTGCGTCCGGAGGGCTGACCGAATGTATCAGTCTGTATCCCGAATGCCCCCTGCTACAAAACCATTCACATTCGTCCCCCTTGGGACACATCGAGGATACACGCACCGCGTTACCTGCCCGCATCCAACATGGACAGGAGAGACAGCAATGAATTCCGAGATCAATTTCCAGCGCCGCCGCTTCTTCGGCATTGCCGCAATGACGGTTGCCGCCGTCGAATTCGGGGCCGCAGGCCTTGCTCATGCCAAGGGCGAAGCGCCTTCGACTCAGCCGTCAACCGGACGCGACGGAGCCACCTCCTTTGGCACCCTGAAGCAGGTTGAAGCGGGCGTACTCAGCGTCGGTTATGCAGAATCCGGCCCCGCAGACGGCCCGGTCGTGCTGCTGCTGCACGGATGGCCTTATGACATCTACAGCTATGTCGATGTCGCGCCCATCCTTGCATCGGCTGGATATCGGGTACTCATCCCCTATCTGCGCGGATATGGCACGACCCGTTTTCTCTCGGACGACACGGCACGCAACGGACAGCAGGCGGCGCTTGCGGTCGACATGATTGCCTTTCTCGACGCA
>DATMSG010000148.1:0-2932 GCA_035565515.1 Devosia sp.
CGTCCTCAACAGCAGATAAAGGAAAACGGCGCTGCCGATCACCCCGACCACCACGCTGATCGGAATTTCATAGGGGTAGCGGATCACCCGGCCGAGAATGTCGCAGGCCAGCACGAAGGCCGCCCCGCTCACCGCCACCCAAGGCACGGTGCGCCGCATATTGTCGCCCAGCATGAGGCTCACGAGATTAGGCACGATCAGCCCGAGAAAGGGAATGGACCCCGCCGTCACCAGCACGGCCGCGCTCACCAGCGAGACGATGACAAGCCCCAGCACCATGACGCGCTGATAGTTGAGGCCGAGATTGGTGGTAAAATCCCGCCCCATGCCGGCCACGGTAAAGCGGTCGGCCGCGATATAGGCGAGCACCGCACAACCGAGCCCGATCCAGAGCAGCTCGTAGCGCCCGCGCAAGACACCGGAAAAATCGCCCATATTCCAGGCGAGCAGGGAGGGCAGCAGTTCGTAGCGATAGGCGATGAAACTCGTCACCGCGCCGATGATGCCGCCCAGCATGATGCCGACCAGCGGCACCAGCATCACCTCGCGCAGCGGTACGGCCCGCAGGATGCGCAGAAACAGCGCCGTTCCGGCCAGCGCGAAGGCCGCCGCAATCAGCATCTTTCCCATCAGGGGCCAGCCCGGCACCAATAGCGTGGCAAGAAGAAAGCCGAAACTTGCCGATTCGGTCGTCCCGGCCGTCGATGGCTCGACGAAGCGGTTGCGCACGATCATCTGCATCACCAGCCCCGCCACGGCCATGGCGCTGCCCGAAAGAATGATCGCAAGCGTGCGCGGCAGGCGGCTGATCAGCAGCACCTGCATCGGCCGGTCCTCGGGACTGGTTGAAAGGAGGCCGGCCAATGAAACGTCGCTGACGCCGATGAAAAGGCTCGTCAGCGCGAGAACAAAGGTGATGGCGATGGCAAGAAGCAAATAGGGCAGAACCGGGAACCTTCAGCTGGAACATCCCCGCCCGGGCAAGCGGGCGGGGTCGCGTCGTGATCCGGTCAGGCGTTGAGGCCGGCGAGCACCTGATCGAGCAGCAGCATCACGCCGGCATAGCCATGCATGGTGATATAGGCGGCCTGCGGGTCGAGATAGACGATCTGCCCGGCCTGTGCCGCCTTGGTCTGGTTAACCAGTTCATTGTCGAGCAGCGCGGCGGCGGCGCCATTGGTTTCGCCCGTACCCGCGTCGCGATCGACGACAAACAGCCAATCGGGATTGGTTTCGAGGATATATTCGAAGGACACGCCATCCCCGCCATGGTCGCCGTCCTTGACCTCGGCAATGGCCGTCGGAATGCCCACCTGGTTGTGGATCCAGGCAACGCGGCTGTCGGGGCCATAAACGCCCACCTTGCCGGCATTGGTGACCAGCACCAGCCCATTGCCCTTGCCTTCGGCGGCGGCCTTGACTTCCGCCACCTTGGCGTCGAGCGCGGCGTTCAACTCGCCGGCCTTGTCCTCGCGCCCGAAAATGGTGCCGAGCTTGGTCAGGTTGCCCTTGATGCCGCCGATGATGTCGGCATTGTCGGCCAGCGACATGTCCAGGGTCGGCAGGATGTCCTTGGCCGTCGAATAGGCCTGCGCCGAGCGCCCGCTGACGAAATAGATATCGGCCTCGGACGCGGCGATGCCCTCGAAGTCGGGCTCGAACAGCGACCCGATCCGAATCGCATCGCCCGGCACGGCGCCCGCGAGGTAGTGCGGCACATTGGAAGACGGTACGCCCGCGACCGTCACCCCCAGCGCCGCCAGATTATCGAAAGTCGCCCAGTCCTGAACCAGCACCTTTTCAGGCACGCCGGAAATGGCCGTTTCGCCCTGCCCATGGGGCACGACGATGTCCGTCGCCATTGCAGCGGAGCCTGTGAACACGATGGTAGTCATCGCGGCGAGCAAGATCGATTTCATAAGCGTTCTCCTACAATGAGACCGCTTTAGTTAAACTGAGTTCGAAAATCAACTTTGTTCGGCTGCGGCAATTTGGTGGTTCGGAAGGGGGCAGGGGAGCCGCCCGGAATGGTCAGGCAATGTCTTCCCAGTTATCGAGCAGGTCCTGCGTGGAGCAGACCGTCAATTGCTCGCCGAAGCGGCTCTGGAACACGGTCAGGGCGGCATCATGGGTCTGGTCGGCGGACCCGAAGATCGCATCGGTCGCCAGAATGGTCCGATAGCCCAGGTCCACGGCGCCGAACACCGTGGCCATGACGCAGACATCCGTCTCGCCGCCCGAGATGAGAAGGGTATCGACGCCATTTGCCCGGAGCGCGGTGTCTAGGCCACCGAAGAGCCAGGGCGAATATCTGTTCTTGTCGAAATGCCGGGCGGGCGGCATGTAGCGGGCGAGCGCGGGCACCACGTCCAGCATTTCGGACGCCAGCCGCGATGTGACCATGGAGGGCCAATGGGCGTAATAGTCCCGCCAGGTGCCGGTCTCATCCTCCGGGCGCGCGGGCGGGATGAACCGCGTGAAAATCGTAGCGGCCGGCGCACGCTCTACCAGCGCTTCAATGGCCGGCAGCACCCTTTCCAGCCATGGCGTCTGCCAGGCGGTGTCGCGCGCGAACATGTTCTGAACATCGACGCAAAGATGGGAAAGTCTGGACTGACCGGCCATTCAGACGATGGCCTTGGCAGTGCCGCGCGGCTTTTGGGTGAAAACGGGCATGGCAGGGTCCGGGGACAATATCTTGTCCAACGGCCGGCGCGCAGGGGTGGTTGCGTTGCCCGCCACCTGCCCCGGAGCGCATCGCGCTCAAAGCTTGGGGGCGAAGAGGCGGTCCCGCGATCCGGCGAGGTGGTCGAGCATCAATTTCCGCGCGGTCGCGGCGTCTCCCGAGCTGATGGCTTCGAAGACGGCGGTGTGCTCGGTCAGCACATGGCCGAGGCCATCATTGGTCCGCCGCAGCGATAGACCATGGAGC
>DATMSG010000149.1:0-5641 GCA_035565515.1 Devosia sp.
ACGTCATAGCTCCAAGTAAAAATCGGGGGCATTGACCCTCGTGGTGAGGGGAAGGCTTTTGCGGCAGGCCGCGTTCAGGCACGGGCGCTCATCTTTGAGCGTCCGGCGCAGAATTGGGAAAGATTTGGGAACACGTTTCTAGGGGACGCCAGGGGGCGCCCGGGACTAACGCTGCGATCGGCCCGGAGCCGGGCTGACATCGAGGCGCGGCAGGCGCGCCATCAACAAAAGACCTGGTCAGCGAAGTGCCCTTTCCCTCTCTGATCGAGATGCAAACTAAAGTCATTTTTTGAGAGCGACAAGACCGGCAAACAGAAGTTTTTGCGGGGGTTGACCGCAGAACTGCCCGGGCGCAAAAGCGCGGGCAACAGGGGCAGCGCTTGAGCGCCCAGCAACAGTTTCCAAAGAGGCACGGATGAGCGGCAAGGCCTATCTTTCAGTATCGGCAGAGGTGAAGACGGCGCTGGCGGCCGGCAAGGCCGTGGTGGCGCTCGAATCCACCATCATCACCCATGGCATGCCCTATCCGCAGAACCTCGAGATGGCCCGACAGGTCGAGGACGTGGTGCGGGCAACCGGCGCGGTGCCGGCAACCATCGCCATCATGGACGGAAGGCTCTGCGTGGGCCTTGCCGGGGAAGATCTCGAACGCCTTGCGCTCGAAGGCCACAAGGCGGCCAAGGCGAGCCGCCGCGATGTCGCGGCGCTCCTCGCGAGCGGGACCACGGCCGGGACGACGGTTGCAACGACCATGCAGATCGCCGCGCTGGCCGGCATCAAGGTCTTCGCCACCGGCGGCATTGGCGGGGTGCATCGCGGCGCCGAGGACAGCTTTGATATTTCCGCCGATCTCGAAGAGCTGGGCAAGACGCCGGTGACGGTGGTCTGCGCCGGCGCCAAGTCGATCCTCGACATTGCCAAGACACTGGAAGTGCTCGAAACCAATGGCGTGCCGGTGCTGGGTTTCGGTACCGATCATTTTCCCGCCTTCTGGGCACGCGAAAGCGGGTTCGGCGTCGATCACCGGTTCGACGATGCCGAGAGCGTGGCAAAAATGCTCGCCATCCAGTCCGATCTCGACATGGGCGGGGTGCTGATCGCCAATCCCATTCCGGAAGCGGATGCCTGGGAAGCCAGCGCCATCGAAGGCTTCATCACCCAGGCCCTGGCCGATGCTGAGGCCAAGGGGGTGAAGGGCAAGGCGATGACCCCGTTCCTGCTGCAACGGATTTTCGAACTGACCGACGGCCGGTCGCTGGTCTCCAATATTGCGCTCGTGAAAAACAATGCGCGCGTCGCCGGCGACATTGCGGTGGCGCTGGCCCAATTGCAGGCCGGCAAGGCGCCCGTTCGCCGCGCATGAGCAAAAGGGTCCTCGTCGTCGGCGATGTGATGACCGACGTCATCGTCAAGCCCGAGGGGCCGATCGTGTTGGGCTCCGACCGGCGGGCGGCGATCGAAAGCCGGGCGGGCGGATCGGGTGCCAATCAGGCGGTGTGGCTGGGTGCCGCCGGGGCTGATGTGGTGTTTGCCGCGCGGGTCGGCCTGGTCGACAAGGCCAGCCACGAGGGGCATTTTCGCCTGCGCGGGGTGACCCCGGTGCTGGCGGGCGATCCGGTTCTGGGGTCGGGCGTGCTGGTGACCCTGCTCGACCCGAGCGGAGAGCGCAGCTTTCTCACCGATCGCGGGGCCAATCTCAACCTCTCGGCCGAAGACCTGCCCGATAGCCTCCTCGATGAAACAGGCCTCGTGCTGGTCTCGGGCTATAGCTTTTTTGCGCCCGGACCCCGCGCGGCGGTGCAATCGCTGCTGGGCCGGGCGCGGCAGCGGCAGATTCCGATTGCCATCGACCCCGCCTCGATCGGCTTTCTCCAGGAGGTCGGGCCGCAGACTTTCCTGGCCTGGGTCGGCCAAGCCGACTGGCTCTTTGCCAATGACAGCGAAGCGGAAATGCTGGCGGGCCTGGCCGGCTTCGAAGAGCAGATCCGGGTGCTCGGAGCGCAGTTCAAACGGGTCGTGATCAAGCGCGGGCAATTCGGTGCGGCGGTCGGGGGCGCGCATGGCCTCGATTTCAGCAAGGCGGCGCCGGTCGTCAAGGTGGTCGATTCGACCGGGGCAGGTGATGCCTTTGCCGCGGGCTTCATCGCCGCGCTGATCGAAGATCTGCCGGTCGAAGAGTGCCTCGAACGCGGCATCGCCAATGGGGCGCGGGCGGTGCAATTCGTGGGCGGCCAGCCGAAATAGGTTATGCCGTTATTTCTCCATGAAGCTTTGTACCGTGGAGCGGTCGTACAATGAGGGACACGCAATGATCAAGAAAGCGTTGTTGACGGGGCTGCTTCTGGCTGCCGGAGCGCAGCAAGCCGCCGCCGATGGCAAGATTTTCGTGCAATTGCCGGATCTGAGCGCCTATTCGGGAGCGCAAGCCGAGCAATTCCTGGAGCGGGTGGTGCTCGCCAATGTCGTGTCGAGCAATTGCCCGGGCTTTGAGGTGACCGACGAGGAATGGTCGCTGCTGACGGATTCGGCCACCCTGCTCGCCTATGGCCAGCTCAAACTCAATACCGGCGACTACGACGACACCTATTACGCTCCCGCCTTCAACGCGCTCGACGAGGCCGGTACCTGCGCGGAAAAAGGTCCTGATGTCGAAGCGGTACTGGACGAACTGGTCGAACACGGCGGTTCGCGCGAAGCCCTGCCCGACCAGGACGCAGCCTATGAAGAATGGCGCGCGCTGATGGACAGGCTGGAGGCCGAAGCCAATGCGCCGGCCGCGGGCAAGACCAAAACCAAATAATTCCGAGGCGCCGGCCCCTGGGGCCGGCGCAGCGCTCAATGCGGTTCGTGGGCGTCGGCGGTGCCGAGCAGCCAATAGCCGGCGGCCTTCACCCATTCGGGGTTGAAACCGCGCTCCTGGGTAAGATGCTGGCGCAGCGCTTTGCTCATGCCGCCCTCGCCCGCGATATAGGCATAGGCATCGCCCGCAGGCAGGTCGAGCGTTCTGACCTTGTCGATGAGCAGCGTGGTGGTGCCGGCTGCGGCGCCATTGCGGTGGACATAGATGAGGTCGAGATCGGCCCTGGTGTCGAACGCCTGCTCTTCGGCGATGGAGGCAACTTCGATCACGGCGATGACGGGCGCGCCTTCAGGCAGTTCCTCGATGCGGCGACCGATGGCCGGGAGGGCGGTCTCATCGCCCACAAGCAGATACCAGTCATAAGTCATGGGGACGACCACGGAACCGCGCGGGCCGCCGATGACGAGGGTCTTGCCGGGCGCGGCAGCGGCGGCCCAGCCTGAGGCAGGCCCATCGCCATGCAGCACGAAATCGAGGTCGATCCAGCCTTCGGCGCTGTTCCAGTCGCGCGGAGTATAGTCGCGCATTTCGGGCCGGGTGCCCGGTTCGAATTCGGCGCCATTGGGGCCGACGACCGGCAGCAGCGGGGTCACGCCTTCGGGAAAGAAGAAGGCCTTGATATGGTCGGCATGGCTGGGAGAAACGAAGCCCGCCATATCGCCGGCGAGGCGAACCCGGCGCATGAGCGGGGTGATGTCGGTGACATGGGTCACCGTGAGGAGGCGCAGTTTCGTGTCGTGGCGAACGCGCTGCGGCGCGCGCGGGTCGAGGGCTTCGGTCGACATGATTTAATCCTGAACAACTTGGTCAGCATTTATTTCATGCATCCGGCGAAGGCAAGCCGGGGTTGAACACCATCGGGAGAGGCTTATGTCAGCCTCAGCGCAAGTCAAAGGAGCCGGCCATGAAGACCGCCATCTATTCCGCATTCGGCACGCCGGAAAAAGTCCTGCAAGCCAAGGACGTGGAGCGGCCGCAGCCGGGCGCGGGGGAGGTGCTGGTCAAGATGGTGCTCTCGCCGGTCCACAACCACGACCTGATGACCATTGCGGGCCAATATGGTTTCAAGCCCGCGCTGCCGGCCGTGCCGGGCACGGAAGCGGTGGGCGTGGTGGAAGCCCTGGGAGAGGGCGTCACTCATCTCAAGCTCGGCCAGCGGGTTGCCGGGGGCGGAGAAAAGACCTGGGCAGACTATTATGTCGGCGCCGCGGCGCGGCTCGTGCCGGTGCCCGATAGCGTCAGCGACGAAACGGCCTGCCAGCTGGTGTCGATGCCGCTCTCGGCCAAGATGCTGCTCGATACACTGGGCGTCGGCGCCGGGGACTGGATCGCGCTCAACGCCGCCAATGGTGCGGTGGGCAAGCTGCTGGCCCAGTATGGCGCGGAAAAGGGCGTCAATGTTCTCGGTCTCGTGCGGCGCGAGGCGGCGGTTACGGAGATGGCGGCGCTCGGGTTCAAGACGGTCGTGGCGACCGAAGGCGAGGGCTGGCAGGACAAGGTCCGCGCGATGACCGGCGGCGCACCCATTCTGCGCGGCATCGAATCGCTCGGCGGGGAAGGGACCGCCCAACTTGCCGGCATTCTGGCCGATGGCGCCCAGCTGATCAGTTTCGGCGCCATGACCGGGCGGCCGCTGAAAATCCCGGCCGGCGAACTGCTGTTCCGCAATATTTCGGTCAAAGGGTTCTGGGGCGCCAAGCCGCCGGTCAAGCCCGAGCGCATCGGCGAATTGCTGAGCGAATTGGTGCGCGACGCTGCGGCGGGCAAGCTGGTGCTCGACATCGAGGCGGCCTATCCGATCGGCGAGGTGGCCGAAGCTGCGCGCGCCAGTGGCGAGCCGGGCCGCAAGGGCAAGATCGCCATCCGCGGCGGCGCTGCCTGATCCAGGGTGTGGGGATTGAGTGGTGCCGGCGAAAACGGCGCGCTTCCGCGCTTCCCGTGCTCGGTCCCGACACGCCCCCCTAAAGCGCTGGCTCGCCCGTTGCCGTGATGGTCGCATCCGCGAGCATGGCGGCGGGGTCGCCGGTGTTCAAATCGTCGAGCGAGATGCCGCTCTCGCTCGCAAAGCCGACATGCCAATCGCCCTGAGGATTGGGGAGAGCCCGAATGAGGGTGCCGAGGCTGACGAGCGAACCGGGCGTCAGCGTGCCTTCGGGCAGTTGCGCCAGGGTCGCTACCGCCGTTTCCTGCATGAGCATGATCGCGCCGGACGGATCTTCGTCCGGCGGGAACAGCATGTTGAGAACGGCGGGGGCAAAAATGGCGACGAACAGACCGCGGTCTTCGAGAGTCAAATCCAACCGGTTGAGCCTGCCCGTGAAGTCGGCGATATCGTCGATGTCGACATCGGTATTGTCGAAATCGGAGAGGGCGGCGGTGAGGGCAAAATGCCCCAGTTTTTCGGCGCTGAACGCGAATTCCGCTTGGCTCGTCAAGGCGTCGGGATCGGTGGTGTAGGCAAGGCGCAGGTCCATGCCGATGGTGGTGAGGCCGATGATATAGTCCTGTAGGGGCGAATGGGTCACGGGTCTGATCCGCAGGCCCTTGATCTCGAGTTCGGCGGCTTCGAAAATCTCGCCGGTCGGGAAAGTTGCCAGCAGGTCGGGGCTGCGCAGCGTCACTTCATCCACGCTGTAGCTCATATAGCTCGACACGCCATAGCTGAGATTGGTCACGCGGCAGCCGCCATCGATATCGTCCACAGTGCTATCGGGCCCCAGGGTGACATCCGTCACGGTGGCGACCAGCGCGGCGCAATCGGCGAGACCCTTGCTCTTGCTC
>DATMSG010000150.1:0-6516 GCA_035565515.1 Devosia sp.
ATATCTTCGGCCACCAGCGGCCGGTTCTCGTCCAGACGATAGTGCAGATGGCCCACCGTCCAATTGCCATGCGCGGCGCCATGGCCATACCAATAGGTGTTCGCATCGAGCGTGACGCTGTTGTAATTGGCCTCTTTCACCCGGATCGAGTTGATCGTGTCGCTCGAAGGGTCCGCCTGCACATCTTCGGACGCGCCGTCCTCGCCGGAACCGCCCGAAAGCGCAACCGCCTGCTCTTGGACATAGGCATTGAAGGCCTTGGCCGCAGCGTCCTCGGCATCGAGCTGCACATAGCTCAATTCATGCGTCGCCACGGCCCAATAGGCATCGGGACTGTCCGCCTCGGGATCGGGCAGGGCCGCATATTGCGCACGCGGATAAAACCGCTTGCCACCGATCATGCGGCTGGCTTCCAGCACCGTGCTGCGGCCGTTGAAGAGCGTAACCAGGCATCGCGTACGATCCTCGTTATAGCGGCCCGTCGTCATGGGCTTGGCCTCGGGCGCACAGGCGCGCCGCGCATAGTCGAGCCAGGTCCGCTGGTCGCCGCGCACCGCCGCCAGCGCCGCCTCCGACAGTCCGCCGATGGCGGTCTGATAGGTTTTCGCCAGCCGGTCATCCGCCATCGAGAGCGCCGTATCCTCGCAAATGGCATGCTCGAAGGGCGTTGCCGCCTTGGCGCAGTCAAAACTTGCCGCCGCGGCGGGCAGGCTCGCACCCGTCATCATGACGAGCACGAGGAAGAAGACGTGGCGAAACATTTCTCGTCCTTCAAAAAACGGCACTGCCCCGATACGCCCCAATCCGGGCTTCGGCGTCAAGCCTGCAATGATCGGGATCAGGCGACGTGCCGGCGCGGATCGGGCCGCATATCCCTGTCGAAAACCACCACCCGGCCGCGCCCCGCCTGTTTGGCGGTATAGAGCGCGGCATCGGCCATATCGGTCGCCACTTCGAGCTTGTCGCCCCCTTCGGCGAGGCACGCCCCGATACTGAGCGACACGGCAATGGCGTGGCCGGGCGCCGTGGCGATGGGCTCGCTGGTGGCGGCCTGCATGATGTCATGGGCCCGGCTGCGCAGCGCCGCCGGTCCGCATTCGGGCAGGAGCACGATGAACTCGTCTCCGCCCCAGCGCGCCGAAACGCCCCCGGCGCCGATGGTTTGCTCTATTCGCCGCGCGACCTCGACGATGACGAGGTCGCCGGCCGCGTGGCCATGGCTGTCATTGATCTGCTTGAAGTGATCGACATCGATGAGAAGAATGCCATAGGCCGCCCCATTGGCCGAAAGATCGGCATGGGCCAGGGCAAAGCCGCGGCGATTGAGAATGCCCGATTGCCCATCGCGGAAAGCCAGGCTCTCCAGTTCCTGCGTGCGCTCGCGCACCCGCGCTTCCAGCAGCCGCGTATGGTCATCGACCCGCGCCGCCATCTGCGTCAGCGCCGAGGACAGCCGCCCGATTTCATCCTGCCGCCCGGCGCCCATGCTCAGGGCCGGGCCGTAATCCCCCGCCCGCGCCTTGCGCACCACCTGCTCGAGCCTGGTCAACCGGTCGAGCACCTGGTTCTTGAACAGCAGCACCAGCACCACCGCGACCACCACCATCATGGTCGCGAGCAACAGGCCAATGGGCACGAAAAGTCGCCGGTCGATAATGGTATCGACGTCCATGAGGGTCACATTGTACCAGCCGAGCTTGTCGAGATAGCCGATGCCCACCAGCGTCTCTTTGCCGTTCACCGTCACAAAGGCGGAATCGGCGAGCATGCCGCCCACGGTCACATCCTCGAACAGCCGGTGCAGCGTCGCCGCATCGCCCGGGCCCGAAACCAGCGAAAACACCGAGCGTTTGCTGTCGATCCCGTCGGCGAAATTGGCAAGGCTCACCAGGGTCTCGTCCCGATGCGCCTGGATCATGCCCTGGCGGTCGACAAACATGGAGGTAACGCCCCGCTGGGGCACATTGACGACTTCCTGAATGAAGGCGCTGAGGTCGATCCCGGTCCCCAAAACCCCCAAAACCTTGCGCCCCTCGCGGATCACACAGTTCATCCAGACCTTGGTGACCTTGAGATTGGCGTCATTGTTGACATTGAGGTGGCAGCCCTCGCCCAGGGCCAGCGTCGAATAATACCAGGCATCATCCGCCTTGCCCGGGCTCAACGTATAGCGGAACTGATGGCCGGCATAGGCATTGGCGCTGTCGTTGAAATAGTAATTGCCCGAAGCCGCGACGACGAAGAAATAGGACCCGTCGGCAAAGTAGCGCCGGTAGTGCTCCAGTTCGGCAAAGCCGCGCGCCCGCCGCTCGGGATTGGTCTCGTCCTGCGCCCAGTCGCGGATCGCCTGGCTACCCGAAAGCGCCTCGGCCAGCGACACTTCGCGGATCAGCGTCCCGAGCCCGCGATGCCGGTCGTACAGCACCTGCTTTTCGGCAAACAGCGTGCCCAATTGCACGACGGTGGAATTGACCACCCATTGAAAGGCGAAAAAGGCCGGCACGGCGACGCTGGCAAAACCGAGCAGCACCAGGAGAAGCACGCGGGCCCGCAAACTGTCGGTGAAGAGGCGAAGGAGCGGCATAGGCGGCAACCCGTGGCGGCGGAAGGGCAGAGGCCCCACTCCGCCACTATCGCGACGCGGGCTCTAGACTTCGTTAATAGGCGAGGAGGCCTGGAAAAACAAAATCCTCACGCGCCAAGAAATGCCCGGGCCGCCAGCAGCTCCTCTTGCAGGATTTCATGACCGCCTGCGTGCCAGACGATCTCTGCCTCGGCTCCATTGGCCTTGAAATAATCCACCAGCGCCTGGCTCGCCCCGGCCGGTGCTATGGGATCATATTGTCCCGCGGTCACCAGCACCCTGCGCCCGCCAAAATCGGCCGCCGGCGGAGCAAAGGGAATGAGCGGATGCATCAGAACGCTGGCATCGAAAAGCTCCGGCGCCCCGAACTGCACCGAAGCCAGAATATTGGCGCCATTGGAGTAACCGAGCCCCAAAACCTTGGAAGGCTGGCGCTTGGCCACCTCCTCGCGCACGAAATCGGTCATCGCCGCGCTCCGCTGCCTGAGATCGGCCATGTCATAGACGCCCTCCGCCGTGCGGCGAAAATAGCGCAGGGCGCCGTGTTCGCTGACATCGCCGCGCGGCGCCACCCGTCCCGCCCCCGGCGCCAGCTGGGCCGCCAGATCGAAGAACTGGTTCTCGTCCCCGCCCGTGCCATGGAACAGAAAGATCAGCGGGGCATTGGCACCCGCGCCCTCGGCGGAACGGAACTGATATGAGGCCATAATGCGTCTCCTTGCGCTTGCTCACAGCGATATCGGCATGCGCTGTAGGAAGGCAATCGCCCATCCCCGCCACGCTCTGTTGCCGGTTCTGGAACAATGGGTATGATGGGTCATGTTCCTGTCTGTCTTCGACGTCTTCAAGATCGGTATCGGACCATCGAGTTCCCACACCATGGGCCCGATGTCGGCGGCTGGCCGTTTCCTCGATGAACTGCGCGCCGGCACCTGGCCCCGCGCCCGACAGGCCCGGCCCGCGGCAATCACCGCCAGCCTCCACGGTTCCCTCGCCTATACCGGCATCGGCCATGGCAGCGATCGCGCCGTCATCCTCGGTCTTGCCGGGGAAAACCCGCGCGATGTCGATCCCGACCGGATGGAACCCATCATCGCCAAAATCCGCGAAACCGGCCGCATCGAGCCGCCCGGCCATCCGTCCTACCGTTTCCGCCCCGCCGTCGATCTCGTCCTCGACACCCGCACGCCGCTTCCCGGCCATCCCAATGGCATGCAGTTCTGCGCTCTCGACGGGGACGGCCAATTGCTGCTGCGCCGGATTTATTTCTCCATCGGCGGCGGCTTCGTCGTCAGCCAGGACGAGTTGAGCGCGCTCAAGCAGGCCCCTACCCTCAAGCAGGACGTGCCCTGGCCCTTCGCCAATGCCGCCGAAATGCTCGACATGGCAAAACGCTCGGGCCTTTCCATCGCCGCCATGAAGCGCGCCAATGAGGAAGTCCGCCTCTCGCGACAAAGGCTCGACAGGGGCCTCGACGACATCTGGTCGGCCATGTCCGGCTGCATCGACCGCGGCCTCACCCAGGACGGACAATTGCCCGGCGGCCTGAAAGTGCGCCGCCGCGCCAAAGCGCTCCATGAGCAGCTTGCGGAAAAATGGCGCCGCAACGAGATCGATCCCCTCAGCGGCAATGACTGGCTCAGTCTTTTCGCCATGGCCGTCAACGAGGAAAATGCCGCCGGCGGCCGCGTCGTCACCGCCCCCACCAATGGCGCGGCCGGCGTCATTCCTTCGGTCCTGCGCTATGCCACCCAGTTCCAGCCCGGCATGGGCCGCGCGGCGGTCCATGATTTCCTCCTCACCGCCGCCGCCATCGGCGGCATTCTCAAGCACAATGCCTCGATTTCAGGCGCCGAGATGGGCTGCCAGGGCGAAGTCGGCTCCGCCTCGGCCATGGCCGCTGCCGGCCTGTGTGCCATCGAGGGCGGCACCCCCGAGCAGATCGAAAACGCCGCCGAAATCGCCCTCGAACATCACCTGGGCATGACCTGCGACCCCGTCGGCGGCCTGGTGCAGATCCCCTGCATCGAGCGCAACGCCTTCGGCGCGGTCAAAGCCGTCACCGCCGCATCGCTTGCCCTCAAGGGCGACGGCGTCCACGCCGTCCCGCTCGATGCCTGCATCGAAACCATGCGCCAGACCGGCAATGACATGAGCGAAAAATACAAGGAAACCAGCCAGGGCGGCCTGGCTGTCAACGTCGTGGCCTGCTGAAAGGCCCCCTCAGCTCCGCCCGAACTCATCCTCGATCCGGATAATATCGTCTTCCCCCAGATAAGACCCGGTCTGCACCTCAATCAGTTCCAATTCGATCTTTCCGGGATTGGCCAATCGATGCGTGCAGCCGAGCGGCAGATAGATTGACTGGTTCTCACTCAGCATGGTCACCTGACCATCCACCGTCACCTCGGCCGTGCCGCGCACCACCACCCAGTGCTCGGACCGGTGATGGTGCTTTTGCAGGCTCAACTTCTTGCCCGGCTTGACGAAGAGCTTCTTCACCTGAAACCGGTCGCCCATCAGGATGGACGAATAGCCGCCCCAGGGCCGGTAGGAGGTCTTGTGCGTCTCGGTCAGCGCCCGCGTCGATGCATCGGCCTTCAGCGCCTTGGCAATCGCCCCGACATGCTGGGCCTGACTCAACCGCCCGACGAAAACCGCGTCTTCCGTCGCGATGACCGCGACATCGTCGAGCCCATCAACCACCACATGCGCCATGTCGGTGACCACAAGCGAATTGGTCGAATTGGACATCAGCGCCGGTCCGGACACCGCATTGCCTTGCGCGTCCCGGTTCTGCCCCTTCCACACCGCGTCCCAGGCCCCGAGGTCGGACCATTCGAACGACACGGGCAGCACGGCCGCCTTGTCGGTGCGCTCGAAAATCGCATAATCGACCGAAATATCGGGCGAAGCGGCGAAAGCGTCTTCATCGAGCCGGATGAAATCGAGATCGCTCTTGGCCCCGGCCACCGCCCCGCGCGCCGCGGCAAAAACCTCCGGCGCCAGTTTTTCGCACTCCTCGAGAAAGAGCTTTGCCGGCAGCATGAACATGCCCGAATTCCAGGCAAAGCCCCCTTGGGCCAGCATGGCCTCGGCCTTTTCTAGGTTTGGCTTTTCGACGAAAGCCCCAACCCTGTGTGCTCCATGGCGCAGGGCCTCGCCGATGGCGATATAGCCATATCCGGTTTCCGGGCGATCGGGCGTAATCCCGAACGTGACCAGATGCCCGTCGCGTGCCGCGAGCGCGGCATTGTCCACCGCGCCAAAATATTCGGCGCTGGCCGGGATCAGGTGATCCGAAGCCAGCACGTGGATAATAGCATTCTCGTCCAGGCTCAGTGCCACCTGCGCCGCCGCCGCAATCGCCGCCGCCGTATTCCGCGCCACCGGTTCGAGTAGGATCGCGCCCAGCGCAATCCCCCGTTCCTGCGCCTGTTCGGCGACCAGAAAGCGATATTCGGCATTGGTGATGACGATGGGCGCGCTATAGCGCCCGGCATCCTTCACCCGTTCCAGGCTCTGCTGGAAGAGGCTGCTCTCTCCCACCAGATCGATGAATTGCTTGGGCCGGGCCGAACGCGACTTCGGCCACAACCGGGTCCCCTGACCCCCTGCGAGAATGACAGGAACAATGGATGACAAAGAACTGACCCGCGCTTCTATTCCGGATGCTCATCCCTTAGCGGAAGCGGCCGGGCTTTGCCATGGTCATGCAAAACCGACGGCCCAAAAGGTAAAGGCCCACAAGACGAACCGTCTTGTGGGCCTTCATTGGTTGCGGGAGCGCGCAACAAGCGCACCCCTGCATTCATTCTGGCAGCTTAAACGACCTCAAGTTTCGGGGCCTTGCCCTTCTCAACGCACACCGGCCGTCCCCCTTTCCATCCACAATAGCTCAGGGTGCGGTCGCCCTGCCTGACGTGGAACGC
>DATMSG010000151.1:0-1709 GCA_035565515.1 Devosia sp.
AGCAACGTTCCGCCGCATTCGCGACCAGCTGTTCAATCGCAAGGGCATGGTGGTCAATCTGACGGCCGATGCCAGCCTCTTTGCCGAAACGCGCGGTGCGCTTGCAGGCTTTATCGAGGGGTTGCCGCAGCGCGAGACACGAACGCATGACTGGGGTTTTGCGGCCGAACCGAAATCGGAGGGCCTCGTCATTCCGGCGCAGGTCAACTATGTCGGCAAGGGCGCCAATTTAAAGGCTTTGGGCTATTCGGCTTCGGCGGCCTCGGCTGTGGTGCTGCGCTTCCTCAATACCACCTATCTCTGGGACAAGGTGCGCGTGCAGGGCGGGGCCTATGGCGGGTCGAGCCGGTTCGACCTTTCCTCGGGCAATTTCTCGTTCCTCTCCTATCGCGATCCGAACCTGTTGAAGACGCTCGATGTCTATGACGGGGCGGCCAAGGCGCTGCGGGCGGGGATCGGGGAGACCGATCTCACCCGTTCGATCATCGGCGTCATTGGCGATGCCGACCGGCCCGAATTCGTCGATGCCAAGGGCTATTCGGCCATGTGGCGGATTTTGACGGGCACGACGGACGCGATCCGCCAGCAGCGGCGCGATGAAATCCTGGGTGCCAGCCAGAAGGATTTTGCCGAACTTGCCGATGCGCTCGAGGCTTTGGCCGAAAAGGGCCATGTCGTGGTGCTGGGTGGCGAAACGGCGATCAAGGCAGCCAACGATCAGCGGCCGGGGCTGATGGAAATCAGCAAGGTGATGTGAGGGGGGCATTTCGCGATGCCCTGAGTAGACCTCATGGTGAGCTTGTCGAACCGCGAGGTCGTGGCAGAGACAACGCCACTCGCTCGCCCTCGTGGTTCGAGGCTACGCTGCGCTTCGCACCTCACCATGAGGTCTCCTGAAACGCGCGTTTCTGAGCAGAGATGAAATGATCCAGTAGACCTCATGGTGAGCCTGTCGAACCGCGAGGTCGTGGCACAGACAACACCACTCGCTCGCCCTCGTCCTTCGACAAGCTCAGGATGAGGCCTTCGATAGGATCAGGATGAGGTCTTTGGGAGTGGCCCTCGGGTCGAGCCCGAGGGCGCTTGTGCTCAGTGCCCGAGGCTTTTCACGATATCTTCCGTGACCTTCTTGGCATCGCCGAACAGCATCATGGTGTTGTCGCAGAAGAAGAGTTCGTTCTGGACGCCGGCATAACCGGCGGCCATGCCGCGCTTGATGAAGAGCACGGTGCCGGCGTCTTCGACGTTGAGGACCGGCATGCCGTAGATCGGTGAGGTCTTGTCGGTCTTGGCGGCGGGGTTGGTCACGTCATTGGCGCCGATGACGAAGGCGACGTCGGACTGGGCAAACTCGGAATTGATGTCTTCGAGTTCGAACACTTCGTCATAGGGCACATTGGCTTCGGCCAGGAGCACATTCATGTGCCCCGGCATGCGGCCAGCAACGGGGTGGATGGCATATTTGACTTCGACGCCGGCCGCCTTGAGCTGATCGGCCATTTCCCGGAGCGCGTGCTGGGCCTGGGCCACGGCCATGCCATAGCCGGGCACGATGATGACTTTGCCCGCATTCTTCATCAGGAAGGCCGCGTCTTCGGCGGCGCCCTGTTTTACGGGGCGCTCCTCTTCGGCGCCGCTGCCGGCAGCAGCGCTGTCGCCACCGAAGCCGCCGAGGATGACCGAGATGAAGCTGCGGTTCATCGCCTTGC
>DATMSG010000152.1:0-4576 GCA_035565515.1 Devosia sp.
GAAATTGATGAATTCCACGGCCTTTTCCGGCGCCGCCGAGGACGAGGAGATGGCGAAATATTGCGATGAATTGCGATAATGGCCGCCCTTGGACCCCGGCGCGGTCGCGGGATAGATGGCAATCCCCAGCGGATCGGGCACCAGCGTCTGATAGGCAACGAGCTGGTTGGAAGTGGTGAAATTCATCGCCGACTTGCCGCGCACCAGCGGCGCGGTTTCGAGCTGTCCGGTATCGATGGCCTGTTCGTCGGGCGAGATGATCGCCTTGGCATCGCGCAGCGCCGCCCAAAGCTCGAACCATTCGGTCACGTCCTGGGCGGAAAAAGCCGGCTGGCCGTCGGCATAGAGCGCCTTGCCCTTCTGGCGCAGCCAGTTTTCGAACAGCAATTCGATGCCGCTGCCATCGGGCGCCATGGCCGTCGCGCCATTGCTGGCTTCCCAGACCTTGGGGCCATGGGTGAGGAGATCGTCATAGGTCCAGGCCATGGGGTCGATCTCGACACCGGCATCGCCCAGAACCTTGGAATTGAACACGGTGGCGCCGGCGGCAACGCCGAGGCTGACGCCGATCAGCTTGCCATCGATCGTGCCATTGCGCAGCTGGTCCTCGTCGAAATGCGAAATATCGAGCCCGGCGCCGACATAGCCGTCGAGCGGGGCGAGCGAGCCGCGGCGGGCATATTCGCCGATATAGCGATAGTCCATCTGGATGATGTCGGGCTGGTTGCCGCCCGCGGTCTGGGTCGCAACCTTGGGCCAATAATCGGCCCAGCCGAGGAATTCGCCGTCGATGGCGACATCGGGGTGCCCTGCCGTATAGAGGTCCACCACGCCATAGGTGCGGTCGGCGCGCGCCTGGCCGCCCCAGAAGATCAGCCGCAGATTGGCGGTCTGGGCCCAGGCGGGCAGCACGCCGCTGGCGCCAAGTGCGAGCGCGGCAGCGCTCGAGCCCAGAAAATGGCGGCGGGAAAGCGTAATGGACATCGGTTCACCAGATATAGATAACCCCGCGCCCTGGACTGGGCGCGGGGCAGGGAATGTTAGCCGGCCCGGCTGAGAATGGCCGTTGCTTCGGAGACGAAATAGGGACCGGCATCTTCGGGCGTGCGCACGCCGAAGCCGACTTCCTGGCCGATGGTGCGCAGAAGCGAAGAGTCGATTTCCCCGGCTGCGGCCGGCGGCGGGGGCGGCAGCGGCCCGAGTAGATCGCCCAGATTCGCCACGAAATTCAGGGCAATCTGGTTCTGTGCATCGAGCGTGGGGGCCACGACATCGCGGGTTGCGGGCAGGCAGGGAATGCCGCGTTCGACACCCAGGATCTTGGCAGCTTCGGGATCCGAGATGAAGAAATTGAGGAATTCGGCCGCCTTTTCCTTGTTGGCGGAAGAACCGGCAACCGAGAAGAACATCGAGGGCTTGCGGTAGTGACCGCCGCCCACGCCGGCTGCGAGACGCGGATAGCCGATCATGCCGAGCGTATCGGGCACCAGGGTCTGGAAGGCCACGAGCTGGTTCGAGTTCGACGGCATCATGGCCGACTTGCCCGAAACGAGCATAGTGGTTTCGAGCGGGCCGGTATCCATGGCCTGAACGTCGGGCGCCACGATGATGCCGGCGTCGCGCATGGTCTTCCACAGGTTGAGCCATTCGACCATTTCGTCGGCGCCGAAACCGAGCTTGCCGTCGGCGGTATAGAGCGCAAGGCCCTTCTGACGCAGCCAGTTGTCGAGCATGGGCTCGGAATAGGAGGCGTCCATCATCATCTTCATGCCGCCGCGGATATTGGCCTTGGCAAAGGCCTCACCCTTGGTCATGAGTTCGTCATAGGTCCAGGCATTGGTCGGAACCTCGACGCCGGCCTCTTCGAAGGCCACGGTATTGACGAGCGTCGCCACCGAGTTGGCGCCCAGCGAAATGCCATAGAGCTTGCCGTCGACCTTGCCGCCTTCGAGCTGGTCGGCATCGAAATCGTCGAGCTTGAGCGCCCCGCCGGTGAATTCGTCGAGCGGCGCGATGGCGTTGCGCTTGGCGTATTCGACGATATAGCGATAGTCCATCTGCACGATGTCAGGGGCATTGCCGCCGGCGGTCTGGGTGGCGAGCTTGGGCCAATAATCGTTCCAGGCGAGGAATTCGCCATGGATCTTGTTGCCGGTCGCAGCCTCGAAGAGGTCGGTCACGCCATAGGTGCGGTCGGCGCGGGCCTGGCCGCCCCAGAAGATCAGGCGCAGATCGGCGGCCTGGGCCCAGGCGGGGCTGATGCCGGCGGCACCGGCCGCCATCAGAGCCGAAGTTCCCATCAGGAACTGACGGCGGTCCATACGAAAAGTCATGTTTTTCCTCCCATGAAGAATTGAGACTCCGGCCTGCCGGAGCAAATTGAGCAGCGACCTCCCCGTCGCTAAATCACCAACTGGTTACTACTGCGATCAGATCATGCGCATTGTCAACATGTCTGTGACTGCCGCTCTGCGCAAAATTCGCCTCACAAATAACCAGCCGGTTACCCCTACCATAGGACCGCGCCGCGGGGCAACAATCCTTGTATGGAAGATTTTTGGCGGCCAGGACGCCTCATGGCTCCACTGCCGCGCGATTCGTCCTGGTGCTGGCCTCCCGGTTTGCCCATGACGGCGCGCCTTGCGCATCTCGCCGGACCTGTGTCTCGAACCCAGAGTGGCGCAAAATTGCCTCTTGGAAAACTACAAAATTGCCCGGCATATTATAGAACAAATCTATAGCTCTGCGCTGGAGAGGTCATTTGGACAAGCTGCTCACCCAGTTCCTGGCGGTTGCCGATGCCGGCTCGCTCAGTGGCGCCGCGACGACGCTGCTCATCACCCAGCCCACCCTCACCTTCAACATGCGCAAGCTCGAGGAAACCATCGGCGCGCCGCTGTTCGAGCGCTCGTCGCGCGGGGTCAGGCTGACCCGCTATGGCGAAACGCTCTACGAAAATGCCCGGCTGATGAACCGGCTCTATGACAATACCCTCAGCGCCATTGCCGACCAGCAGCGCGGCACCGAAAGGGGTCTGACCGTGGGCTCGGGCTATTCGTGGTGGGCCATGTTCCTCAAAGATCTCGTCGTCCACTATCAGCGCGAATTTCCCAAGGCCCCGGTGCAGGTGAGCCTGGGCAATCAGCTGCGGCTTCTCGACCAGATGCTCTCGGGCGATATTTCCCTGTTCCTCGCCCACGAGATCGACGGGCTCAATCCCAGCATCGGCACCGATTTCATCCCCCTCAGCCGGGTCTATAATGCCCATTTCGTCCATGAAGGGCACAAGCTGCTGGGCGCGCCGCGCAATCGCGCCGAGATCAACGACTATCCCCAGATCATCAGTTCGCTGGCCGAAAGCCGGCACGAGCGCTTTTTCGACATTTCCCGGCGGCGCACGCGGGTCGAGACGGTTTTCGACCGTACCCATTATGCGTTCCGCTCCAATTCGCTGGCCGCCTGCATCGACTATGCACTGGCCAGCGAAGCCGTGCTCACGCACACACATGTGATGCGCGACGCTTTCATCAAAAGCGGCCTGTTCGAGGTGGAGCAGTCCGAACCCCCGCGGATCAATATCGCGGGCATCTATGTGCTCAAGGAAAGGCGCGGCGAAGAGCGTGTCGAAGACCTGATCGCGCGCATCAGCGCGGCGGCCAGAACCACCCTGCCCCCGCTCTGAGCCCTTTTCCTTCGCTCCGACAGGGAGCACAGAAGGTATCATGCGCCGACCTGAATGCGCACCCTCCCGGCCGCAATCGCACTCGCGCGGCGCAAACTGACATGTTAGCCTCACCCCATGCAGCAAGCCCCTCTCTTTTCGACCCAGCCCCCTGCCCCCACGCCCGACCGCCTCGCGGCCGGCGAGCGCGTTGCCGCGCGCCTCAAAACCCTCGTGCCAGGGGCCATCCACACCGATCCGCTGATGACCTATGCCTGGAGCGGGGACGCCAGTTCCTACCGGCTGATTCCGGCCGTGGTGGTTTTCGTCAATTCCGAAGACGATGTGCGCGAAGTGTTCAAAGCCGCCCGCGCCGAGGGCCTGCCCGTCACCTTCCGCGCTGCCGGCACCTCGCTTTCGGGCCAGGCGGTCACCGATGGCGTGCTGGCGGTTCTGGGCGATGGCTGGCGCAAGCTCGACATCCATCCGGGCGCTGAAAAGATCACTCTGGGGCCAGCCGTGATCGTTGCCGAGGCCAATCGTGCGCTGAAGCAATATGACAAAAAAATCGGGCCGGACCCGGCGAGCCAGGCGACCTGCAAGATCGGGGGTGTCGTCAACAACAACTCGTCCGGCATGTGCTGCGGGGTGGCGCAAAACACCTATCACACCATGGAGCGCCTGCGGATCGTCCTGACCGACGGCACCATGCTCGATTCGGGCGATGCGGCGAGCCGCGACGCTTTTCGCGCTTCGCATGGCAAGATGCTCGCAGGGCTGCATCAGCTCCATCACGAGGTCATGGCCGATGCAGAACTCGTCGCCCTGATCCGCCACAAATACCGGATCAAGAACACGGTCGGCTATTCGCTCAATGCCCTGGTCGACTATCACGACCCGCTCGATATTCTCATC
>DATMSG010000153.1:0-9516 GCA_035565515.1 Devosia sp.
GGCCAGCACGCCGCAGCCGACGCCGCAATAGGGACAGGTGGTCTTGACCGTCGTCGTGGAATTCTGGGCAATCATGCAGCGCGCTTCATTGGATGGTTGAGGCGGCCGTTGCAGTTGCGGCAATCAGCCGGCGACGCTGCAACGGCCTCCATAGGGTCCACCTGGGTGCTCCCCTGATAGGCCTGACCGAAGACCAGCATGTTGCGCTTGTCGGCGGTCGATTGACGCTGCTTCAACAGGTCGAAGAACCAGGGACCGTCGCCGGTTTCGCCATAGAGCACGGCGCCGACGATGCGGTCGTCATGCAGCACCAGACGCTTGTAGACGCCGCCCTCCTCGTCCTGCAGCACGATTTCCTCGTGGGCGTCGCTGCCAGTAAAATCGCCGGCCGAATAGATCGAGATGCCGGTGACCTTGAGCTGGGTCGCCGTCTCGACGGGCACGAAGGCGGCCGCTTTTCCCGCCAGGGTATCGGCTAGTACTTCGGCCATGTCGTAGAGCGGCGCAACGAGGCCATAGCAGACCCCGTTGTGCTCGACGCATTCGCCGAGCGCGTAGATATGGGGGTCCGAGGTCCGCATCCGGTCATCCACCACGATACCGCGCTCGACATGAATGCCCGCATCGGTGGCGATGCGCGTTTCGGGCCGAATGCCCACGGCCATGACCACGAGATCGGCCGGACACAGCCGCCCATCGTCGAGCACGACGGCCTCGGCCCTGCCATGGCCGACAATGGCGGATGTCTGGGCATTGCAGAGGACGTCGATACCGCGGTCCTCGAAAGCCCGTTGCAGCATGCGGCCGGCAACGGGGTCGAGCTGGCGGTTCATCAGGTGGCCCGCGGCATGGATCACGGTCACCGCCATGCCGCGCAGGCGCAGTGCCGCCGCCGCCTCCAGCCCGAGCAGCCCGCCACCGATGACCACGGCCCGCGTTCCGGGGCGCGAGGCGACCTCGATCATTGCCTCTACATCGTCGAGATCGCGGAAGGCGAGGACGCCCGGCAAATCCTTGCCGGCGACCGGCAGGATGAAGGGCGCCGATCCCGTAGCGATGATCAGCGTGTCATAAGGCGTCTCGCCACCGCGGGAGATAACCCGTTTGCGGCGCCGGTCGATGGCCGTGATATGTTCGCCGAACCGGGTCCGAACCGCGTGGCTGGCATACCAGGCCGCGTCATGGGTCACGGTTTCGGCAAAAGTCTTTTCGCCCGCCAGCACCGGGGACAGCATGAGCCGGCTGTAATTGCCGCGCGGCTCCGCCCCGAAAAGCGTTACCTCATACTGTCCCGGCGCCTTGGCGAAGATATGCTCGAGGGCGCGGCCGGAGGCCATGCCGGCCCCGACCACGACCAGCCTGTGTTTCCTCGTCATGCGGGCTGCCCAACCGGCTGCCGGTCGATGTGCCGCACGGCCAGGTGCATCCACAAGAAGGCGGCCGCCACGAGCACGAAGAGCGCGACGAAGCAGCTCGACCAGATGCCCGTAACATCGTTGAGATAGCCAAAGAGCAGCGGCAGAACGAAACCGCCGAGCCCGCCGATCATGCCGACGAGACCACCGACCGCACCGACATTTTGAGGATAATAGACCGGGATATGCTTGTAGACGGCGGCCTTGCCCAGACTCATGAAGAAGCCGAGCACGAAAACCAGCGCCACGAAGGCCCATGGGCTGAGAGCGAAATGCAGCGCGACCGGCCCATTGATGCCCGCAACGACGAAATCGGATGCCGGCAGGGCCAGGATGGCGGTCAACAGAAGCGACACGCCAAAGGTCCAGTAGAGCACCGTGCGTGCGCCGATCCGGTCGGACAACGTGCCGCCATAGGCCCGGAAAATACTGGCGGGAACCGAGTAGCAGGCGGCAACGAGACCGGCGGTTGCGATGTCGAAGCCATAGACGCCGATCAGATAGCGCGGCAGCCACAGCGTCAGGGCGACGAATGCGCCGAAGGCGAAGAAATAATAGAGGGCGAAGCGCCAGACCTGAACATTGCGCAGCGGCGCGAATTCACCGAGCAGGCTTTTGGGCCGATAGCTACCCGTCCGCCTCTGCACGATCACCGGATCGTCTTCGGTCGTGAACCAGAATACCACGGCCATGACGGCGAGCGCGGCGGCCCAGATCAGCGCAACCGACTGCCAGCCCCAGGAAAGCATGATGAAGGGAGCGAGGAATTTCGTGACCGCCGCACCGACATTGCCGACGCCGAAAATGCCCAGCGCCGTGCCCTGCTTGGAGGCAGGATAAAATCGCGAGACATAGGCAACGCCGACCGCAAAGGAGCCGCCGGCGAGCCCAACCCCGAGCGCGGCGAGCAGGAATTGCTCATAGGTCTGAGCAAAGGACAGAAGGAAGGTGGCGAGCGCGGCGGCCAGCATGGTGATGACATAGACGATGCGCCCGCCCATGCGATCGGTAAGCACGCCGAGCAGCACGCGCACCAGCGATCCGGTCAGCACCGGCGTGCCGATCAGCAGGCCGAATTGCGTCTCGCTCAACGCCAGCTCGGTCTTGAGCCCGACGCCGATGATGGAAAAGATGGTCCAGACCGCAAAGCAAACGGTGAAGGCCACCGTGGACATTGTCAGGGCGCGCCGAGGTTGCGCCGAGGAAGTCGATTGCATGTGTGTCATGCCTTTCATCCCTACAAAAACAAAAAGCTGCCAATGAATGCGCGGCCCGGTTTTGAACCCGGTCGCAAATTCATTGGCAGCTTTGCCTGTGGCATCCGTCATTGGATGCCCGATCAAACAGCTCGCTAGGAGCAGTCTCGGGGATGTCTATGCAGCTTGCGTGCCAAGTCGATATTAGTCACGAAATTCAGGAGCGCCAGACGTTTGCGATTTTTCCGGCCGGGCGCATAGGGCATGGCATCGCACAAATCGACGGCATACGCCCACAATTTATGCACAATCCTCATGTGCAAAAGAAATGCGCAACCGCTTAGAGAACGGTGCCATCAGCCGCAAAACCGGCAGTGATGAGATCGCGGCCGAAGATCGAATTGTCCCGCGGCACGAGGCGCACGACGCTATAGCCGCGGCGGGCGAGCTGGTCGAGGAAGATCGGCAGCATGTCCACGGTGCGCTGGTGGATGTCGTGGAACAGAATGATGCCGCTGCCCCGCGCTTCGAGGCGACTCAATGTGCGGGACGCCACGGTGGCGGGCGTGTCCTTGAAATAGTCCTTGCTGTCGATATCGACGTCAAGAACCACCGCGCCGCTCTGGATCAGTCCGGTGCGCAAGAAACCTGTCTGCGAGAGATAGGGGAAACGGAAGAAGGGGGAGAGCTTTTGCCCGCCCCCGGCGAGCGCGGCCGAAACCGCTTCCTCGCCCTTGATGATTTCCTCGATCGCTTCCTGCCGCGTCAGGTCGGCAAGATTGACGTGGCCATAGGTGTGGCTGCCCACGGTGTGGCCGGCGATGGCGACGCGCTGTGCCAGCCGCGGATTGGCCGTAGCCGAAGACCCCAGCATGAGGAAAGTCGCTTTGACGCCATAGTCCGAGAGCGTGGACAGGATTGCCTCTGTCTTGCCGGCGCGCGGGCCATCGTCGAAGGTCAGCACCACCTCGCCAGGCTTCAGGACAATATCGGCCGTGGTCGAAACGGCCAGCGTGCGGCCACCGATATTGCGCGGCGCAAAAATTTCGCTCGGCAGGGGCTGCTCCATCTTCAAGACCGCCGGCACGGCGATGGCCGAGGTTTTCATCGTGTCTACCACCGGCGTAGCGGTCAGCCGCTCCGGGCTTGCCGGCTTGGCACAACCACCCAGCATGATGCCGGACACCAGAAGGCAGAGCAGAAGGCGGAAGGGCAGCACGATGAGCACTCAACATCATATGAATCTGAGCGCGAGAATTTGCGATTATGGTTAATTTTCCCCTCGCGAAAACTTAAGAAGAGCTTACCGATCAGGGGGTTAGTCTTGACGTAGCCCCAAAACCCAAGGGGAAACCGGTAGACCGCCTGCAAAAAAACGTTAGCGTGCCGCTGTCTTGCGAAGGGGAATCGCCATGCATGCAGGCTCGCCGACGGTCGCGCCGGCCGGACGGAAAGAATTTTTGCAGCCCATCATGGCGGGAACGCTGGCGGCGATAGTGGGCTATGCGAGCACCTTTACGCTGGTCCTCGCGGCGCTGACCGCCGCCGGCGCTTCCCCGCAACAGGCCGGCTCGGGCCTTTTTTCGGTCTGCCTCGCGCTTGGCGTGCTCAATATTGCCGTGGCCTTTCGCGTCAGGGTGCCGATCAGCTTTGCCTGGACTACACCCGGCGTTGCCTTTCTGCTGACAGTCGGCGAGCCGGTCGGCGGCTTTCCCGCAGTGGCCGGGGCATTCCTCGTGACCGCGGCGCTGGTCGTCCTGACCGGGCTTTTAAAACCCCTGGCGCGCCTGATCGCGGCCATCCCCTCTTCCATCGCCAATGCCATGCTGGCCGGCATGCTGCTGACGCTGTGCCTTGCGCCCGTTACGGCGCTGGCCGAAGCGCCGCTGCTCGCCGCGCCCATTCTTCTGGCCTGGATGCTCGGATTGCGGTTTGCGCGGCGCTATGCCGTGCCGATTGCGGTTGTGGTCACCGGGATCGTCCTGGCGCTGACAACGCATCTGCCCGAGGGCGCGCTCGACGGCACCTGGCCCACGCTGTTGCCGGTCATGCCCGAATTCACCTGGGACGCCATCATCCGCATTGGCCTGCCGCTCTATGTGGTCACCATGGCCTCGCAAAATCTCCCGGGCATAGCGGTGATGAAGGCCAATGGCTATTCGCTCACCCCTGCCCCCATTTTCGTGACCACCGGCATTGCCAGCGGCCTCACCGCCCTGTTCGGCGGACAGACGATCAATCTCGCTGCGATCACCGCCGCCATCTGCGCCGGCCCCGAGGCGCATCCGGATCCGCAAAAACGCTGGCCGGCGCCGGTTGCGGCGGGCGGCGTCTACATTCTATTGGGCCTCGCCGCGAGCCTGGCGGCCGCGTTCATTGCCGCTTCGCCGCCCATTCTCATTCAGGCCGTAGCGGGCCTCGCCCTGCTCTCCAGCCTCGCCTCGGCCCTCTCCGGCGCGCTGGCGCAGGAGGATTCGCGGCTGCCGGCGATCCTCACCTTTGTCGCCACCGCATCGGGCATCACCATTTTCGGCATCGGCGCGCCGTTCTGGGGCTTGGTCGGCGGCATTGTCCTGCTGCTGCTCCTGCGCCAGCCCAATCAGAAATGAGTCGGGTTTTCGGCCTGATTCTGGCCGGCGGCGAAGGCTCGCGGCTCGGCGGCGTGCGCAAGGCCGATCTCAGGATTGGCGGCATGCGTCTCGTGCAGCGGGTTGCAACAGTCTTCGAGGGCAAGACGACGGAGACGTTCATCGCCTCGGGCCAGGCAGATATGTCCGACCTGGCGCTCACCAGCATTCGCGACGAAAGCGGAGAGCCCAAGGGACCCTTGGCCGGTATCAGGGCCGCCGTTCGGCATCTCGAACAAAGAATCGATCCCGATGACTTATTGGTGACGGCAGCGGTGGATACGCCCTTTCTGCCGCCCGACTATGTCGAGCGCCTGAGCAATGCCGCGGTGAAAACCGGCGCCGCCTTTGCCGCGTGGGGCGAAAGCATCTATCCCACCAATAGCGCCTGGCGGTTGGCGGCTCTGCGCCATGCCCTTGAAGATAAGAGCGAATCTGCCGGGCCGAAGGCGATTCTGCGCCAACTTGACGCCACCAGGGTCGATTGGTCCGCCGATGCGTCAGCCGACCCCTTTGCCAACATAAATACGCTGGACGAGCTGATAGCCCTGCAACGCCGGGCCATTGGCCTGGGGATATGACAGATTTATTCACAGGCTCGCCAATAAGGGCTTGGCAAACCAGACAGGTTTGGGTACACGGACCTCGCCTTCGACGCCGAGGGCCATACCGAAGTGTTCCGCGATAGCTCAGTTGGTAGAGCGTTCGACTGTTAATCGAATGGTCGCTGGTTCGAGTCCAGCTCGCGGAGCCATTCGGGTCTTTTGAGACCCGCACCCTTCATACATCGTGATCTCTTCCGGGCAGGCTCCCTGCCGGCGGCGTTATTCACTTTATCCCCGCCCTGAAAACCTGCGCTATTGTCTTGCCATCCAACCTCGCATGGACGGTCTGCAGACGACAGTAGCGAGGGGGCCTGGCGCTGGATCGTCTCCAGAGCACGTTCGGGGCTGGCCGCCTGCGACGAGCGATCAAAGGTCGCCGATAGTTCCCGCCCGAAAAGAGGGCGCCCCGGAGCGGTATCCGCTTCATCTACTAAAAACTTCGAGGCGAATGCCGCTCCGGGGTCCGTCCAACTGGTGGCACTTGTGCCGACCAGGATTTTGCCATGGCCAAATTTCCCAAGGGGACATGACATGCTCAAATTTTGCGCAATTTTGCTCGCAAAGGTTGCTGCCCCCGTTTTGTCGGAGTAGGACGGGCTTCCCTCCTGGAATGCTTCTCATGACAACGCAAACGAGCAGCCCTGCCGCAACGGCGGGTCACCAAACCGCCCTGACCATCATCTTTGCCGTCAGCGGTGCGCATCTCCTCAACGACCTGTTGCAGTTCCTGCTGCCGGCGCTCTATCCGCTGCTCAAAGAAAATTACGGGCTCAACTATCTCCAGATCGGCCTTCTGACACTCGGCCAGCAGATCACCGCCTGCCTCTTGCAGCCGCTCTTCGGCCTGCGCGGCGATCTCAAGCCCAATCCCTTCAGCCTTGCCGTCTCGCTGACCATCGTCACCATCGGCGTGCTGGGCCTTGCCTTTGCCAATGGCTTCACCTGGCTCTTCATTGCCGCCGTGGTGATGGGCACGGGTTCGGCGCTGTTTCATCCCGAAGCCTCGCGGGTGGCGCGCATGGCCTCGGGCGGCAAGCTCGGCTTTGCCCAGTCGCTGTTCCAGGTCGGCGGCAATCTCGGCACCGCTCTCGGCCCGCTCGCGGCCGCGCTCATCCTCATTCCCCTCGGCCAGCAGACCACGGCCTGGTTTCTGATTGCCGGCTTTGCCGGCATTGCGCTCCTGGTTTATGTGGGCCGCTGGTTCGTCGAGCATCAACGCCAGGCGGCGTCTCGCCCGGCCGTGGTGCACAAGAAGCCGGCGCTGACGCGCAATCGCCTCATCGTGGCCTTCGTCGTCATCGGCGCGCTGCTTCTGAGCAAGTTCATCTATATCGAAGGCCTGAAAAGCTATTACGCCTTTTTCCTCATGGAAAAATTCGGCTTGTCGGCGCCCGAAGCCCAGATCTACCTCTTCCTGTTCCTCGGCTCCGTTGCGGCCGGCACGTTCATCGGTGGCCCCATCGGCGACCGCTATGGCCGCCTCTCGGTCATCTGGGTCTCCATTCTCGGCGCCTTGCCCTTCACGCTGCTCCTGCCCTATCTCGACCTCTGGGGCACCGCGGCCATGAGCATCATGACGGGCCTCGTGCTGTCTTCCGCCTTTTCCGCCATGGTGGTGTATGCCCAGGAACTGGTGCCGGGTAAGGTGGGCATGATTGCCGGCTTCGTCTTCGGGTTCGCCTTCGGCATCGGGGCGCTGGGCGCTGCGGCCATGGGCGCGCTGGCCGACTGGATCGGCATTATCCCGGTCTTCCAGATTTGCGCCTTCCTGCCGGTTCTTGGTATTCTGACCATCTTCCTGCCCAGAACCGCCGAACTGCACCCCGAAGCCAAGGAGAAGCTGGCATGAGCGACAATCTCGATCTCGACAATGAAAGCCAGATCACGCTGACGCGAAAGATCGGCGCCAATGTGAGCGATGTCTTCTCCGCCTGGACCGATCCCGCGCTGATCGAACAGTGGCAGGTCGACGAGGCCGAATTCGACGCCATCAAGGGGGGCGAATATCGCTTCGTCACCTATGCCGACGAGGACGACGAGGCCGACCATGAGGTGACCGGGGAAATCCTCGACTATGTCGAGGACAAGCGGCTGGTCATGTCCTGGGTGCATCGGGACGCCGAGAGCGAGGAAGAACTGCTTTTCGTGCTCGACATCACCTTCCGCGCCATCGACGACGATAATACCGAGATCACCCTCGTGGAACGCGGCCTGCCCCATGCCGATCCGCAGACGCGCATCTTCTCGATGGAAGCCTGGAGCGCCGCGCTCGAGCAATTGGCCGAGGTCATGGAAGAAGTTCTGGACTGAGGAGCGGTAGAAAAAGAAACTGTCTTTCAAAGGCTCGGCCAGCCAAGGGTTTCGTTCCGCAGTGTAAGACCGAAAAGTCCTGCCACTGCCGATGTTTGACCCTTGTTCGCGACGGGCCCGCCCCATACCTTGCCGGTTCAGCAACAAGAGTCCCGGACGATCATGGCCAAGCACGACGATCTCATTTCCGCCATCGGCAATACGCCGCTTATCCGCCTCAACCGGGTTTCGGCGCTGACGGGATGTGACATCTGGGGCAAGGCCGAGTTTCTCAATCCCGGCCAGTCGGTCAAGGACCGCGCGGCACTGTTCATCATCCATGATCTGGTCAAGTCCGGCGCGCTGAAACCGGGCGGCACGATTGTCGAGGGCACGGCCGGCAATACCGGGATCGGCCTGACGCTTGTCGCCAATTCGCTGGGCTTCAAATCGGTGATCGTCATTCCCGACACCCAGAGCCAGGAAAAGAAGGACGCCCTTCGCCTCTATGGCGCCCAGCTGATCGAAGTGCCCGCCAAGCCCTACAAGAACCCCAATAATTACATCAAGATTTCCGGGCGCCTTGCCAAAAAACTCAATCGCGAGCTGCCCGAAGGCGCGGTCTGGGCCAACCAGTTCGACAATGTCTCGAACAAGCGCGCCCATATCGAAACCACCGGCCCCGAAATCTGGCACCAGACCAATGGCCGGATCGACGGCTTCATTACCGCCGTCGGCTCGGGCGGCACGCTGGCCGGCGTTGCCGAGGCGTTGCGCTCGCGCAATCCCGACATAAAGATCGGTCTTGCCGACCCCGAAGGCGCTGCCCTCTACGAATATTACGCCAATGGCACGCTGAAGTCGGAAGGCAATTCGATCACCGAAGGCATCGGCCAGGGCCGCATCACCGCCAATCTCGAAGGCCTGAAGGTCGATCTGCCATACCGCATCTCTGACGCGGAAGCCCTGCCCTACATCTTCGATCTGCTCGAACATGAAGGCCTGTGCCTGGGCGGTTCGAGCGCCATCAACATTGCCGGCGCCGTGCGCATGGCGCGCGATCTGGGGCCCGGCAAGACCATCGTGACCGTGCTCTGCGATTACGGCAATCGCTACGCCAGCAAGATCTTCAACCCGCAATTTCTGCGCTCGAAGGACCTCCCCGTGCCCGCCTGGATGGACGACCGCGCCCCGATCGACATCTCCGACATCATCGAAGCAGAGCCGGCCTGAACCCGGCTCCCCCGGGCTTGCTTTCTGCAAAGAACGCCCGTTGCCCGGGGGCGGCATCGATCCGGTAAAGTTCGGCCCTGCTTCATCCGTGCGGAATCTTATCCCCGGGCGTGCCGGCAGCCTCTATCCTGGCGCTCGGTAAAGGCGGGAT
>DATMSG010000154.1:0-9542 GCA_035565515.1 Devosia sp.
CGGCCATGGAGGCAACACCGGCGGAAATGCTGGGGCCGGAAGGACGGCGCGGCACCTGGCGCGGGGCCGGACGGGCGCGCGGGGTCGTATTGGTGGGCTTGGCGCGAGCCGAAAGCTTGAGGCGGTGCACCTTGCCGATAACGGCATTCCGCGTGACGCCTTCACCGAGTTCGCCCGCGATCTGGCTGGCGCTCAGGCCCTCCATCCAGAGCTTCTTGAGAAGCTCGACGCGTTCGTCTGTCCAACCATTCGGCTGCGTTCCGGTAACCATCGTCAACTTAGAATCCTCTCGCATGCTGCCAAAGTGGCCTGGCAGCCTTTTCGACTCTACAGCTCGTATGCTGAATGGGTCCGCCACACGATATCTCGTGTTCCCCAACGAGTTAGACACTACGACAGGGCAGGAATCGGGATCAAGAGTCGGGGGGCTTTTCCCCCCAAAAATCAGTGGTTAATTTTGCGCTAACAATCCTTGAGTCAAATCAGGCACTTGAGCCCGAGAGCGTTGACTTGGCGGGTAAAAACCGCCTATTTCTTCCCACCAAACGCGCTGCCCGAGAGCAGCGTTTTTGATTTGTGTGGCAGGTTTGCCACGCTTTCCCGTCCTGCCTCCCGAACCTGAAAGGGGAGAAATCCATGTCTGCGCTCTATGCCACCTACGCCCGTTCCGAAGTTTCGTTCGAGCGCGGCGAAGGCATGCGCCTTTTCGACCAGCATGGACGCGAATATCTCGACTTTCATTCGGGCGTGGCGGTCAATGCGCTCGGCCATGGCGATGCCCATCTGGTGAGCGCGCTCAAGGCCGCCGCCGACAAGGTCTGGCACACGGCCAATACCTTCACCATTCCCGAGCAGGAACGGCTGGGCCAGCGGCTGGTCGATGCGACCTTTGCCGATGCGGTCTTTTTTACCAATTCGGGTGCCGAGGCCATCGAATGCGCCATCAAGACGGCGCGGCACTATTTCTGGGCCAAGGGCCAGCCGGACCGTTTTGAGGTCATCGCCTTTACCGGCTCTTTCCATGGCCGGACGCTGGGCACGATCGCGGCTGGCGGCAATCCCGACTATCTCGAAGGTTTTGGGCCTCCGGCGCCCGGCTTCAAGCATGCCAGGCCCGGCGATCTCGACAGCGTCAAGGCGCTGATCACTCCGCAAACCTGCGCCATCCTGATCGAGCCCGTGCAGGGCGAGGGCGGGGTGACCGCCATGTCCTCCGAATTCATGCAGGGGCTGCGCCAGCTCTGCGACGAGAACGACATGCTGCTCATTCTCGATGAAGTGCAGTGTGGCTTCGGTCGGACCGGGCGCTTCTTTGCCTATGAATGGTCGGGGATCACGCCCGATATCGTGGCCGTGGCCAAGGCCATCGGCGGCGGTTTCCCGCTCGGCGCCTGCCTTGCCAGGGGCGATGTCGCTGCCTCCATGGTGCCGGGCACGCATGGCTCGACCTATGGCGGCAATCCGCTGGCGACGGCGGTGGGCAATGCCGTGCTCGACCGCGTGCTGGCGCCCGGCTTCATCGACAATGTCAATGCCATGGGCCAGCGCCTTGCCTGGCACCTGCAGCAGCTCGCGCAAAAATATCCCGACTATGTGCTGGAGCTGCGCGGCAAGGGCCTCCTCGCCGGCATCAAGATCGCCACGCCCGTGCGCGACATGGTGGCGCGCCTGCGCGAAGATCATCAATTGCTGGCGATGACCGCGGGCGACAATGTTCTGCGTTTCCTGCCACCGCTCATCGTGACCGAAGCCGATATTGAAGAAGCCATGGCCAAGGTGTCCGCTGCCTTCGATGCCATCGAGGCGGAAGCGGCCGCGGCGCCTGCGGCGAGCTGAATGCGATGTTGACGTTTTATCATTTTGGACGGCGGCGACGCGGTTTGTTCCCTCCGCCTAACTAGGGCAGAGTGCAAACCCGCGGCTGCGGCCGCTCTAATTTCATAAGCGTCACAAAGGAACCCGGCCCATGTCTTCGACCGGTACCCCCAGGCATTTTCTCTCGATCGATGATTTTTCCTATGCCGAACTGCGCGGCATGCTCAACCAGGCCAATGCCCTCAAGGCCCGTCTCAAGGACGGCGACCGGCCCCAGCTCCTGAAAGATAAGGTGCTGGCCATGATTTTCGAGCGCCAGTCGACCCGCACCCGCGTCTCCTTCGATGTCGGCATGCGCCAGCTGGGCGGCGAGACCATCATGCTCTCAGGCCAGGAAATGCAGCTCTCGCGCGAGGAAACCCTTTCCGATACCGCCAAGGTGCTGTCGCGCTATGTCGATGCGATCATGATCCGCATCCTCAGCCATGCCGATCTGCTCGAACTCGCCGACGCCGCCACCGTGCCGGTGATCAATGGCCTGACGCGGCGCGCCCATCCGTGCCAGATCATGGCCGACCTCATGACCTTCGAAGAGCATCGCGGCCCGATCAAGGGCGCCAAGGTCGCCTGGGTGGGGGACAGCAACAATGTCCTGCATTCCTGGGTAAACGCGGCCGAACTGTTCGAATGCGAGCTGACCATTGCCGTGCCGGACGAATATAGCCCGGAAAAGGACCTGATGCAGGACATCAACCGGGCCGGCAAATATGTGAAGCTGATCGAAGATCCGCGCGAAGCGGTGGCCGGGGCCGATCTCGTCATCACCGATACCTGGGTGTCCATGGGTGACGTTGACGTGGCCGAGCGCCGCCGGGTCTTGAAACCCTATCAGGTGAACACCAATTTGATGGCCTTGGCGGACAAGAATGCCTTGTTCATGCACGACCTGCCGGCCCATCGCGGCGACGAGGTGACCGACGAGGTCATCGACGGGCCGCAATCGGTGGTGTGGGACGAGGCCGAAAACCGCCTGCACGCCCAGAAAGCCATTTTGTGCTGGGCCTTCGGGGTTGAAACGAACTAGGCGCATTTTCGCGCCGCCGTTCCTCTCTTGTTAAGTGATGTCCCCGCCAAAGCGGGGATTTCCGCTTTGGCGGACATGAGCGCTTTGCAGGATTGGTGAGTGGCGCGTTTCGCTCCCGGGGCGTAGCCTCACCGAAAGCCTGACCGATGACGACGGAACCGACCACCATGACCGACAGCTTCCTTTCCGCCATGGGCCTGGATCGCCCTGAAACCGGCGACGACGCCGTGGTGCCCTTCACGCTCGAAAAGCTCGATACCCGCGGCCGCATCCTGCATCTGGGGCCCTCGCTTGACGCTATCCTGTCGCGCCATAACTATCCCGCCCCGGTCGCGCGCCTCCTCGGTGAGGCCGTGGTGCTGACCGCGCTGATCGGCTCCTCGCTCAAATTCGAGGGCAAGCTGATCCTGCAGACCCAGACCGATGGTCCGGTCAATCTGATCGTCGTCGATTTCGACGCGCCAGACGGCATGCGCGGCTATGCCCGTTTCGACCACGACATGGTGCTCAAGGCGGCCGAAGAGGGCCGCACCAGCCCTGCCGAAATGCTGGGCAAGGGCCATCTCGCCATGACCATCGACCAGGGCGCCCATACCGAGCGCTATCAGGGCATCGTCGCGCTCGACGGGAACAGTCTGGAAGAGGTTGCTCATACCTATTTCATGCAGTCCGAACAGATCCCGACCCAGCTCCGGCTTGCCGTGGCGCAGATGTCGGTCAAGGGCGATCACCGTCCGCGCTGGCGCGCCGGCGGCCTATTGATCCAGCATCTGCCCGAGGGCGGCGAGGCGCGCATGGCCGATCTGCCGGGCGACGGCAATTTCGACAATCCCGATCCCAATTACCGGGAAGCCGACGGCTGGGCCGAAGCGCGTTCCATGCTGGCAACGGTCGCCGATGTCGAACTGGCCGACCCCGAGGTTTCGCCCGAACGGCTGCTATTCCGGCTCTATCACGAGACCGGGGTGCGGGTGTTACCCTCCATGCCGCTCGAAGAGCGCTGCACCTGCTCGGCCGACCGGATCGAGGAAATGCTCGCCAATAACTTCACCGAAGAAGAACGCGGCGACATGGCGGTAAACGGCGAAATCGAAGTGGTTTGCGAGTTCTGTTCGTCCGCCTACCGGTTTAATCCGCACCAGTTTCAAGTGAAGCACTAAACCTTTCAGGCGCCAGGAATAGATTTTGCCCTCTATTCTTCGGCGCCTGACTTGCAATTTTTTCGAGCCTCGGCAAAATTGTTCTCATAAGGGTCAGCACGGGGAGAGCTGCATCCAAATGAATGCCGACCTGATGTCGACCATCCAAGCGCTGCAGGGCCAGGAAAGCCAGCGGGGCGTGCATGCGGTTGTGCTCGATGCCATCCGCCATTACGGCTTTGAACGCTTCATCATTTCCGGCCTGCCCGACCGCGGCATGGACGTGCGGCCCTTCGTGCTGCTCTCGGGTTGGGATGACGAGTGGTACCAGCGCTATACCGATCTGGGCTATGTTCACCTCGATCCGGTGGCGCGGAACTGCTTTGCCACCACCCTGCCGTTCGACTGGTCGGCGGCGCCCTATGACCGGACCGAAGACCTGGCTGCGCGGCGCGTCATGGACGAAGCGCACGAGTTCGGCATGGATGAAGGCCTTTGTGTCCCGGTCCATCTCGACGGGGGCATGCAGGGCGTCGTTTCGCTGGTGGGGCGAACCGATTGGCTCGACGAAAGGCACCGCCTCGAGCTGCATATGCTGGCCCTTTATGCCCATGGCAGGCTGCGGTTCCTCAATACGCTCAACAAGCAGCCCGCCCGGCGCCTGATCACGCCGCGGGAAGCCGAGGTCTTGAAATGGGTTGCAGCGGGGAAAACCGCTTCCGAGATCGCCGATATTACCGGCATGTCTTCGCGTACCGTCAATCAGCACTGCGAAAACGCCCAGCGGCGCCTCGGCACCAATAATCGCCTCCATACCGTCGTCGAAGCGTTGCGCCAGAACCTCATCGAGCTCTGAAAACGGGCGTCGCCGGGCGGGCCTGGCGCGTTCTCCTGCGACTCAATTTTAGAAAAAAGCCGCGTATTTTCGCCGGAAACGGCCGTCTGGCTATTGGGAGATTTGCCGATTTTCAGGCGCGTGACCGCCGTGCCAAATGCTGCCCAACGATGCAGGCAGCTTTGGGGGCAAGGTAATGCAAGTGCATATCATCCGCGCGCCGGTCGGCGGGGAATCTTCCCTTTTGCTCGAGGAGAACTATCGCCTGCGTCACAGAATTTTCGTTGATCTCCAGGGCTGGCGTGAACTGCGCCGCCCGGACGGGCGCGATGTCGATGCTTTCGACAATGCGGACGCAACCCATATCCTGCTCACCGATGGTGGAGAGCTCGTGGGCGGTTCGCGCATCACCCCGCTCAACAAACCGAACTTGCTGCAGACAGTCTTTAACGGTCTTGTGCTTGGAAATCTCCCCGCCGACCCCTCGCTTGGGGCCGATTGGACGCGCTTTTATGTTCGTCCCGATCGACGCGAAGGCCGGCGGCGCGCTCCCGAGTCTGCAGCCCTTTTCTGCGCGATGATGGAATATGCCCTGGCCGAGGGCTTTACCTTCATCACCTTCGTTTCCTCTTTGTCCATGGTGGAGCTCGGCACCAGCGTGGGCTGGAGGATTACCCCGCTCGGAGCACCGGTCCTGGTTGACGGCAAGGCCACTGTCGCCGCCTGGATCGAGGTGTCCGAGCAGGCCCTCTACAATGTGCGGCGGGCCACCGGGATGAGCCAGGCGCTCATCCCGGCCTCTGCGCTGCGACGAGGCCCGGCCGGGATTATGACGGCCTGAGGGGAGCGCCATGGCGCGCGCCTCAAGGTTGATGCGGGCCATTGTCGGCCCCGATGGTGACGATGCGACGGCGAGGCGCCTTCTCGAAGAAGCTCTGCTCACCGAAATCGATCCCATCCTGCATGCCGCCTTTTCACTCAATATCGATATCGGCACGGCGATGGAGCGCGGCGCCGCGGCGCTGGGGCTGACTTTTTTCGATGTCATTCCCGCCAGCAGCAGCACGGCAGGGCCGCTGCGGATCGAGCGGCTGGCCGATGTGCATTTCGTGCGGGCGACGACGCTGGGCGAGGAAATCGCCTATGCCGCGCCCGATTTCCACGGCCTGATGCGGCTTGGCGCGCTCCACGATACCGATCCGGCATTGACCCGGCGGCTCTGCATCGTGCCCGGCGCGGCCCTGCGCCAATATCTGGCCGCCGAGGCGGCGCCCGATCTGCTCGTTGCGGCGCGGCAGGGCCTGGTGCGGCATTGGCCGAATGCCACGGCCAGCCTGGAACTGACGCTGGGCGTGCGCCTCGCCTTTGGCGGGCTGGTGCTGGCCCTGGTCGCGACGCTCCTGGCACTCCCCTATCTTGCCGCCGCCTGGGCCATGCCGGCCTGGGCCGCCGTCATGCTGCTGCCCGCGCTTATTCGCCTCGCTTCGCTTTTTACCCCCAATCGCCCCACCGCGCCCGAAACGCGGGCCGATCCGCAGGACCTGCCGCTTTATTCGGTGCTGGTGCCGCTGCGCGATGAGGCGGATATGGTCGACCAGCTCTGTCGCGGCCTCATGGCGCTCGACTATCCCGCCCATCGGCTCGACATCATTTTCGTTGTCGAGCAGCGCTCCCCCAGAACCGTGGCGGCCGTGCGCCGGCATCTGGGCGACGCGCGTTTTTCGCTGGTGGAAGTGCCCCACGCCTTGCCGCTGACCAAACCCAAGGCGCTCGATTTCGCGCTGCCCTTCTGTCGGGGTGAGTTCGTCGTCGTCTTCGACGCCGAAGATCGTCCCGAGCCGGGCCAGCTCCGGCAGGTGGTCAATCAGTTCCGCCGGGCGCCGCACCTCCATTGCATTCAGGCGCGGCTGGTCATCGCCAATGGCGGCAAGGGCCCGCTGCCGGCCCTGTTTGCCGGCGAATATGCCGCGCTCTTTTCCGTCTTCCTGCCGGCCCTGGGGCGCTGGGGCATGGTGATGCCGCTCGGGGGCACCTCCAATCATTTCCGGCTCGCGAGCCTGCGCGCCATCGGCGGATGGGATGCCTACAATGTCACCGAAGACGCCGATCTCGGGGTGCGGCTGGCGCGGCGCCAGCTCAGTTGCGGCACCAGCAGTTCGGCAACCTTCGAGGATGCGCCGGAATCGCTGCGCGTCTGGATGGGCCAGAGGCGGAGATGGATGAAGGGCTGGATGCAGACCATGCTGGTCCACAACCGGCATCCGGCCCAGCTGATCCGCGATCTCGGCTGGTGGCGTTTTCTCGTCTTCGAGATCATGGTTTTCGGCATGATCCTGTCGCCGCTCCTGCATACCGGCTTCATGCTCACCTGCCTCTTCGCGCTTGTGGGCGGACATATGGAATTGCTGCGGCTCGATCTGTGGACCGCCAGCTGCCTCTCGGTCTTTGCCCTCGGCTATGGCATTGCCTTTGCCATCCAGGTCCTGGGGCTCATGCGCACCGGCCAGACCCACCTGCTCCGCCTTCAGCTGCTGCTGCCGGTCTATTGGATCGCGGTGGCCTGGGCGACGCTGCGGGCCCTCGTCGATTTGACCATCAAACCCTTTGACTGGATCAAGACGGCCCATCGCCCCGTTTCTGACACCAGCAGGCGGCAGGTTGCCGCCCAATAACGGGTCGGGCAGACTGCCCCTGCGGCAGGAGGGTTGAAATATGCGGCGCATGCTGGCTGGTGTCGGTGGGGTGGGGCTGGCGGTCATGTTGAGCCAGTTTCCCGAATATGCGCAGCAATATACCCAGCGCCTTGGCGGGGCCGTGGATGAATTGCGCGTCGTCACCGCCGATTTCGACCGCGCGGCGCAGGCAGCCGGGCTGGACCGGGAAGGGGCGCTCGCGCGCTATCGGGCATCGAGCGACAGCTTTCTCGCCGATCGGGGCGAGAGCATGCAGCGCACCTTTGTGCGCTACGGCCAATTGAGCCAGACACTGGAAAAAATCCAGGGTGCCGATCCCATTGAGCGGTTCAAGAACCTGCCCGCTTTCCTCGATACCGATATTGGCCGCCGGACGCTCGAAAATTACCAGCCGGCCGTGCCCGTCACCATGGAAGGCCTGTCCTATGCCGCGGCCGGCTTCGGGCTCGGCTACCTCATCCTGTCCGGGCTCATCCGTTTCTGCGCGCTGCCCTTCCGGCGCCGGCACCTTTCCTACCGCTCATAAGACATAAACATACCTTTATATGCCCGGTTGAATGCGATGGCGGGCTTGCGTATAGGAAGAGCAACCAACATTCTTCCGGAGACCGAGCATGACCAGTCCAGCCACCGACTACGCGGTCAGGGACATTTCGCTGGCCGATTTCGGCCGCAAGGAGATCCAGATCGCCGAGATCGAAATGCCGGGCCTGATGGCGATCCGCGAGGAATATGCCACGGCCCAGCCGCTCAAGGGCGCCCGCATTGCCGGCTCGCTGCACATGACCATCCAGACCGCCGTCTTGATCGAGACGCTGGTCGCGCTCGGCGCCGACGTGCGCTGGGTCTCGTGCAATATTTTCTCGACCCAGGATCATGCCGCGGCCGCCATCGCCGCCGCCGGCATTCCGGTTTTCGCCCATAAGGGCGAAACGCTCGAGGAATACTGGGAATTCACCGACCGCATGATGGACTGGGGCAATGGCCTCACCCCCAACATGATCCTCGACGATGGCGGCGATGCCACCATGTATATCCTCAACGGCGCCAAGGCCGAGAAGGATATTTCGGTGCTGGCCAAGCCCGGCAATGAGGAAGAGGAAATCTTCTTCGCCACCATCAGGCGCCGTCTCGAAAAGACGCCGGGCTTCTTCTCTGCAATTCGCGAAAATATCCGCGGCGTTTCGGAAGAAACCACTACGGGCGTGATGCGCCTCTATCAACTGCACGCCAAGGGCGAGCTGCCGTTCCCGGCCATCAATGTCAACGACTCCGTTACCAAGTCGAAATTCGACAACAAGTACGGTACCCGTGAATCGCTCGTCGATGCCATCCGCCGCGGCACCGACGTGATGCTGGCCGGCAAGGTCGCCATCGTCTGCGGCTATGGCGATGTGGGGAAGGGCTCGGCTGAATCGCTGCGCGGCGCCGGCGCCCGCGTGCTCGTCACCGAAGTCGACCCCATCTGCGCCCTCCAGGCCGCCATGGAAGGCTTTGAGGTCGTGACTCTCGAAGACGCCGCGCACCGCGCCGACATCGTCGTCACCGCCACCGGCAATCGTGACGTGCTGATGGTCGATGACATGCGCAATCTCAAGGACATGGCGATCGTGTGCAATATCGGCCATTTCGACAATGAGATCGACGTTCTGGGCCTGCGCAACTTCAAGTGGACCAATGTCAAGCCGCAGGTTGACCTCATCGAGCAGCCCAATGGCAAGCGCCTGATCCTGCTGTCCGAAGGGCGCCTGGTGAACCTGGGCAATGCCACCGGCCATCCGAGCTTTGTCATGTCCGCCTCGTTTTCGAACCAGACCCTGGCCCAGATCGAACTCGGGACCAATGGCGAAAAGCTCGAAAAGAAGGTCCATGTCCTGCCCAAGCATCTCGACGAAAAGGTCGCCGAACTGCACCTGGCCAAACTTGGCGCCAAATTGACCAAGCTGACCAAGACCCAGGCCGACTATATCGGTGTC